>NZ_JBIVGT010000006.1:0-294814 GCF_044748825.1 Pseudomonas sp. NPDC089741 | reverse complement strand
AAAGCCGTGAGCTACCAGCAAGACTCCGGCATGAGCGCCGACAAACCGGTGATCAAGCGCTTCAATCTACGTCTGGAAACCCGCACCACCCGCGTATCGCGGCGCGACTACGACTTCGAAAAACCGAAGATCCTCCCCGAAGGCGCAGTGAAATCCGACTTCGCCCCAGACCTTGAGGACTACGACTACCCCGGTCGTTTCACCACCCGCGAGCGCGGCAAATTCCTCTCCACCCGCGCGCTGGAACGCCATCGCAGCGACTACAAACTCGCCGAAGGCAAAGGTGATGAACCGACCCTGACCAGCGGCCACTTCCTCACCCTCGCCGAACACCCGCGCGCCGAATGGAACGATCTGTGGTTGCTGCTGGAAGTCTTCCACGAAGGCAAACAACCGCAAGTACTCGGCGAAAACGTCACCAGCGACGTCACCGACCACAAAAGCGATTTCCACCAGGGCTACCGCAACAGCTTCCTCGCCACGCCATGGGACGCGCACTACCGCCCTGCCCTTGAACATCCGAAACCGAAAGTCCTCGGCAGCCAGACCGCCGTCGTCACCGGCCCCGCAGGCGAAGAAATCCACTGCGACCAATACGGCCGCATCAAAGTGCAATTCCACTGGGACCGCGACGGTCAGTCCAACGACAAAACCACCTGCTGGATGCGCGTCGCCAGTGGCTGGGCCGGAGCTGCATACGGCGGCCTCGCCATCCCGCGCATCGGCATGGAAGTCCTCGTCACCTTCCTCGAAGGCGATCCAGACCAGCCACTGGTGACCGGCTGCCTGTACCACAAGGAAAACGTCGTTCCGTACGACCTGCCGGCGAACAAGACCCGCAGCACCTTCAAGACCCTCAGCTCACCGGGTGGCAAGGGCTACAACGAGTTTCGCATTGAAGACAAGAAAGGCGTCGAGCAGATCTACATCCATGCCCAACGCGATTGGGACGAGAACATCGAGCACGACCAGAAGATCCGTGTCGGCAATGAGCGGCATGACACGGTTGAAGCCAATACGCTGAGTGAGTTCAAGGTTGAAGAACACCGGATTACGCATCTGGATCGCAAGAGCGAGATGCGTGCGAATGATCACCTGACGGTGGGTGTGACGCAGCATTTGAAGGTCGGGACTGCGCAGTTTGTTGAGGCTGGCACCGAGATTCACTACCACGCTGGCGAGAAGGTGGTGGTAGAGGGCGCGATGGAGCTCACGGCCAAGGCTGGCGGGAGTTTTGTGAAGGTGGATGCGGGTGGGGTGACCATTAGTGGTGCCGAGGTGAAGACCAACTCGGGTGGCTCGCCGGGTGCGGGTACGGGGATCGCCATTCTCGAACCCGTCATTCCATGGGCTGCGGCGAAAGACAAAGCCGGCGCCCTGCTCGTCCCTGCCGTCGCGCAAATGGCCTTGGCCAAAGCGGCACGTGCCGCTGGCGACATCCGCTGCCCGATCTGCGAAGCCTGTCGTGAAGGCAAATGTGATCTGGGAGCTACCGCATGAGCGATGCACTCAACAGCTGGCTGGGAGAACAGTCGCGACTCAATCGCGTACTGATTCTGGTCGTCGACAGTCTCGCCGAGCCCAATCCGATCACGCCGCTATACAGCGCCGGCGTCATGCAACGCTCCGTGCAGCTCTACCGCCGTACCGAGTTCGCTCAGTTCGCTGCCATCAGCCCGTGGCTGGCCGAACTGCAGAATCCAGGCGATGAAGAGTTTCGCAAACTGCTGGACGATCCCCAGCGCAACTGGGGCTGGATCGGCAGTATGGACAAACCTGATCTCGACAGCCTCACGCAGCATTGGATCGCACGCATGGTCATCGAAGAAGATGGCGATCGCTCGCTGTTTCGCTTCCAGGATAACCGCGTCCTCGCCCGTTGCCTCGGCAATATGAAGGAAAGTGAATGGCCGCTGCTACTCGGGCCCATCAGCAGCGTGCTGTATTGGGATGAGGATCAATGGCAAAGCGCGGATAACAGCAAGCCAGGAATGTATGCGGTGCCGAATCCCGCACCGTGGTTACAAGTCCCCACCCCACCAGAACGCACCCGCGAAATCTTGAGCACTAACCTGAAACGCTGGTTGCTGGTGTATCACGCCGAAGCCGCCGCGAAGCTTTCGGAAACCCGCGGCATCCTCGAATGGCTCGAAGAACAGATTGACCTGCTCGAAGCTTGGCAATGGAGTATTCCGGAACAGCGGCAGTTCATGTTGACCCTGCGCCTAGACGCTCAGTGCGTACAGGATGTCGCTTGGGAGCCCCTGCCGGGAGAGACACCGGATCAGCATTACGGAAGATGCGAGCGTTTTTTCGCAACGCAATCAAACGAATTGGCTCGTGGTTGAGAGCAATCTTAATAGAGCGCGGCACGCTCGAAGCTTACGCCGGACAAGGAGTATCGAATGCGGTACCACAAAATTTTCACTGGATTTGTCCGTAGCCTGCTGATCGGTCTGGGGGCGATTAGTGTGACAGGCTGCTCAGTTGCGCAGCAGGAAAGTTTTACTCTCGTTACTGAGCTTCCTCCAGGATTCAAAATTAGAGGCGAGGCACAATATGTACCCCGGGCCGGAGAAACTTGCAGTGTTCCTGCAAAGAAAGGACGAGATCATCCAGGTTTCAAGTTCTTCAAGCAAGAGTTCAGCGAAAAGGCAGAGACTGCGCATTTTCAAGTCCCGTTGAGTAGCGTGGAAGGAGGCTGCCCTTTAGTTTTAGACAGCTTTGATTATGAAGTTGATGCCAAGTATGCATCCGGATTTGATCAAGTCGGAAGAGACCACACAGGAATCGCTTTTGAGGAGGGTGCGGCTGACAACCTGGAACTTCCTACGCCGACCACTCTGCAACGAGAGTGTGAATGGTTGTTTCGTACGATGGGGCCAGATCGGGTTATCGCCAAAATTCTCAAGTGCACCGCTAAGGCAACACCGGAACAGACTATTGGCGCTGTAGCAAAGGGACCTTTAAAACGATCCCAACTACATGGAAAGACGTTGAACGTTTCTTTCGTCGTCAAAGAAGAGGAACGTCCTTACATGGGTGATAACTGGGTCAAATTTCCACAAGGATGGAAGCGTTGCATGGGTAAAAGCTTGGACGACCCATATGCCTTCTGCAATGGCAATACTACTGACTTCAAGCCGTTCAAGATGCCCGACGGGCGGAGTTGCACCGTTTACCCGACCTGTAATGAATAAGGATATTTTTTGATGCCATTGCAGACACCTTGCGATCCCTTACTCAATGGAAAATCTGAAGCATGCCCTTTGCGTGGCGACTGGATTAGTTTTCAATTAGTCGACGAGAATGGCGATGGGAAACCTTATGCTGGCTTGTCTTACGCTCTTCAGGACAGTGCCCATCAAACATATTCCGGTGTACTCGGACCCGATGGTTCAGCGAAAGTCGTCAACCATTACCAAGGGCCTGTCGTCCTCACGATAGACGAACCGTACCAAGGGGCCGAAGCTTTTTATAAAGCTCTTACCCAGCGAGAAAGCTATCCGCTGCCAATTTCAGAGTTGCAAGTGAAAGCTGAAAACACGCGGTTTATTCGGAAGGATGGCGCGCGCGTAGAAAAAAATCCGGCCAAGGAAAAAGCTGATCAGTTTTTTCAAATTGAAGTCAGAGATCTGGTCAGCAAGTCAGCACACCTGCCGCCTTACTCCCCAAGAAAATATCCTCCCAATTTCAGCCTGCTCAAGATTATGGGAGATTTGGGCTTTGGTCCCGACGAGTCGCTGCTTCAAGGCATTGCGCTGCTACCGAACAAACATTCGGTTCTCGAAGTAAGACCTCTTCGAGCATTTCGACCGATGCTATCCAAAGACAACAAATTCAGCGCCTTGAACTTGTATCAATTGTCATTATTTGCAGCTCTTAGCTATCGAAATTTTGGCCAATCCCCCGATAAAAATCCAATCACCGACACAGTGTCTTTTCCTCTCGACGCCACCGTTGGAAATATGTTCGGAGAGGGTATGGCTTGTTATAAAGAATTAGGGAAAATCGACCCGCAACAGCCCACTGCTTATTATCCACTTTACGAAGACGTGCCGTACTCGAAACGTTTCGAAATACTGCCATTCGATCCGGCTCTATATGACCAAAACAAACCAGAACTCGGCACTAAACAGGAGCACCCTGCGAAGCTGCATTTCTTTGATGATACCGAAGAGGAAAGTGGAACCAACACTCAAGGTTTCATTACACATCACGACGAAATTATTCTTATATCTATACGCGGAACTTTAGAGGGGGTGGATTTTCTTCGGGACGCTGATGCAGAGCAAATTCCTGTCAAGGTTGGCGTCGGAAAAGCTCACCAAGGTTTCTACTTGGCCTACGAAGCAATCAATACTTTCATTCAAACTTACCTCAACAGATTCCATATTGATCAGAAAGTTATTATTTGCGGTCATAGCCTGGGAGGCGCCATTGCAACCTTGCTCGCCGAAGCGCTTAGACAAGGCACTAATAAATACGACGTCTTGCTCTACACCTACGGCTCCCCAAGAGCAGGCGATGCAGACTTCGTACAAGGCGCTGCTGCCTTAGCGCACCATCGTATGGTCAACGACAACGATCCGATTCCAAGCGTGCCAGCACCATGGATGAACACTCGAAAAAGTGTCTGGATGTCTGGTGTAGCCCTGAGCTTTATTACTGCACCGATAGGAGCTCTGATCTTTGCTTTGGGGCTAACACGTACGGGCGGGTCTCCCTACGAACACCAAGGTGCTTTGCACCATTTCATGCCGGTGCAATTCAAAGGTCGCGAACACTCGTCAATTCTCTGGAATCCAGGCTGCGAATCCATCGAAGAAGCAGCCTGTACAAGGGCTGTGAAAAAATTTGGAGATCTGCCTGACCGTGCCCTGTTTATTCAACAGCTGTTCCAAATGAAACATCACTTTATGATTGATTCGTATATTCCCAACGCTTGGGCTACG
Organism: Pseudomonas sp. NPDC089741; assembly: GCF_044748825.1. Lineage (NCBI taxonomy): Bacteria > Pseudomonadati > Pseudomonadota > Gammaproteobacteria > Pseudomonadales > Pseudomonadaceae > Pseudomonas > Pseudomonas sp. NPDC089741. The sequence goes on along the minus strand of NZ_JBIVGT010000006.1, from coordinate 289,859 downwards.
TTGCGCCGCTGGCAGCAAACCCAGGAAAGCGGTCGTACGGTTGTGACAAAAACTGAATACGATCAGATCTACTATGAGCTGCAGGAAATGCAGGATCGATTGAAGTCCAAAGAGATTGAGTTGAGCCAATCCTACCAATCCGACCGTCGAGAAGCTCAGCAGCAGGTAAATGTATTAAGGGCCGAAATCGGACGACTTGATACCTCTCGGCAGCGCCTTCACACGCTTACCTTTCTCAAACTCGCGCCAGAAGATATCTACGGTTCTTCCATCCAAGCGCCGGAACATGATCAGAATGTTGAGCGCTGGATGGCGAAGAAAGAAAACACTGTCGAGGTTCAAATTGCCATGATCCCTCAAGCGAACAGCGCTAAGTTGAGGACCGCGTAACATAGTACGAATGTGCCACCACTCAAGGGTACGGCACTCTGAATAGGGGGACGTCCAAATCGACGTCCCCTTTTGGCTAATTTGGACCAATATCCGTGTGAGCATGAAAGCGTATTTTTTGCGTAGGGTAGATCTAAATGCATAGATTTATACGCTTTACTCTCGCAGCCCTGTTGGCCATTAGCTGTGCCTCTGTCAATAGCGAACCGTTGCCTTATAAATCATGGCATCTGGGTTTTTCTGCCCCCGATTACATGGAAGTCTGGATAGAGACAGCGGATATAATCGATGTTCAAGGCCAAGTTTTCAGACGGGCAATGAGCGGAGTGGCCTCATTACAAACGCCCCCCAACAACTCCGGCGACCCACGCGGCTGGCCGAAGAGAATTGGTATTGGAAGCGGCAAATATGTGACTGGCGCAGACTTGCCGAAAAAAATCTTCGTACGGTGGCAGTCGTTGGTAGAGCCCCAGACCTACAAAATGGAAATTGATATATCTGAATCAACTCGAGAGCTGATGCGCAAAGAAGAAAAAGCATTTTGCGCAGCTGACGGAAAGTGGATCACTGGTTATCGTCAATCAATTGCCGTGCGGCTAGTACCTGGTGGTATCGTTAAAGTCTGGGTTGGTGGGCCTTGTATGACGCCAATCGAGATCGCAAGTATCAAGGCTGAAGTAGATCCCCGAGGTCCGTACGAAGGCAAATCCGATGGTCAGTACGATTCACTTTCAGATGTTTCCAAGGCTTATGTAGATAAATTTGGAGTGCCGTATGACTCTTGGTGAGTAAAAAGGGGGAAGCTTGAGCTTCTTCCTTTTCATCAGATTCTGCGCCTTGAAGGCGGTAGCTTTATCCTGCAACATCCCCCCTGTTTATTCCGCAGGGGGGTCGATGACAGGCACGGCTTGAACCTTGTCGAATCAATAAAAGAATTGGCGACCGAGGGCAGATTTATCTACCCTCGGCTTCACTAGCGACAAGAGACTTATATCAATCGTTCTCTTCGCAGGGCTGCCGGCAACCTGAAAAGATAAGTTCCGTCCGGCATTAGCTGATAAAGCAAGTGATTTTCGGGGAGATCCGTATGAAGGTGTTATTTGCTAACGGCAATAAGTAGATTTACACGCTGCATTACTGCAGCCGTGCTAATTAGCAGTTGCACCTCTTCCAATAGCGGTTCTTTACCCTATGAAGCTTGGCATCTCGGATTCTTGGCGCCAAACTATATGGAGGTCTGGATCGAAACGGCGGATGTAATAGATTCAAAGGGGCAAGTCTACCGGAGGGCTATGAGTGGTGTCTCCGCAATCCAAACACCAGCTAACAATTCCGGCCAGCCAAGAGGTTGGCCAAAAAGACGGGCGAGGTAAGGGAAAATACATAACTGGCGCAGACCTTCCCAAAAAACTTTACGTTCGTTGGCAGTCCTTAGTTGAGCCACAGACTTACCAAGTCGCTATTGATGTGCCTGAATCAGTTCGTGAATTGATGCGTAAAGAGGAAACTGTTTACTGTGCATTCGACGGCAAAGAGATCTCAGAATATCGAGATGCACTTGCAATAGGACTTGCCCCGGGTGGAATAGTTAAAGTTTGGGTACTTGGTTCTTGTTTACCTCCTGTAGACGTTGCAAGAGTTCAAGCCGAAATCGACCCGCGTGGACCCTACGAGGGAAAATCCGATGGTCAGTATGATTCACTTTCAGATGTTTCCAAGGCTTATGTAGATAAATTTGGAGTGCCGTATGGCTCTTGGTGAGTAAAAATGGAGAAGCTTGAGTTTCTTCCTTTTCCTCAGATTTTGCGCCTTGAAGGCGGTAGCTGTATCCTGCAACATCCGCCCCCTGCTTATTCAAAGGACGGAATTCAAGGCATGCTGGACGCCAACGCAACCAACATTACCCTCACGCTCGAAGGCGCCAACGCCGACCTGCAAGTCCTCAGTTTCACCGGTCGCGAAGCCAGTACGGCCGCATCAAAGTACAATTCCACTGGGACCGCTAAGGGCTCGTGGAATCTAGGTATCAATATTGCCCTAGGACCAGATATTGCCAAAAAAATTGTGCACCTTGTCGCTAAAAACGAGCGTAGGTATAACTTTTCGTTAAACAGCGCAGGGGCCGCAGACATAATTCTGCCCGGCGTTCACTCTGATTTAGGGGGGGGTATCTACCAAAAGCTATTGAAAAAGTGCTGATTAGTAAGCCACGTCGAAGCGACGTCGAGCGGAGATCAATGGCGACCGAAGCTAATAGTTACAAACTCGCACAGCAGGATCTTCGCCGCACCCAAGATCAGATGGCTCAGTACGATTTGTCTCTCGAACTTCGGACGTGGGAGGTAAATTTTAACAGCGTGGACAGAGATGATCGAACCCCGAAAAAGCATGTCTATGCGGCAGTAAGCAGCCAACGCGAAGTGCGTAGTGAACTGTCATTGGTCTATCTGCGGATTATGCGTGAACTGGCTGTCGAGAATGACGTCCCGTTCGCGGAAATCTCTGATAACGATCCGAGACTTGCTCTACCAACGGAACTAGATGAGATTTCTGAAAAATTAATGGCATACGCATTGGGCAAGACCAAAACAATTGGCCTGACCCTGCAACAAGAACAACTATTATTTCAGCGTTATGTTCATCTATCTGACAACTGGAATGCTGCGAAGGGATTAAACAACAGTGATCTTGGCATACTGTTCATTAATCGCCCTAATGACAACCTGCTTCGGACGGTTCATCCAAATGAGTAGTTTTACTCGCTTCCTGCTTGCCGCCATGTTGTTGGTGGGATCAACCTTTGCAAACGCAGGTTCGTTGCCATATGACGCTTGGCGCTTAGGTTTTTCAGCTCCTGACTACATGGAAGTTTGGGTTGAAACTGCAGATGTCATCGATATGCAGGGGCAGGTATATCGACGGGCAATGAGCGGAGTTTCCGCTATTCAGACTCCTAAAAATAATGCGGGCAACCCAAAGGGCTGGCCAAAAAGATCGGGCTGGGGAAAAGGCAAGTACGTTACCGGTGCAGATTTACCAAAAAAGATTTTTGTACGTTGGCAATCATTGGCGGAGCCGCAGACTTACCAAGTCGGAATCGATATACCTGAATCAACCCAAGAAATTATGCGTACAGCTGAAAAAACTTATTGCGAAGCTACAGGTAAGTGGACGACGGGTTACAGAAAAGCAATTGCAATCGGTCTCGCGCCGGGTGGCATCGTAAAAGTGTGGGTGCTTGGCCCATGTCTGGCACCAATCGAGGTCACGCAAGTGAAGGCCGAGGTTGACCCACGTGGGCCATACGAAGGCAAATCGGGTGGTCGATACGATTCGCTCTCAAAGAATTCCAAAGAATACGTCGAGACGTTCGGCGTGCCGTATGGCTCTTGGTGATGTAAGAGCGCCGGCTTGATCTATAAATTAACGATGCTGTGGGCTAAAAGTACGATGGAACAAAGTCCTCGGCAGCCAGACCGCGATCGTCACTGGGCCTGCGGGTGAAGAAATCCACTGCGACCAATACGGCCGCATCAAGGTGCAATTCCACTGGGACCGCGACGGCCAGTCCAACGACAAAACCACCTGCTGGATGCGCGTCGCCAGCGGCTGGGCTGGGCTGGCGCAGCCTACGGCGGCATCGCCATCCCGCGCATCGGCATGGAAGTCCTCGTCACCTTCCTCGAAGGCGATCCCGACCAGCCACTGGTCACCGGATGCCTGTACCACAAGGAAAACGTCGTTCCCTACGACCTGCCAGCGAACAAAACCCGCGGCACCTTCAAGACCCTGAGCTCACCGGGCGGCAAGGGCTACAACGAATTCCGCATCGAGGACAAGAAAGGCGTCGAGCAGATCTACATCCATGCCCAGCGCGATTGGGATGAGAACATTGAGCACGATCAGAAGATCCGGGTGGGCAATGAACGGCACGACACCGTTGAAGCCAATACGCTGAGCGAGTTCAAGGTTGAAGAGCACCGGATTACGCATCTGGATCGCAAGAGCGAGATGCGTGCGAATGATCACCTGACGGTTGCAGTGACCCAGCACCTTAAGGTCGGGACTGCGCAGTTTGTTGAGGCAGGCACCGAGATTCACTACCACGCTGGCGAGAAGCTGGTGGTAGAGGGCGCGATGGAGCTCACGGCCAAGGCTGGCGGGAGTTTTGTGAAGGTCGATGCGGGTGGGGTGACCATTAGTGGTGCCGAGGTGAAGACCAACTCGGGTGGCGCACCCGGCTCAGGCACCGGGATTGCAATCCTCGCCCCGCTCATTCCAGGTCTCGCGGCGATCGATAACGCCGGACGTCTGCTGCAAACCCGCGTCAATCAAATGATGCAGGCAGAGTCCCTCGCCGTGACGCCGAAACTCAAAGCACCTACCGGCATCTGCGTCGAATGTCTGAAGAAAGCCATGCGCGAAAAACTCGCCCTGCAATCGGGGGCCAATTGATGACAAAGAGTGACGCGGCGAAAGCCTGGAGCGAAGCGCAAAAGAATGCTCAGTCGATATTCGCGATCGTTGAAACCGGCCTGTTGCCGGACCAAGCTCGATTGCAGTTCGCCACGCTGAAAGACGGGGCGTTTCTCACTCCGTCCCGTGGCTGCGCCCTATCAATTTCTCATCAAACCTGCGCCTTCCAACTCAACATCTGCTGCTGTGCCACCTGCAGCAAATCATTGCCATCCTGCGTCAGCAGGTAAAGCGCATGGGTGATGTGTGGAATGTCTTGCACGTCGGCGTGTTTGAAGCATAGGCAATGCAGCGTTTCGAGCAGGTCGGCGGCGGCGCGGATACGCTGGACGGCGGCTTCGAGGATGTCTTTAGGGTTGGCTTGGGTGTCGATGAGCAGCGTAGGGGTTTCGGTGACGTTGCTGCTGAGGGGGAGATAGCGGTTTTGTAGCAGTTTGATTATTGGCATATTGATTACTCGATTGTTTCAAAAGTAACCGCCGACACCGTGACCAAACGATGGGAGGCGGACCGTGTACAGGCTTGGTCAACCGAGAACAATCAACTCAGCTCGCCCGAAGGCGTCCTGCACACGGCCGCCACAGCTATGCACTTCACGGTCAAAGAACTCCGCGGAGCAGATAATGGCACATATGCAATCGATTATTCCCGGGTGACCAAACCCGAACCACTGATTTTGCAGCGGCAACCGACAATAACCGCCCCGCTCCAGCCGCCGAAAGCAGACAAGGCACCAGCCTTTGTAGGAATTGGCCAAACATCCCAAAGAAATCGTCCCACTCCCTGACAGCCGGCGTTCAGCTTGGTTAACCATCCCTTAACGCCGCGGTCAAAAACTCTACTGAACCGCACGCCCTCAGCCATTCTGGCTGTTGCCCAGTGCGGCAGGTTCGGGTGAATCACGCCGAACTCTAGAACCGCCACACGGGAGTCCTTTCATGAACATTCGCCCTTTATTGCTCACCGCTGCCCTCGCCTGCACCGCGTTCGCCGGGCTGGCCCAGGCCAATGACACGTCCGCCACATCCAAAGCCGTGCCGTATGAGTACGGCATGCCGTTGCATGTGGCCAAAGTGGTGTCGTTGACCGAGACGCCAACACAAACCTGCAAGGTGGTCACGGCTGACATGAAGTACATCGACAACGCCGGTAAGCCTGAGGAAATCAGCTATCGAAAATTGTCTGACGCGTGCAACTTCCAGAACTGACGGAAAGCTCTGATTTGCGGGTCGGCGGTAGGCGTGGGGTGGTTTCGGCAGGTATGCTCGCAACCCTCCTCACTGCCGCAAGGATTCGCCATGCAGTTGTCGTTTCGCACGTTGTCGATCATTACTTCATCACTGTGTTTTGTGCTGACGCTGGCCTGGGGACTGTTCCCGGACATACTGCTGGCGATCTGGAGTATTGAATATTCCGAAGGCGCCGGGTTTGTCGCGCGGCGTGGCGCGGTGTTGTTTGCAGCGTTGGGGATGATGTTTTATCTGGCGCGCAATGCGCCGCCGTCAGTGGCACGAAGTGCACTGAGCAACGGTTTTACCATCGGTTGTTTTGGTTTGGCGGTGCTGGGTTTCGGCGAATGGCTGAATGGCCATGCCGGCCCCGGGATTCTGCTCGCGGTGCTGGTCGAGTTCGCGCTGGGCCTTGGTTTTGTGCAGGCCCGGCGCGTGACGGTCGAACTGAGTGAAACAGTCGGTTAAATCGCCCGCGATCGCGGACTGTAGTGATGCTGAGTAGTTTGTCGGGTCAGATCCGATCGCAGCCCTGCAATCAGTTCGTTTATTTCACGACAGCCATTGAGGTGGCTGGCGTCGATGCCGCTGACCAGCAAATCGACCTGATCGGTTTGATGATCACCAAACACCTTGACGGTCATCGACAGATCCGGCGACAGCGTGCACTGGCAGCGTTTCGGCAGAAAACTGCTTTCAATGATATTGCGTAGTTCCAAGGCAGACAGAAACATGGCGAAACCCTCTCCTTACTGTGAGATGCCAATCAAGTATTCACGCTGACCGTTGCGGCCCCTGCACGGGTGTGTCCCCGCTGTTTCCTTGGGTGTGGCAAGCGGTGGTACTGCGAAATGCCCATTGGAGTGTAGGCGCCCAAACCCTGTGCGCCGCACTGAAAAGACGCATAAAGCGTGCCTTTCATCGGGTCAATCTGACCTACTTGTAAATCATGGGCTTAGCCCGCTGGCCAGTATTGGGCCAGTTGCAAAATGCCAGAAACGCCTTTCTCTGCGTTGCATTTTGCAATCTCTTGCGGGTTTGCATTCAGCGCCCTTGGCAGTAAGAATGCTGGTTATCCACCCTACACCCGCAAGGAGGCTTCCATGGGTTCTTTACGCGCTCACGCGACCACCGGGCTGATCATCGCCAGCCTGTCCACCCTCGCCCACGCTGCCAAACTTGAAGACGTCGCGCCTTACCCGAAGGCTGAAGCCGGTTTCACCCGTCAGGTCATTCACCTGCCCAAGCAGGAGCAGGAAGAAAACTTCCAGGTAGAAATTCTCGCCGGCAAAACCCTGGAAGTGGATTGCAACCGCCAGCGTCTGGGCGGTGTGCTCGACGAGAAGAATCTCGAAGGCTGGGGATATCCGTTCTATCGGCTGGAAAAAGTCGTCGGTCCGATGAGCACGATGATGGCCTGCCCGCCAGGCTCGCAGAAAAAACGCGCCTTCGTGCCCGTCGTCGGTGATGGCTTCATGCTGCGCTATAACAGCAAATTGCCGGTCGTGGTATATGCCCCTGCGGATGTTGAGGTGCGTTATCGCATCTGGTCTGCGTCGGACAAAGTCGGTACAGCCCTTGCTGAATAACCTGAGCCAGGAGCGCAGCGCGTGATTACCTGCCACGTCAGATACGTCATCGATCCTTATCAACTGACCGAGTTCGAGGCCTACGCCAAGGCCTGGCTCGGCATTGTCGAGCGCTTGGGCGGCACGCATCACGGCTACTTTCTGCCGTCCGAAGGCGCGAGCAACATCGCTTATTGCCTGTTCAGTTTTCCTTCGCTGGCAGATTACGAAAGCTATCGACACATCGCGCTGACAGATCCGGAAAGCACAGCGCTGGTCGCTGGTCTGGTCGAGAAGAAATTCATCGTCAGTTACGAGCGCAGTTTCCTGCGCCCATTGCTGCCCTGATCCGCATTACGCCGGAGCGCCGTACACAGCGGCGCGCTCGGCGACGTGGCGCAGACTGTCGAAGTTGATATTGGCGCCCGAGTCGATGGCGACGAATGTCTGATCACGAGCGCGGGTTCGTGCGACGTATTGTTTGATTCCCGCAACCGCCAACGCGCCAGAAGGTTCGGTGATCGAGCGGGTATCGTCGTAGATGTTCTTGATCGCCGCACAGAGGTCATCGTTGCTGACCGTGATCACCTCGTCCACACAGAAGCGGCACACTTGAAATCCGTACTCGCCGATCTGCGCCACGGCTACGCCATCGGCGAAGGTGCCGACGTTGGGCAGCACCACACGGTGATCCGCGGTCATGGCTGCCTTCAGGCACGCCGAGTGCTCGGATTCAACGCCGATGATCCGGACTTCCGGCCGCAGGTATTTGATATAGGCCGCGATGCCGGCGATCAAGCCGCCACCGCCTACCGGGATAAAGATCGCGTCCAGCGCGCCCTGGTGCTGACGAAGGATTTCCATGGCCACCGTGCCCTGCCCGGCAATGACATCCGGGTCATCGAAAGGAGACACGAAGGTGCGCCCGGTTTGCTCGGCCAGTTGCAGCGCATGGGCTAGGGCAAACGGAAAACTTTCGCCATGCAGCAGCGCGTCGGCACCGCGACTGCGCACGCCGATGACTTTCAGCTCGGGAGTCGTGGACGGCATGACGATCGTGGCGGCGATGCCCAGCTCGCGCGCCGCCAGCGCTACACCTTGCGCATGATTGCCGGCAGATGCGGTGATCACTCCGTGCGCTTTCTGCTCTTCACTCAGCTGCACGAGTTTGTTGTAAGCGCCGCGAATCTTGAAGGAAAACGTCGGTTGCAAGTCTTCACGCTTAAGCAGAATCCGGTTACCCAACGTTTCGGACAGCGCTGGTGCCGCTTGCAGCGGCGTACGCACGGCAATGTCATACACCGGTGCAGCAAGGATCTTTTTCACGTAATGCTCAAGCAACGCTTGCTGGTCATCGGTGTATGTCATGTTCAGCTCCTTGATAGCGATTTCATTCACTTATGTAGGAGTTGCCGGAGGCTCCTACATGAGCGGTGTTTCGAAAACCCTGGAGACAGAAAGTAAAAACCCGCCTCTAGGGCGGGTTGGGTGCTGCAGTCGTGAGCTAGCCCGCCAAATGAGGAATGGCGGTAATAATGCTTGGCTGGCAGCGCAATACGGTGGAAGTCATGGGCAGAAATTAGCTTGAGCGTCGCCGGCAAGTCAATGGTCAATTTTGCCTGACATCTGTAGGCTGGCGATTCCGCTCATCAATTCAAGGAACGAATGCATGATGTCTGTCGCCCTGCCCCTCACGGCTTTGCTTGCGTTTACCGGCTACACCGTTTCGGTGATGCTCCAGGCTGAACAATCGTTGATCGACTTCGGTATCAGTCTGATGTCGCGCCCGGATACCGCGCAGGTGGTGATTGATTTGTACCTACTGGCGACGTTGGCCGGGGTATGGATGGTCAAGGATGCGCGGTCTCGCGGGCAGGCGGTTTGGTCGGTGGTGCCCTATTTGTTGCTAACGGCGGTTTTTGTCTCGATCGGGCCGTTGTTGTATCTGGTGGTGCGCGGGATACGGGAACGGCGCAAAGGGCTGGATGTGGCGCAAGTGCGCTGATTCGGAGCATTTGGCGCTACGGATATTGCTATCGCGAGCAGGCTCACTCCTACAGGTGAGCATTCCAAATGTAGGAGTGAGCCTGCTCGTGATAGGGCATTCTGAGTCATCACATAATCATCTGGCCAACCGCCGCAGACCAAACAGCATCCCGCCCGCCCCAAGCAGCATCACCGTCAGAAACAACGGATACGACACCCACCACGGCGTCCCGGCCGTCATCATGCTGAATTCCGACATGCCACCGATGCTCGCAATCAGGTTCAACGGCAAAAACACTACGTTGATCAACGTCAGCTTGCGTAACAGGTTGTTCATGCTGTTGTTCATCAGATTGCCGCGCGCATCGATCAGCCCGGAAAACACCGTCGAATAGATTTCCGCCTGTTTGTAGCACTGGTTGTTCTCGATAATCAGATCGTCGATCAGGCCGATCGCTTCGCTGCTGAAAAGCTGTTTCTCGGCATGATTGCGCAGGCGTGTCAGCACGGCACCGTTGCTGTGCAGGGCGTTGATGTAATAGATCAGGCTTTCGCTGAGGTTGAACATCTGCACCAGATGCTGGTTCTGCATCGAGGCATTGAATTTCTGCTGCAACTCACGGGCGACCAGTTTGATCACCTTCAAATGGCCGAGGTAGTGATGGATGTTGTTGAACAGCAGATCGAGCAACACATCCAGCGGTGTGTTTAACGGCTGACGGGTGCCGAGGCCATGCAATGGCGTGTCATCGGTGGCAATCACCAGCAATTGCCCCGGCGAAAACAACAACCCGCAAGACGAAACCTCGAAAGCCAGACTGCCGCCACCGGAATAATTTTCCGGACGTTTCCAGATCAGGAACAGATGATCCGGGTGAAACTCGATCCGCGACACTTCGTCCGGGTCCAGCGCCGAGGCCAATGCGTGCTCGTCGACCTTGAAATGACTGTGAAGCAGATCACGCTCGGCCGCGTCAGGGTTGCTGAACAGCATCACCCCGGCGTCCAGTCGTTCGACCCGCTGCAACGCGCCGTGGCTCAGTGCAAAGCTGTTGATCATCGGCGGATCACCAGGCCTGGCCGCGACGCTTCAGCTCCAGCCGTCGCACAAACTCTTCCAGCACCAGTGAATACAAATCGTCCTGCAGGTAAGCGTCTTCGATGCCGGCGTCGAGGTTAGGATTGTCGTTGACCTCGATCACCACCACTTTGTTGCCCGCCTGTTTCAGGTCGACGCCGTAGAGACCATCGCCGATCAGATTGGCCGTCTTTACCGCCAGTTCGACCACTGCGCGCGGCGCTTCATGAACCGCCAAGGTGCGACATTCACCGTTGATGTCCTGCCCCTTGGCTTTGTGGTTGTAGATCTGCCAGTGGCCCTTGGACATGAAGTATTGGCAGGCAAAGATCGGCTTGCGGTTGAGGACGCCGATACGCCAGTCGTACTCGGTGTAGAAAAACTCCTGAGCCAGCAACAGCACCGAGTGCTCGAACAGTTCAGCGGTGGCTTCAAGCAGCGCCTGCTGGCTTTCGACCTTGATCACGCCGCGCGAAAAACAGCCGTCGGGGATCTTCAGTACCAGCGGAAAGCCCAGACGTTCGCCAACTCGCTCAAAGTCCTCGGGTCGCTCCTTGTAGAGAATTTCGGTGGCGGGCATGCCCAACTGATGGCTGTTGAGCAGGTCGGTCAGATAAACCTTGTTGGTACAACGCAAGATCGACGCTGGGTCGTCCATCACCACCAGCCCCTCGCTTTCAGCCTTTTTCGCAAAACGGTAGGTATGGTTGTCGACACTGGTGGTTTCGCGGATCAATAAACCGTCGTACTCGGCCAGACGCGCGTAGTCCTTGCGTTCGATCAGTTCGACATCGATGCCCATGCCCTTGCCCACCCGCACGAAGTTTTCCAGCGCCTTGCTGTTCGAAGGGGGTAATGCTTCTTGCGGATCATGCAGGATCGCCAGGTCATATCGGGCCACTTGCCGTGAACGCGGCACACGCCAGACTTTACGACTGAAACTGTCCAGAGCATTGGCAAACTGGTCTTCCTGATCATCGCGTAACTTGTGCAAGGCACCGGACTTTATGCCCTCTATGTGCCAACCATTGGTTCGACGAAACTCAACTAGCAGGATCGGACAGGGAAACACTTCAAATAACTGACGAGCGAGATCCTGCAAGGGTTCGATATGTGTCCGGCCAAAATAAAGTGTCAGCGTGAAGCCTTCTGTATCGCTATAGAGATGATGACTCAGGGCTTTTTCGAGAGTTTTATCCAGGTCGTCCAGGGCCAGGCCGTAGAGTGATTTTTTAGTCAGTTCACTGATCGTACGTACCGATGGAATAACCTTGTGGCCGCGAGCTTCAGCCAGCAGCGAGCAGTAGTAGCCGTGGCCCAGATACTTGTAACTGCGGCACAGATTGATCACCTGAACCCGCTTGCCCGCCTCGCCTTCACGGGTTTGCTCAAGGTATTCCTGCGCCGTGATGATGTCTTCGCTGGGGAAGTACGAAGCCCAGTCTTCCTTGCGCTCGACAATGATCAGCACCTGACTGGAAGTTCTAACCGTTGAATTTAAAAAAGTTGCCGTCGGCAAACTTTGCTCGGATACTTCGCGCCAATGACCCTGTACCGCTGACATAGAGATTGATCCGTTGGAGAACAAGACCATTTCTATTAAGCACGAAGTTTTTCGAAAGTCCCGTTTCGTTACGCAACTTTTACGGTGGTCATATGAGTGCTGTTTTTCGTTTGGCGGTAGTTGAAGATTTGCCGGCGTTGCTGGCATTGGAAATGCAATGCTTCACTACCGATCGGCTCACCAGTCGCAGCTTCCAGTGGATGATCACCCGGGCTAACGGACAGTTGCTGGTGGCAGAATCCAGCGGCCAGTTGCTGGGTTACGCACTGGTGTTGTTTCATCGCGGCACATCACTGGCGCGGTTGTACTCGATTGCCATTGCCGCCGAGTCGCGCGGCAGCGGATTGGGCAAACAACTGCTGCAACGGATCGAGGTCGTTGCCCTTGAGCATGATTGCGCCTACCTGAGGCTGGAAGTACGCACTGACAACCCGGCTGCGATTGCCCTGTACGAGCGCAACGGCTACCGGCGCTTCGCGGTGATTCACGATTACTACGAAGACCATGCCGATGCACTGCGCCTGGAAAAACGCATCCTCGAGCATCGCGACTCGCGCAGCATCAAAGTGCCCTACTACCCGCAAACCACCGAATTTACCTGCGGCCCGGCCTGCCTGCTGATGGCCATGGGTGCGTTACAGGCCCAGCGTTTACTGGAACGTCGCGAGGAACTGCAGATCTGGCGTGAAGCGACCACGGTGTTCATGACTTCCGGCCATGGCGGATGCAGCCCGCAAGGATTGGCGCTGGCCGCTTGGCGACGGGGTTTTAAGGTACGCCTGCAGTTGAGTCTGACCGGGGCGTTGTTTCTCGATGGCGTGCGCGATGCGCATAAAAAAGACGTCATGCGCTTGGTGCACGAGGAGTTCATGGCGCAATTGGCGGAGTGCGACGTCGAGCAGGTGATCGGTGTTGCCCTGGACCTCCCGCGGTTACTCGCGGCTGGGGGACAGCCGCTGGTGTTGATCAGCAGCTATCGGCTGACTCGTTCCAAGTCCCCGCACTGGGTGATGGTCACCGACTGTGATGAGGATTTTGTTTATCTGCATGATCCGGATGTCGATCACAGCCAGCATCGCCAGCCGATGGACTGCCAGCACGTGCCTGTCAGCCATGAAGAGTTCGAAAAAATGTGCCGATTTGGCCGGGAAAAGTTGCGTTCAGCAGTCGTCCTGTTCTCCCGCGAAACATAAGCCCCATCCGTATCTGTAGGAGCTGCCGAGTGCAACGAGGCTGCGATCTTTTGATCTTGTTTTTTAAAATCAAAAGATCGCAGCCTCGTTGCACTCGGCAGCTCCTACAGGGGATGGCGGTCAAGGTGTGGGTTTGAGGCCTAGTTTGTAGAGGGAGCCGTTCGACTCATCCGTGAGTACATACAAGTAGCCGTCCGGGCCTTGGCGTACGTCGCGGATGCGCTGTTTGAGTTCGCCGAGCAAGCGCTCCTCATGCACAACCTTGTCGCCATCGAACTGCAAGCGGATCAGTTCCTGCGTCACCAGCGCGCCGATAAACGCATTGTGTTGCCACGGTTTGAAGCGGTCACCGTCGTAGAACGCCATACCGCTGACACCCGGTGACTTTTCCCAGACATGATGTGGCGCAACCGTGCCTTCGACGGTCTTGCCTTGCGCCTCAGGGATCGGCTGCATGGAATAATTGATGCCATGGGTCGCCAACGGCCAGCCGTAGTTCTTGCCGCGCTCGATGATGTTGACCTCGTCGCCACCGCGCGGGCCGTGTTCATTTTCCCAAAGCGTGCCGTTCCACGGATTCAGTGCTGCGCCTTGCGGGTTACGGTGGCCGTAGGACCAGATCTCCGGACGCACGCCGGACTGACCGACAAACGGGTTGTCGTCTGGCACTCTGCCGTCGGGATAGATGCGCACGACCTTGCCTTGCAGTTTGTCGAGGTCCTGCGCGGTTGGCCGGTCGTTGTTTTCGCCGAGGGTGATGAACAGATAGCCGTCACGGTCGAACACCAGACGCGAACCAAAGTGATTGCCTACCGAAAGTTTCGGTTCCTGGCGGAAGATCACTTTGAAATCCTTGAGCGACTTCAGGTCATCCGACAGTCGCCCACGCCCCACCGCCGTGCCAGCCTTGTCGCCAGCACCGCCGCCCTCGGCGTAAGACAAGTACACCAGGCGATCCTGTCTGAAGTCCGGCGACAACACTACGTCGAGCAAACCACCCTGGCCCTTGGCCCAGACTTGCGGCACACCGCTGATCGGTGCTGACAGCTTGCCATCGACACCCACCACCCGCAGGTTGCCCGGGCGCTCAGTCACCAGCATGCCTTGGCGATCCGGCAGAAACGCCAAGGCCCATGGATGTTCAAGACCTTGGGTAATCGTGGTGACTTCAAGAGTGCCCTGTTCGCTTTGCAATTCTTTGGGCGCTGCGGCAAACGCTGGAGCACTGATCAGTGCGCCGACGCAAAGGCTGGCTAGAAGGGTTTTACGCAACATGCACGATTCCTTTTGTTCGTCTCAAGGCTGACAGGCTTCAGTCCTGTCGTTTAACGGGTAGTACCGGTGCTTCGTGAAGGTGGATTGGGGATGAAGGTTGGCGGTGTACTCGGCACCGAGCGGATTGGCTGACCATTGCCGATACCACGGTTTTCGAGGGTCGGCGGGCGCGGCGCCGGCACGGTGTTGGGGCCACGGATCGGCGGTGCACTGGGTTGAGTGCCCTGCATGCTGTTGGGGTTGGCCCGGCGGATCGGACTGTTGTAGGGATTGTTGCTGTTGCCGGTCGGACTTTGTGTCAGCAGCAGCGTGGAGGACGGCACGTCCGCATGAGCCCAGCCCGCACCGAGGCTGAGAAAAGCGATGACAAACAGAAATCGGTTCATGGGGCGGCCTCTCGATGCGCCAGGGATAGTGCGTTCGAGTCCACGCTACGCCCAGGGTTCGGATTTGTTAAGTCACAGCCTTTAAACAACATGTAACACGGCTTGACCAAGTCAGCGGCGGCCGCCGCAATCACTGGAAACTTTCGCCCAGCGTAACAGGTCACCTGATCATCACTCGGAGAACTCACCATGGCTCGGGCAATCTGGAAAGGCGCGATCAGTTTCGGACTGGTACACATCCCCGTCGCGCTGGTCTCGGCGACCTCGTCGCAAGGCGTCGATTTCGACTGGCTCGACAGCCGCAGCATGGATCCGGTGGGCTATAAACGCGTAAACAAAGTGACCGGCAAAGAAGTCACCAAAGAGCACATTGTCAAAGGCGTGGCCTACGAAAAGGGTCGCTATGTGGTGCTTAGCGAAGAAGAAATCCGTTCAGCGCACCCGGTCTCGACGCAAACCATTGATATCTTTTCCTTTGTCGATGCCGAGCAAATCCCCCTGCAAAACATCGACACACCTTATTACTTGGCACCCGACAAGCGCGGCGGCAAGGTGTATGCGCTGCTGCGTGAGACGCTGAGCAAAACCAACAAGGTTGCCCTCGCCCGTGTGGTTTTACATACCCGCCAGTATCTGGCGGCGTTGATGCCGCTGGAATCGGCGCTGGTGCTGGTAAAGCTGCGTTGGCCACAGGAAGTGCGCAGCCTCGATGAGCTGGCACTGGGCAGTGAGGTGACCAAGCCGCAACTGGCCAAAGGTGAGCTGGACATGGCCAAGCGACTGGTGCAGGACATGAGCGCAGACTGGAAACCCGAGGATTACAAGGACGAGTTTGAAGACAAGATCATGGCCCTCGTCGAGAAAAAGGCCCATGAAGGCAAGATCGAAGATGTCGAGACGGTGGGTGGCGAGGAAGAGCGCAAGTCTGCGGATGTGATTGATTTGACGGAACTGCTCAAGCGCAGTCTGGGCGGGAAAGCGGCGCCGAAGCCGAAAGCCAAGGCTGCGCCGGCGAAGAAAACGAAGAAAGCGTCAGGCAACTGACAGGTTGTTTTTGCGAGAGTCGTAGCACTCCGACGCGACGCAGACCCAATGCAGGAGCTGCGGCACGCTGCGATCTTTTGACTTTGATCTCTCTACTGCAAGATCAAAAGATCGCAGCCTCGTTGCACTCGACAACTCCTACAGAAATCAAATGATCCGTCAGATCAGAATGAAGATCGCCAGCAAACTGCCGAAGATCGCCCACTTTTCCATGTAGTACAGCTTGCGATTACGCTTTTTCAGCTCTTTGCCACGCAAACGAATCTTGTAGATTTTGGTGAACAGGCGATTGATACCACCGGTGCGGTCACCGGCATCGTTCGGCGCACCCGCCGCCGACATCACGGTGCGACTGAACCAGCTGTTGAACGCCGCCGCCCAGCGGTACTTCAGCGGACGCTCGATGTCACAAAACAGGATGATCCGGTTCTGGTCGGTGGTGTTTTCCGCGTAATGAATGAAGGTCTCGTCGAACATCACCGCTTCGCCGTCGCGCCAGTGATAGTTCTCGCCGTCGACGTTGATGTAGCAACCGGCATCGTTCGGCGTTTCCAGGCCCAGGTGATAACGGTAGGAGCCGGCATAGGGATCACGGTGGCGCACCAGTTTCGAGCCCGGTGGCAGCTCGGCAAACATCGCCGCCTTGATCGAACCGATGCTTTGCACCAGTTCAGTGGTGCGCGGGCACAGTTTCATGGCGGACGGATGGCTTTCGCCGTACCACTTCAGGTAGAAACGCTTCCAGCCGGTTTTGAAGAACGAGTTGAAGCCGACGTCATCGTACTGGTTCGAGCGCTTGATCTCGCCGGCGCGCAGCAAATTCTGGCCTTCTTCGCGAATCTCCTGCCAATGCGCCTGCAACGGGCTCAGATCAGGAAATTCCGCCGGATCGAGAAAAGGCTTGTTGGGCTTTTTCGAGAACAGGTAAAGGAAGCAGTTGATCGGCGCGAGAAACGTCGAGTGATCGCTGAGTTGGCGACCCAGTTTGTGACGCACACGGCCACGAAGATGAACGTATGCAATCGAAATGACATAAATAGCAGCAATGATGAGTTTCACGGAAATCGTCACACGTCAGAAGTGAACAAACTGCGCGCCTGGCGGCCTGAGGCCCAGCGTCTGATGCAGTGGTCTGATTACAAATGGCACATCCATGAGCCCGCGCCGTTCTGGGGCGCTGGGTGAATGGATGGCATTTTAGCCACACTTTGTAACCGATGGTGAGCCTTCATCTGTGAAAATCTGTCTCGCGAGCATGCCAATCGGCGATCGTGACGTCATCGCCCTATCGTTTAAAGAGCCAGACCAGTACAATCGCCGCCAAACTTTACGCGCCCCCCTTGGTTGATGACGGGTCTTTCCCGCTTCAGCGCACTTTGACTCGGGCCAAGCGCTCCAGCCGCACCCTCGCTACTCGAATGCTTCGCAGGAAAAACACTTGATCTCTACAGCTAACATCACGATGCAGTTCGGCGCCAAGCCGCTCTTCGAAAACGTTTCGGTAAAATTCGGCGCGGGCAACCGCTACGGCCTGATCGGCGCCAACGGTTGCGGCAAGTCGACCTTCATGAAAATCCTCGGTGGCGATCTTGATCCGACCGGCGGCCAGGTCATGCTCGAGCCGAACGTGCGTCTGGGTAAATTGCGCCAGGATCAGTTCGCCTACGAAGAATTCACCGTGATCGATACCGTGATCATGGGTCACGAAGAGCTGTGGAAGGTCAAGGCCGAGCGCGACCGCATCTACTCGCTGCCGGAAATGTCTGAAGAAGACGGCATGGCCGTGGCCGAGCTGGAAACCGAATTCGCTGAAATGGACGGTTACACCGCCGAATCCCGTGCCGGTGAGCTGTTGCTGGGCCTGGGCATCGGTATCGAGCAACACTTCGGTCCGATGAGCGAAGTCTCGCCAGGCTGGAAACTGCGTGTATTGCTGGCGCAGGCACTGTTTTCCGATCCGGAAGTGCTGTTGCTCGACGAACCGACCAACCACCTGGACATCAACACCATTCGCTGGCTGGAGAACATCCTGACCCAGCGTAGCAGCCTGATGATCATCATCTCTCACGACCGTCACTTCCTGAACAGCGTGTGCACGCACATGGCTGACCTGGATTACGGCGAGCTGCGCCTGTTCCCGGGCAACTACGACGAGTACATGACCGTGGCGACCCAGTCCCGCGAGCAACTGCTGTCGGACAACGCCAAGAAGAAAGCGCAGATTACCGAGCTGCAATCGTTCGTCAGCCGCTTCTCGGCCAACGCCTCGAAAGCCAAGCAGGCCACGTCCCGCGCCAAAGCGATCGACAAGATCCAGCTGGCCGAGGTCAAGCCTTCGAGCCGTGTCAGCCCGTTCATCCGTTTCGATCAGAACAAGAAGCTGCACCGCCAGGCTGTCATGGTCGAGAAGATGGCCAAAGGTTTCGACGGCAAGCCGCTGTTCAAGGACTTCAGCTTCCAGGTTGAAGCTGGCGAGCGCGTAGCGATCATCGGTCCGAACGGTATCGGCAAGACCACCCTGCTGCGCACCCTGGTCAATGAACTGACCCCGGACGCGGGTAGCATCAAGTGGACCGATGCCGCCGAGCTGGGCTACTACGCCCAGGATCACGCTCATGACTTCGAAGACGACGTCAGCCTGTTCGACTGGATGGGTCAATGGACTCAGGGCGAACAGATGATTCGCGGCACTTTGGGCCGCATGCTGTTCTCCAACGACGAGATCCTCAAGTCGGTCAAAGTGATTTCCGGTGGTGAGCAAGGTCGCATGCTGTTCGGCAAGCTGATCCTGCAAAAGCCGAACGTGCTGATCATGGACGAACCGACCAACCACTTGGACATGGAATCGATCGAGGCGCTGAACCTGGCGCTGGAAAACTACCCGGGCACGCTGATCTTCGTCAGCCACGACCGTGAGTTCGTATCGTCCCTGGCCACGCGCATCATCGAGCTGACGCCGGACGGCGTGACCGACTTCAGCGGCACCTACGATGACTACCTGCGTAGCCAGGGTGTGGTGTTCTAAAAAGCAGCTTCTAGTGTTGAGCTGTTAGCTTCAAGCTAAAGCCCTGTCCATGTGACGGGGCTTTTTGCATTTCAGGGTGAGGGATTTGCGGGTGCGGCTACCTTCGCGAGCAGGCTCGCTCCCACAGGTGAATGCACTCCAAAGGTGGGAGCGAGCCTGCTCGCGAAAGGGCCATCAGCAGCAACATCAACCCCCAGGAAAAATAGTTAGCCTGCTTCCTTTTATTTCACGCCCACGCCATGATGCGAACTCTCCCACCGCCGCCCGCGAACGAGTCCTCATGTCTGCGCAGCAACAGCCCCCACAAACCTCCATGGCGATCACCTTGCAGATCGTCTCCATCGTTTTCTACACGTTTGTCGCCTTCCTCTGCATCGGCCTGCCGATTGCGGTGTTGCCGGGTTACGTGCATGAACAACTGGGTTTCAGCGCGATCATCGCCGGGCTGGTGATCGGCTCGCAGTACCTTGCCACCCTGCTCAGTCGGCCGATGGCCGGGCGCATGTCGGACACCATCGGCACCAAACGGGCGATCATTTACGGTTTGTGGGGGATCGTGCTGAGTGGCGTGCTGACGCTGATTTCGACGTTGCTGCAAAGCTTTCCGCTCACGAGTCTGTTGATCCTGATTATTGGTCGCCTGCTGCTGGGTATCGCTCAGGGGCTGATCGGCGTCGGCACCATCAGTTGGTGCATGGGCCAGGTTGGTGTCGAACACACGGCGAAATCGATTGGCTGGAACGGCATTGCGTCTTACGGTGCGATTGCCATCGGCGCGCCACTGGGCGTGGTGATGGTTGCCGATTACGGTTTCACCAGCCTCGGTATTGCGCTGTCGGTGCTGGCGGCGGGCGCGCTGCTGCTGATTCGCAACAAACCGTCGGTGCCGGTGATTCGCGGCGAACGGCTGCCGTTTTGGGCAGTGTTCGGGCGGATTGCACCGTTTGGCGCCAGCCTGACGCTGGCCTCGATCGGCTACGGCACGCTGACCACCTTCATCACCCTTTATTACCTCAATCGCGGCTGGACCGGCGCGGCGTACTGCCTGACGGTATTTGGCGTGTGCTTCATCCTGTCGCGTCTGCTGTTTATCTCGGCGATCAGTCGCTTCGGCGGCTTCACCTCGGCCATCGCCTGCATGACCATCGAAACCGTAGGGCTGGTGATGCTGTGGCTGGCGCCTTCTACTGCTTTTGCCCTGGTCGGCGCCGGACTGGCGGGATTTGGCTTGTCGCTGGTGTATCCGGCGCTGGGTGTCGAGGCGATCAAGCAGGTGCCGAGTTCCAGCCGTGGCTCGGGACTGGGGGCGTATGCGGTGTTTTTTGATCTGGCGCTGGCGATTGCCGGGCCATTGATGGGCGCGGTGGCGTTGAATCTGGGGTATTCGTGGATATTCTTCTGTGCGGCGTTGTTGTCGGTGATCGGTTTGGGGCTGACTTTGCTGCTCAGGCGCCGAGCCTCTTCCTGAAGTTCGCCGCGATCCCCTGTAGGAGTGAGCCTGCTCGCGATAGCGGAGTGTCAGCGAAGTAAATGTCGACTGACACTCCGCTATCGCGAGCAGGCTCACTCCTACATTGGGTTAGCGGTGTTTACGAGGTCGGGTTATTGATCGGCGGTTTGCATGCCCGCCCGGGTCGGTTGGCCCAGCGCATGGGAGAAGAATCGTCCTGCCTCGGAGATGAGGTTGCGGTGAATGTCTTCGCGATCAACGCCATCGGCATCGGTACACAGCGCCGGCATGGCGAGAATCTGTGCTTCGGTGCACGGCGCCATGAACACGAAGTGCCCTGCCCCGGCCAATAACTTGAAGTCCGGTGCGGTCGGCAGTTTGCGCGCCAGTGCCGCCGCGTTTTTATCGAACGCGACGAGTTTGTCGCCATCGCCGCTATAAAGCAGCACCGGCACATGCACGTCGGCCAGCGTATGACGGCCGAATTTGAGGCTGAGCGGCGCCATCAACAGCAAGGCGTGCACGCGCGGATCGGCGACAGGTTGCAGGTCATCACGGTCAACGATGAGCTCGCCTTTGGTGTTGCAGGCGTCACGGTCGTCCGGACGTTCCTGGCAATAGCGCCGCAGACGATCGAGATCCGGCTGCGCCCCCGACAGAATCAGTGCCGTCTCACCGCCCGCCGAATATCCGATCACGCCAACCTGATCGGCATTGACGAAGGGTGCGAGCATACGGTCGCCCAGCGTCGCGGTAATCGCTTCGGAAATCTGGATCGGCCGTCCGTACAGATTGCTCAAGGTGCCGAGCCGACTGTGATCCTTGGAGTTGTCGCCAGGATGAATCACCGCCACCACGACAAAGCCTTTGCGCGCCAGCGAAGTCGCGAGATCGTGCAATGCCAGCGGTGTGCCGGTGTTGCCGTGGGACAGCATCAACATGGGGAAGCGGCCGATGGCGACTTTGGTGTCTTCGCCGGCTTCGACCGAATAACCTTCGAGCAGGCTCATGTGCTCGCGGTCGCTCGAGGGATAGAACGCGATGGCGCGCATCGGTTGCAGATCCAGCGGATCGAGGAACGTCATCTCGTGGTAGCCGACGCTCCAGACGGGATGGCGGCCGGGCGCGGCATGCACTGTGTTAAGGCTGCCGAGCAGGCAAATCAGTAACGTTGCACAAAGACGCATCATGGGATGCCCCACCCTGTTGTTACTCAATCGAAAGATCCATTGCGTTGCGGGCCTGAAACGCCGGGGATTCGGTGTTTCGGTACGACAATGCATTCAGACGCTGATTGTGTGACTGCATAACCCGGGCCAGATTATGTAACAGTCGGAAACAAAAAACTCCGTATTTGGCCCTTGCAGAACCAGAATACAGAGTTTTTTGGGTGTTACCTGAACCTCAGCTGTTCTTTACGCAAGCCTTACGCTGCGGCGAACAATTGCTCGCTGATCTTCGCTTGAGCAGCAGTCATGGCGTTGTTGCGCACTTCGTCGCCATACGCCAGGCCTTCAGCGCGGACGATTTCGATGTCGGTGATGCCGAGGAAGCCCAATACCAGTTTGAGATATTCCTCGTGAGCGATACCGCTGGCCTGACCGGCGTGAATGCCGCCCGACGTCGACACGATGACCACTTTCTTGCCACCGCACAGGCCTTCAGGGCCGGCTTCGGTGTAACGGAACGTCTGGCCAGCAACGGCAACGCGGTCGATCCAGGCCTTGAGTTGGGTCGGTACGGTGAAGTTGTACATTGGCGCGGCGATGACCACGGCGTCGGCAGCGATGAACTCAGCCAGGGTCGAAGCGCTCAGTTCAGCTTCGTGCTGTTGTGCAGCGTTGCGCAGTTCAGCGGTGGTGCCTGCGGCAACCAGGGTGGTCGACGAGAAGTGGCTGATGGCGTCAGCGGCGAGGTCGCGGTAGGTCACCACAGCGCTCGGCTCAGCGGCTTGCCAGGCTTTGACGACTTGGCTGCTCAACTGACGGGAAGCCGAGTTGTCGCCCAAAATGCTCGAATCGATATGCAGCAGTTTCATGTGAATCTCCTGGAATGAATCGCCGGTGGCGACGGAATGGAGACAATCCTACGCAAGAAACCAATGGATGATTAGCCGCCTGCAATGCGATAGTTTGTCCCATTGATAGAACAATCGGGATTCACTCATGCAAGATCTCAACGATCTCTACTATTTCGCCAAAGTCGTCGAGGCCGGTGGCTTTGCAGCGGCCGGGCGTTTGCTCGGCATTCCGAAGTCGCGATTGTCACGGCGCATTGCCGAACTCGAAGAGCGCCTCGGTGCACGTTTGCTGCAACGCACCACCCGCCAACTCAATCTCACGGCGGTCGGTGAACGCTATTTACGCCACTGCCAGGCGATGTTGCTGGAGGCGGAGATGGCCGACGAAGCCGTGGCCAGCATGTCCAGCGAACCGCGCGGCCGCTTGCGCGTGTCCTGCCCGACCGGTCTGGCCCACGAAATGCTGCCAATGGTCATCAGCGACTTTCTCGGCAAGTTTCCGCAGGTACAGCTGGAAGTCGTCCTGCTTAATCGCCGGGTCGATCTGGTCACCGAAGGCATCGATGTTGCGCTGCGTGTGCGCGAGCTTGGTGATGAAGATCCCTTGCTGGTTACCCGGCGCTTGCGTCAGGCGCAAATGGTGGTGATCGCCAGCCCGGCGTTTCTTCAAGGCAAAGAGATCAATCATCCGCAGGATTTGAAGAATCTTCCCGCGCTGGGCGCGCTGGAAGCGGATCGCATGGTCCACGTTCGTTTGCTTGATCAAAAAGGCAAAAGCTTCGAACTGAGCATGGAAGCGCGGCTGGGCATCGACGACTTTATCGTGCGCAAAGCCTGCGTACTGGCCGGCCAAGGCTTCACGATGCTGCCGATGATGTATTGCGAAAGCGAATTGAAAAACGGCACGCTGGTGCAGATGCTACCGGAGTGGTCGCTGCCCGGCGGCTGGCTGCAAGCGGTGTATCCGCATCGGCGTGGAGTGATGCCGGCGGTGCGCGCGTGGATCGATCACCTGGTCGAATCGTTCAATGCCTGTGGGGAGCGCTTGTTATGAAAAAGGGAAAAATGAGCGAAGCGGATGTCGCCGCGTTCTGCCTGGCATTGCCCGGTGCGCGGGAAGACTACAAATGGGGTGGCGTGCGGGTGTTTTCGATTGCCAGCAACAAGATGTTCGCGTTGCAGGGTCTGCGTGGTGATTCACTGGCATTCAAGGTCGACAAGGATCTGTTTCTCGGTCATTGCGACCGCCCGGGCATTCACCCGGCACCGTATCTGGCGCGCGCGCAGTGGATCATCATGCACCCGCCCTACCCGCTGGGTGCTGAAGAGTTGCAGGGGTTGTTGCAGCGCTCGCACCAACTGGTGGTGAGCAAACTGCCAAAGAAAACCCAAATCGGCTTGTTGCTTTAACGCGCCCGTGTAGGAGCTGCCGAAGGCTGCGATCTTTTCTGCTTTTTAAAAGATCAAAGTCAAAAGATCGCAGCCTTCGGCAGCTCCTACAGGGGGGTTTAGAATCGTGACAGCAGGTTCGAGCCGAGGAATAGCTGGTCGATCCAGAACACCTGGTGCAACGCGACGATCACCCAGAACAGAATCTGGAACGACACCTTGCGCGTCTTGTGCCGGAACACCTGCTGGGCAATCAACGCACCCGGCCAGCCGCCGGCCAGTTCCACCGCGTGGAGGACGTTCTCCGGTGTGCGCCAGGCATCGGCGCGCGCCTTGCGCTTGTCTGCCCAATACATAAAGAACGCCAGCACGCTGACGATCGCGTAAGCGGCCAGCGGCACCGACGAAATTCCGCGCAGGCACATCGACAGTGAGCCGAACAACGGCAGCGCACAAACGATCAGCAGCACCAGCAGCTTCAACTTCAGATTCTGGATACTGCCCCCTGAAGGTCGCCCTTCAGGTCGGCGCGCGCGGGAATCACTCATGGCTTGGCCGCCGCCCAGTCGACCCAACCGAACTGCCAGGTGGCCAGAATCAGCAGACCGAACACGATCCGGTACCAGGCGAACGCCGCATAGCTGTGGCTGGCAATGAACTTGAGCAAGCCGCGCACGGCAATCATGGCGAAGATGAACGCGGTGACGAAACCGATCGCGAACACCGGGAAGTCCGCCGGCACGAACAGATGGCGGTACTTGAAGCCCGAATACACCGCCGCACCGACCATGGTCGGCATGGCGAGGAAGAACGAGAATTCGGTAGCCGTCTTGCGCGACAGGCCAAAGAGCAAGCCGCCAATGATCGTCGAGCCGGAACGTGAAGTCCCCGGAATCATCGCCAGGCACTGGGCGAAACCGACCTTCAAGGCGTCCTTCCAGGTGATCTCGTCGACGGTCTCGGCATGCACTTCATGCTGACGTTTTTCCGCCCACAACATGATGATGCCGCCAATCACCAGCGCGGTTGCCACGGTAATCGGATTGAACAGGTATTCGTGGATCAGATCGGCAAAGATCACGCCCAATACCAGCGCCGGCATAAAGGCGATCAGCAAGTTGGCGGTAAAGCGCCGTGCACTTGGCTGGGTCGGCAAACCGATGACTACATCGAAAATCTTGCGGCGAAACTCCCAGACCACCGCGAGGATCGCGCCGAGCTGGATAATGATATTGAACGCCATGGCCCGCTCACCACCGAAGTCGAGCAAGTCGGCAACGATGATCTGGTGTCCTGTACTTGAAATGGGCAAAAACTCCGTCAGCCCTTCTACAACTCCTAGTATCAGTGCCTGCAAGGCGGTCCAAAGATCCATCAATCCCCCAGAGAGCGATGCGCGGCGGCATGCCCCGATAGTATTTTTCTTACGTTCACTGCGACCAGCGTAGCCGTTTATTGCTGTACCGATTCCACGCGCCAAGGATCCACAAAAAACGGTCAAAATTCCGTGAAATATCAACCTGGATTCAGGTTTTCCCGCGCGGGGCCGAAATCCTATCAGACAAGCCGTAATAGCGCTGCCGCGTTATACGACTTGGGTCGCGTATGCCCGATCACCTGAATGTGGTTGGATGCTGGCGTTGATTTATGACAAGAACAAGAAACCGGAGTGACAGCGTTATGAACAGCTTGCGCAGTGTGTCGATCAGCCGACGCTTGTGGCTCATCTTGATTGTGGCGGTGGTCATGTTGTTGACCTTGGGCGCGTTGATGCTCAAGCAGATCCACGATGATCTGTATCACGCCAAAGCGCAGAAAACCCAGCACGTGGTGCAGACCGCCAGCGGCCTGCTCAGCTATTACCACGACCTGGAAACCGCCGGCACCTTGAGCAAGGATGCCGCCCAGAAGCAGGCGCTGACGGCGATTCGCGGCCTGCGTTACGACCAGAGTGACTACTTCTGGATCAACGACCTCACGCCCGTGATGGTCATGCACCCGACCAACCCTAAACTCGAAGGCCAGAACCTCTCGGCGATCCGCGATCCGGACGGTTTTGCGGTGTTCAACGAGATGGTTGCGATTGCCAAAGCAAAAGGCGCCGGCATGGTCGACTACCGCTGGCCGAAACCCGGCGCCAGCGAGCCAGTGGCGAAGACGTCCTATGTGAAACTCTTCGAACCGTGGGGCTGGGTGATCGGCTCCGGCGTCTACATCGACGACGTCCAGGCTGAGTTTCAGGGCCAGGTGATCAAGGCCTCGGCCATCGGCCTGGTGATTGCGCTGATCATGGCGCTGCTGGTGATCCTGATCGCCCGCAGCATCGTCCGGCCGCTGCAGGAAACCGTCAACGCCATGGCCAATATTGCCAGCGGCGAAAGCGACCTGACCCGTAGTCTCGATACCCATGGCCAGGACGAAGTCACCGAGCTTGCTCATCACTTCAACGCGTTCACGGCGAAACTGCGCCGGGTGATCGGCGACCTGCAGGTTTCCGCCAGCGCCCTCGGGCAGTCTTCGAGTGAATTGGGCAACGATGCCACGCAAGCCCAGCAACGCAGCCAGCAGCAATCACAACAGATGGAGCTGGTGGCCACGGCAATCAACGAAGTGACCTATGGCGTGCAGGATGTGGCGAAGAATGCCGAGCATGCCGCCAGCGAAATGCGTGACGCCGAAGCACAGGCGCAACAGGGCCAGATCAATATCGACGGCAGCCTGCAACAGATCGACAAGCTCTCGGGCACCATTGATCAAGCCGTCGAAGTGATTCGCACGCTGGCGGCGGAAAGCACGCAGATCGGCAGCGTACTGGAAGTGATTCGCTCGATTGCCGAGCAGACCAATCTGCTCGCGCTCAACGCGGCTATCGAAGCGGCGCGGGCTGGCGAACAAGGGCGTGGTTTTGCCGTAGTCGCAGACGAAGTGCGTTTGCTCGCCCAGCGCACACAGAAGTCGACGGCGGAAATCCAGTCGATGATCGAGCGCCTGCAAAATCATTCCGAAGCCGCTGTGCGGGTGATTGGCGACAGCAGCAAGGCCTCGCAACTGACCATTGAACAGGCCGGATTGGCCGGTGCCAGCCTGAATGCCATCGGACAGGCCCTGCGTAATCTCAATGGCTTGAATGCATCGATTGCCAGCGCGACGTTGCAGCAGGCGCATGTGGTCGAGGACATCAACCAGAACGTCACGCAGGCGGCCGGACTTTCGCACAGCACCGCCATCGCTGCCGAACAGTCGAGTGCGGCCAGCCTGAAGCTCGGCCAACTGAGCGAACAACTGAACGGCCTGCTGCGCCAGTTCCGCGTCTGACACCCCCTGTAGGAGTGAGCCTGCTCGCGATCGCGTCCGTCAGCCAACATTTGCGTTGCTGACACTCCGTTATCGCGAGCAGGCTCACTCCTACAGGTTTTTGGGTACAATCCGCTCCCTTCTTCGACTCCCTCCAGGAACCCACATGTCCGGGCTTGAACTGTTTGCCGCCGCTCTCGGTGTGATTGCCGTCTGGCTGACGGTCAAACAGAATCCATGGTGCTGGCCGATCGGGCTGGTCATGGTGCTGCTCTACAGCTGGATCTTCTTTGAAGTGAAGCTGTATTCGGACATGTTGTTGCAGGTGATTTACGCCGCTTTGCAGATCTACGGCTGGTGGCAATGGACCCGGGCCGGAACGATGCACGACGGCCGCGAGGTCACGCGGCTCGACCAGCGTTCGATTCTGCAGGGATTGAGCGCGGGTGCCGTCGGCAGTTTGCTGCTCGGTGCGGCCATGGCTCACTGGACCGATGCCGCACAACCGTGGCTCGATGCCGCGCTCACCGGTTTCAGTCTGGTCGCACAATTGTGGATGGCGCAGAAACGCCTGCAATGCTGGGCGTTGTGGTTCGTGCTCGATGTGATTTTCGTCGGCCTGTTCATCTATAAGGGGCTTTACCTCACTGCGGCCTTGTACGGCCTGTTCACCCTGCTCGCGGTGCAAGGCTGGCGCGAATGGCGCGCCGATCCGGCGTTACGGACATGAAGGTAGTTGTCCTTACCGGTCCCGAGTCAACCGGCAAAAGCTGGCTCGCGGCGGGCCTGCAGCAGCGCTTTGGTGGCTTGCGCGTGGATGAATACGTGCGCCGGTTCATCGAATTGAATCCGCGTGATACGTGCCTGGCGGATATTCCCGAGATCGCTCGTGGTCAGTTGCAATGGGAAGATCAGGCGCGCGCGCAACAACCGCCGCTGCTGATTCTCGATACTCACCTGCTGAGCAATATGCTCTGGAGCCAAACGCTCTTCGGCGATTGCCCGCAATGGCTGGAAACCGAGTTGCTGGCGCGCCATTACGACCTGCACCTGCTGCTGTCGCCGGAACAGATCGACTGGACCGATGACGGCCAGCGTTGCCAACCGGATCTGGCTGAGCGCCTGGCGTTTTTCCACGCCACCCGCGACTGGCTGGTTCAGCATCAACAACCCTTCGAGATCATTCAGGGCAACTGGCTCGAACGCCAGCGCCAGGCATTCGACCGGGTTGCACGACTGCTGCTCGATTAACCCGGTTTTCGGGGCGCCAGCCCCATCGGTTGCCCCTGTTCTGGGGGTAAAGTGTCCGATCCTGATACACCCGCCCGCGTGCAAAGTGGCCGTTTAAGCGCTCTGCTGCGCTTTGTCATGCCACCTGTTACATCGCTGAAACATACCGGCGCAAACCCCCATTCCAGAGCATTGTTCAGGCAACAGACAGGTTAGCCGCAGCACCCGTGTTTCAAGATTGAAACAGCGTGTGTCTCACCTGCGCGTTGGTTTCCTGTAACCCATTGAAATTCCGAAAGAACTCAAAAGCGGCACAGCTTTCGCTCTCTCCTTCACAACGCTGACAAGGGCCAGCCCACTGAAGAAGGAATTGCAGCCGTGGGGAACATCAAAAAAGGTTTGACCTGCCTTTTGCTGATCGGATCAGCAGCCAGCACATTCATCAGTTTCAATGTGCAGGCGGAAGGCAACGGTGTGATCGTCCTCAATCGCGACGTTCAACCTATTCCCATCGGCCGCAGCGGCGGCAAAGACCCCTACCCGACTACCGTCAACGCCAACCCTTCGACGCGCATCAACCAAGCGATGGCCAGCACCGAGCTGGATGACGGTGACTTTGCCGCGATCGCCAGTGGCTCGTCCATTCGCAGCACCATGTCGACGACGACCGGCAGCCTGCCGGGGACCAATGTCCTGACCAACCCTAACGGCCTGCCTGGCATGAGCTCCGGTCACGGCGGCGGCGGAGGCAGTTCGATCTCCAACACCGTCAACCGCGCAATGGGCGCCGGCCTTGCCCCGCTGACCCGCATGGCTGGAGGCCAATAAGATGAATCGCTCCCTGCTCCTGCTTGCCCTTTTCGGTTGCGCCAGCGCCATGGCGGCCGATCCCAGCTCAGTGAACAACGCGAACATTCAAGACACCGGCATCCAGTACCACGGCAACTACAACGTCAACCAGGCCGCCGGCGACCAAATGCAACAAACCAACACCAAGGCCATTGCCATTGGCACCTCGGCCAGCGCCACCACGAGCGTACGGCAACACATCGACACGCCGGCCAATCCGGCGACCAATGCCAGCGCAACCATTGGCGGCAGCTCTTTCAGTAATGGCAACGGGATCCTGGGCGTGAACCAGGGCGCCGGCGCCAACAACCAGATGGCCAACGTGACGCGTATCAGCATCAGTGCTGGGCCGCAAAGCGTTGACGACAGCGCCCTTTCGCAACAGAACGTGGCGTTTTTACCGAGCTCAGGAGCAACTGGTACCTCACCCGGCAGTCGCCAGGTCACGACAAGTGATCAGGCCTTCACCGGCAGCCGCGGGGTAATCCAGGTGAACCAGAGTGCCGGGGTGGGGAACCGTATGGCTAACACCCTGAGCATCCGGGTCGCTGACTGACCCAAACAACAAGAGCAGTGCAATTAGAAAGTACCAACACTTAACCAACTAATAAGCACGATGGAGAAACACCATGAAACCTACAATGGCTCTCAAACCACTGGTATTCGCACTTGCAGCGGTAATGGCAATGGCGGCTCAAGCAGGCGGCAATGATCATGGTAACAATGGCGGTCACGGCGGCCATAACCCTCCTCCTCCTCAAGGCCCAACCCTTGAAGAGTTGCTGCAAATCGGCGCAGGTGCCGGTGCCGCAGTACTCGACGTACAAAACAGCCAGGGCAACGTAGTCGGTAACCAAGGCACAAAAAATAGTGCAGGTATCGAAAACTCGGCGAATGGCTCGAACGGCAACGTGGGCATGAACAACACCGCTGGTGACGGCAACCAGCAAGATAACGCTGCTGCTCTGGCAACCGCTGACGAAAGCTTCATCTTCGGTTCGGCCGTTTCCGCTTCCAGCGCTACTCAGGTGAACTCCGGCAACGCTGTTGCCAACTACTCCACCACCAACACTGCTGGCATGAGCAATGTCGGCAACAGCGGTTCCGGCAACATTGGCGTCAACAACAGTGCCGGCAACTTCAACCAACAGAAAAACAACCTGGCAATCGCCGTATCCGGTGGCCGTGTGGCCCAGGCTGCTGCAGCTGCCAACCAAAGCTCTACCGGTCTTAACGTAGGCAACTACGGTACTCAGACCTACAAAACCAATACCCTCACTGGCACTGTTGCTGCCGTCGGCGTGTTCGGCGCCGTGGGAGAAGCTACCATCAAAGATGACGATCACGGTCACGGCGGTGGCGGTTATGGCAACAACGACAAAGGGCATGGCGGCAGTGGCGGTAGCAAAGATCAGAAAGCTACCTTCGAAGCCGTGGGTGTCTTCGGTCTGGCTGGCGTGACCACTCAACAAGTGATGACTCCAGACGGCTGGAAAAACCCTGTGACCAACAACGCTGCCATCAGCAATGTTGGCAACAACTTCTCCGGCAACGCTGGCTTCAACAACGCCGCAGGTGTTGGCAACCAACAAAGCAACTCGCTGTCCATCGCTGCAGGTTGCAAAGCCTGCATGTAATCGCGATCGAAACGAAAGCCCCGGAAACGGGGCTTTTCCTCAGTCCGCAAAGGCGTATCGATCATGCGTAAGACTGCCTTCATCGCCCTGCTTTGCCTGTCTGGCCTGACTCAGGCTGCCCAGATGCCAGTCGCTGCCCTTCCCGGCGGCGTACTCGTCTACAAGCACGTGCAAAGTATTCGTGAGCGCAAGTTTGCCGACATCGTCGAACAGAAAACCGATTTCAGCTGCGGCGCTGCCGCACTGGCCACGGTGTTACGCCAGGCCTATTGGCTCGACGTCGATGAAGAGCACATCATCAAAGGCATGTTGGTCAACGCTGACCAGGATCTTGTTCGTACTCAGGGTTTTTCCATGCTCGACATGAAGCGCTACATAGAAAGCATCGGCATGCGCGCCAGGGGTTACAAGATTCCGCCGGAGAAGCTCGACGCAGTAACGATTCCGGTGGTGGTACTGATGGAAATTCGCGGCTACAAGCATTTCGTGGTCTTGCAGCGTTCGGACAAGGATTGGGTTTACATCGGAGACCCGGTTCTCGGCCATAAGCGTTACAAACACGACGACTTTGTCAAAGGTTGGAATGGCATTGTCTTCGCCATCGTTGGCCCCGGATACGACAAGGCAAATGCCCTGCGTAGCCCTCCGGTGCCATTGACCGCCAAGAACAAGCTGGATGGCTTCAACCCTGTCAGAGATGCTGAATTGATGGACTTCGGGTTCATACAGAGCGACTTCTTTTAATCGCCGATTATAAAGAATGGGGCTGGATGTCCCGGGAGCAGCAGATGAAAACCTCATACTGGCTGGCCGCCGCCTGCCTGGCAGCGAGTGCGTCAGGCTATGCCAATGCAGGATTCAAACCTATAGAAATCCAGGACCAGGAACTGTCCCAACTACGTGGTCGTTATGTAAT
This sequence comes from Pseudomonas sp. NPDC089741, assembly GCF_044748825.1. Lineage (NCBI taxonomy): Bacteria > Pseudomonadati > Pseudomonadota > Gammaproteobacteria > Pseudomonadales > Pseudomonadaceae > Pseudomonas > Pseudomonas sp. NPDC089741. The sequence continues at coordinate 257,860 of NZ_JBIVGT010000006.1, read as the reverse complement.
GCCGGGGCGAATCATCAGCTTCGGCATTGTCATGAGCAGCACCTGGCGCAATGCCAGCGGTGATTTGATCGGTGCAGCCACCTCGATGCAACTTCAGGCAGCAACGGTAAAACCAGAATTCTATGTTTCAACCATCAAGGAAACCGGCCACGGCAATCCTGTGCAGACAGGCAACGGCACCATCACCGGGGGCGCAGGGCTCAATAGCAGCCAGGGCGTGACCCAAAGCGTGCGCGCCGCCGGCGACAGCAACTCCGCCTACAACAACGTTGCGATCAACGTTTCCGAAGCCAATCAGGCCCCGGCAATCGTGCCCGCGCAAGGGCAGGCGCTAATGGCCGGGCAAACCATCGGTGGCAGTAATGCCGCCGGCAGCGTGGCGGTTTCAGCCACCAACGGCGGCGTCCAAATGGCCATTCAGGCCTCCGGCAATCAGGGCACAGCCCTGCAACAGGTCGCCCAGGGCGGTTTGCTGCAGAACACCCGTTTGCTCGGCAGCGCAAACGTGGTCAATAACATGACTCAACTCAACGTCGTACTGAACAATAACGGCATGAGTGCCGGCGCACTGGACTGCAACCTGACTCAACTCAGGGCACTACGCAATATTGGATATTGAACTACGCTGAGTCTCGATCATTGGGCTTAAAGGGACGGCTTATTCATGTATCGATCAGTATCACTGCGTGCGGCTATTTGTTTGAGTACCCTTCTACCGGCAGCCATGCTGCAAGCGGCACCGGACGCCGACGTAGAAGCCCTGAAACAGGAGCTTCTGGACCTTAAGCAACGATACGAAGTACAACAAAAAGCGCTGGCGGTACTTGAACAACGGGTCCGCCAGGTCGAAGATCAACCGGCGGCCCCGCAACCCAAGCGTCTGGCCAAGTCGCCAGCCGATATGAAAGGCAATCCAAAAGTGGCCACCGGTACCGGGGCTGCAGCGGCGTCGGGGGGCGCGGCCGGGGGCAGTGGCGCTTCCTACGGGCAATCGCTGGCCGACGACTCGCAACCGGCGCAGAGTGTGTCCAACCTGTACGACGAGGCCAGCGGCTTTTTCGGCGGGGGCAAGTTCAGTCTGGAAACCGGCATTACCTATTCGCGTTATGACACACGCCAGTTGATCCTCAACGGCTTTCTTGCGCTGGACTCGATCTTCCTCGGCAACATCAACCTTGACCGGATCAAGGCCGACACCTGGACGCTCGACCTGACGGGCCGCTACAACTTCGACAACCGCTGGCAGTTCGACCTGAACGTGCCCGTGGTGTACCGCGACTCTACGTATCAATCCGGCGGCGGCAACGGCGGCGCCTCCAACGTCACTACCGAACAGGACGTTGATCGCGATCCAACTATCGGCGACGTGAACTTCGGTATCGCCTACAAGTTCATGGACGAGTCGGTCAACACCCCGGATGCCGTGGTCACCTTGCGGGTCAAGGCGCCTACCGGCAAGGATCCGTTCGGGATCAAGCTGCGTCAGACCGATGCCAACTCGAACCTGTTCGTGCCTGACACGCTGCCAACCGGCAACGGCGTCTGGTCGGTCACTCCGGGTATCTCGCTGGTCAAGACGTTTGACCCGGCCGTGCTGTTCGGCAGCCTGTCCTACACCCACAACCTCGAGGAGTCGTTCGACGACATCAGCTCGACCGTCAACCAGAAAACCCCGGGCAAGGTACGCATCGGCGACAGCTTCCAGATCGGCGCCGGTATCGCCTTTGCGCTGAACGAGAAGATGAGTATGTCGTTCTCCGTCTCGGACCTGGTGCAACGCAAGAGCAAGCTGAAACAGGATGGCGGTGATTGGGAATCGGTGGTGTCCAGTGACGCCAACGCCGGTTACTTCAACGTCGGCATGACCATTGCGGCCACCGACAACCTGACCATCGTGCCCAACCTGTCCATCGGCATGACCGACGATGCCCCGGACTTTTCCTTCAGCCTGAAATTCCCGTACTACTTCTAAGCAAAGCAAAAGATCGCAGCCTGCGGCAGCTCCTACATGGGTAATCCTGTAGGAACTGGCGCAGGCTGCGATCTTTTGACCTTCTAGCGAATCTGATGCTTGTGCAGCAAACGGTAAAACGTCGGCCGTGAAACCCCAAGGACTTTGGCCGCAACACTCAGATTGTCACTGTGCCGATTCAGCACATCACACAACGCCTGACGCTCGGCGCGGGTTTTGTAATCTTCCAGCGTGCCCATCGGCGTGGCGATCGAGTGTTGACTGATCAGCCCGAGATCACGCGCCTCGATCTGCCGGCCTTCCGCCAGAACCAGACCGCGACGCACGCGGTTGGCGAGCTCGCGCACATTGCCCGGCCAGTCATGCTTGCCCATGGCTATCAGCGCATCTTCACTGAAGCTGCGCGGGCGGCGGCCGGTTTCATGGCTGTAAAAGTGCGAAAAATGGTTGGCGAGCATCGACAGATCGCCATGGCGTTCACGCAACGGTGCCGTCACCACCTGCAAAACGTTGAGCCGATAGTACAAGTCTTCGCGAAAACGCTTTTTCTCGATGGCGGCTTCAAGATCAACGTGAGTCGCCGCCAATACCCGCACATCGACGGGAATCGGATGACTGCCGCCGACCCGTTCAATGTGTTTTTCCTGGAGAAAGCGCAGCAGATTGGCTTGCAGTTCCAGCGGCAGATCGCCGATTTCATCGAGAAACAACGTGCCACCGTTGGCCGCTTCAATGCGCCCGACCTTGCGTTGATGAGCGCCGGTGAAGGCGCCTTTCTCGTGACCGAATAACTCGGACTGGATCAGGTGTTCGGGGATCGCCCCGCAGTTGATCGCCACGAAAGGCTTGCTGTGACGCTGCGACTGCCGATGCAGCGTGCGCGCGACCAGCTCTTTACCGGTGCCGCTTTCACCACGAATCAGTACCGGCGACTCGGTAGGCGCCAGCTTGCTGAGCAATTTGCGCAGCTCGCGGATCGGTTTGCTGTCACCGAGCAATTCGTGTTCAGGCTGATCCACATGGATCGTGCCCTGCCCGCGCAGACGCGCCATGCCGAATGCGCGGCCGAGCGTGACCTGCACGCGCGACACATCGAACGGCAAGGTATGGAAATCAAAAAACCACTCGCAGACAAAGTCTCCGACGTTCTGCAAGCGCAGGACTTCCTGATTGAGTACCGCAATCCATTCGGTGCCGCTGCGGCTGATCAGTTCCTTGACGGCCTCGGGACGTTCCAGATGAAAAGGTTGCAGGCGCAGCAGGCCGACATCACAACTGCGGTCGGCGGCATTTTCTAGGGTGCAACTGTCGACATCCCAACCTACCGCACGTAATCCGGGTAATAGGCGATGGCAGTCGTCACACGGATCGACCACCAATAAACGTCTCAACGCAGGCGCTTCGCTCATGACTGTTCCTTGGCGCCAAATTTTAGGAAAAGGTTGTAAAAACAGTCATTTGGCAGACCTGGCTGTAACATTAGCAAGAATTTGACGGCAGCTTGTATCGATTGCTTATAGGTGTACAAGCTAAGTAGTTATAAGAGTGGGCTTTGTTAGTTAGCTATCGAGTGGCTTTCTTTCAATAACCTTTCAGAAACTGTCGAAACACTGAGCCAATGAAAGAAAGTTGAAATTTCTTTGTTGCGAGTGTGACCCGCCCCGGGGTTGCGTGCATCAGTACAAGTAACCAGCCGAACGGTAAGCCCAACCGACGGCAGATCACTTGATTGGGCACTATAGAGAGAAGACCCCATGACCGCCCCGCTCCGTATCAACGAAGCTCTTTTGATTGCCAACCACGCCTTCAAACCTTTTCAATGCGTGGCCTGGGCGCCACAAGACGGCAATGGTGAACTGAGCCTGACCGTCATCGACCGCACCAACTCGCACATTGGTCGCAAACAGATTCCAAGCAGTACCTATTCCGATCCGGCACAGCTGGAACAACTGCTGCAGCAGGCTCGCGCCGAGCTGAGCAACGAAGGCCACCTGTTGCAATCCTGGTCGATGCCGCACTAATAGCGGGACAATGCGGATGACTTCGTGTCATCCGCCCGCTTCTTGTTAGTTGCCATATCTATTTACCCTTCAGTACTTTTGTACAACTTTCAGCGTGCGCTTTTTGGCGTAACTGCTTGGCTCACTTGCTATTGGTTCAAAAAGACACTGTTCTGGCACAGTCTGACCCTCCGCCTGTTAGTTCTTACAGTTGTACTTCTCCCGGTTCAGGGATTGAATGTTCGGCTCATGCAGTAAACCGCCCAATTTAGGGTATTGGTCTACTCGCAAGGAGACGCGTGCATGTCTACCCAGAGCTCTTGCGCCCGATTGGAGCGAATCAACCAGGCCGGCCAACTGGACCCTGCTTTTGCCGGTAACGGCATCGCCCAAGTGTATTTTGCCGACAGTCTTTCCAGCATGACCCAGGGTGTCGCGGTTGACCGACAGGGTCGCGTGCTGGTCGCAGCGAAAGTCAAAATGCCCAACGGCAGTTGTTTTGGCCTGGCGCGTTTGCTGGCGGACGGTTCGGCCGATCTGAGTTTCGGTCATATGGGGAGCGTCATCGGCAAGTTCTCGTCCGGGTTCGGCAGCATGGCCGGCAACGTTCGCGTGCTGCCCGACGGAAGAATCCTGCTCGCCGGCCTGCACTACGAAACCGATCACTGCACCCTGCCCGGCCTCGCCCTCTTCGATGAGCAGGGTCGCCCGGCCCCGGAGTTCGGCGACAACGGTCACCTCGTGGTGCGCCTGCCCGGCGACCTGTCGATGGGCACGCTCGACGATTGGCTGCCACCGGGCATTCCGGGCGCCGAAGCCTGCGACATCGCGGTACAGGACGACGGCCATATCCTGTTGCTCGCCAATCACCACTTCGAATGCGCCGACCACGCGGGCATGCTGATTCGCCTGACCGCCAATGGCCAGCTCGACAAGACCTTCAATGGCCGTGGTTTTGTCATGGTTCGCCATCTATTGCTCAACACTTGGCTGAGCAGTCTGTCGTTGCAAGAGGACGGGCGGATTGTGGTCGGCGGCTCAATGAGCTTCCCTCAGGAAGGTCTGCTTGCGCGCTACCTGGCGGATGGCCGGCTCGACGAAACCTTCGCCATCGATGGCTTCATGGCCTTCACCGCCCTCGGGCACGGCGCGCTGGTCAATCAGGTGATCGAGTCGGCGGAGCATTTGCACTGCTTCGGCAGCAGCCGTGATCCGCTACGCTGCATGACCCTCAACCTGCATCACAATGGCCGTGCAGATCTGCGTTGTAACTCGGGTCTGCCGCAACTGCTGGACATCGGCCCCAGTGGTTGCCAGTGGAACGCCGCCCAGCGCCTGCAAGACGGGCGGATTATTGCTGTCGGCGCGACGATTGGCGGCTTCGAGGCGGACTTCGTCGTCGCACGCTATTTGCCTGACGGCTACCTCGATCACACGTTCGGTGATGGCCACGGCTGGCTGCGGACGCGTTTGGGCCGAAGCCTGGACACGGCCAATTCACTGGCCCTGCAAGCGGACGGTGGAATTCTGGTTGGCGGGTTTTCGCTGGATGGCAATTATCGGGCGATGGTCGCGCGGTATCTCAATGACTGACAAATACCCATTAACAACTTGAACTTGCGCGACACATCCGGCAACTTGCGCGCTTCTTAAGACAAGGAGCAACCGATGTCCGGTTCAATGGCTCAGGCGTTCGCGCAAAATTTTCTCGGGCACTCGCCACGCTGGTACAAGGCGACCATCGTCGGCTTCCTGATCCTCAATGCATTGGTGTTATGGACCGTCGGCCCAGTAGCCGCAGGCTGGCTGCTGGTCATCGAATTCATCTTTACCCTGGCCATGGCGCTCAAATGCTATCCGCTGATGCCCGGCGGTCTGTTGCTGGTCGAAGCGCTGCTGCTGAAGATGACCACGCCGCAGGCGCTTTATGACGAGCTGGTGCACAACTTTCCGGTGATCCTGCTGCTGATGTTCATGGTGGCCGGCATCTACTTCATGAAGGATCTGCTGCTGTACCTGTTCTCGCGCCTGTTGTTGGGCGTGCGCTCGAAAGCGATCCTGGCGCTGCTGTTCTGTTTTCTCTCGGCATTCCTCTCGGCGTTTCTCGATGCACTGACAGTGACGGCGGTGATTATCAGCGCCGCTGTCGGCTTCTACTCGGTCTACCACCGGGTGGCCTCGGGCAATGATCCGCGCCAGGACAGTGAGTTTGGCGACGATCAGAACCTGCCCAGACTGCATCACGATGATCTCGAACAATTCCGCGCGTTCCTGCGCAGCCTGCTGATGCACGGTGCGGTCGGCACGGCGCTGGGCGGTGTCTGCACGCTGGTCGGCGAGCCACAGAACCTGCTGATCGGCCATGAAATGGGCTGGCACTTCGGCGAGTTCTTCCAGAAAGTCGCACCGGTGTCGATGCCGGTGCTGGCAGCGGGTCTGGTGACCTGCGTACTGCTGGAGAAACTGCGCTGGTTCGGTTACGGCACGCTGTTACCGGACAACGTGCGCGCCGTGCTGGCCAACTACGCCGCTGAAGACGACGCCGAACGCACGCCGCGCCAACGCGCTGCGCTGCTGGTGCAGGGCGCTGCCGCATTGATCCTGATTGGCTGCCTGGCCTTTCATGTGGCGGAAGTCGGCCTGATTGGTCTGATGGTGATTGTGTTGATCACCGCGTTTACCGGCATCACCGATGAGCATCGTCTGGGCAGCGCATTCAAGGACGCCATGCCGTTCACTGCGCTGTTGGTGGTGTTTTTTGCGGTGGTCGCGGTGATTCACGATCAGCAACTGTTCGCCCCGCTGATCCAATGGGTGCTGACATTGCCGACGGATCAGCAACCGGGCATGTTGTTCATTGCCAACGGCTTGCTCTCGGCGATCAGTGACAACGTGTTTGTCGCGACGATCTACATCACCGAGGTGAAGCAGGCATTCCTCTCCGGGCATATGAGCCGCGAGCATTTCGAAACACTGGCGATTGCGATCAACACCGGCACCAACCTGCCGAGCGTGGCGACACCGAATGGTCAGGCGGCGTTTCTGTTCCTGCTGACCTCGGCGATTGCACCGCTGGTGCGATTGTCGTACGGGCGGATGGTGTGGATGGCATTGCCCTATACCGTGGTGATGGGCCTGCTCGGCTGGTACGCCGTGAGCTACTGGCTCTAACCCCACAAAACTTTGTAGGAGCTGTCGAGTGAAACGAGGCTGCGATCTTTTGATCTTGCTTTATAAAAACGAGATCAAAAGATCGCAGCCTTCGGCAGCTCCTACAGGTGTTACGGGAGGATGTATTTTTCGATAGCCTCGGCGACGCCGTCTTCGGTGTTGGGGGCGGTGACCACGTCGGCTTGGCGTTTTACGGCGTCTTCCGCCTGGCCCATGGCAATCGATAATCCCGCACAGTGGAACATTGCCGGGTCGTTGCCGCCGTCACCAATCGCAGCGGTCTGTTCCAGCGCTATGCCCAGATGTTCGGCAATCGTCGTCAGTGCGGTGCCTTTGTTGGCTTCCAGCGCGGTCACGTCGAGGTACACCGGTTGCGAGCGGGAGACTTGCGCCATACCGTTGACCTTCGGAATCAGGCGCGCCTCCAGTTCGATCAGCAGCTCAGTGTTGTTGCTGGTCGCGACAATCTTGTCGATGCGCTCCAGATACGGCTCGAAACTCTCGACCACCACCGGCGGATAGCCGAGGCCATGCTGTTCGCGTGGCACCATTGGCCCGTGCGGATCCTTGAGCAGCCAGTCGCCGCCGCTGAACACCCAGATTTCGACATCCGGCTGATCGGCAAAGGTGGCCAGCGTAATCAGCGCGGTGGTGGCCGGCAGGTAATGCGCCACCAGCAGACTGCCGTCCGGATTGACGATCGTGCCGCCGTTGAACGCCGCAGTCGGCAAGTCGACGCCCAAGGCTTCGATCTGCTGCAACATGGCTTTCGGCGGTCGCCCGGTGGCGAGACTGAACAGCACGCCCGCCTCACGCAAGGCGCGAACCGCATCAATGGTGCGCTGGCTCAGCGAGTGATCGGGCAGCAACAGCGTGCCGTCCATGTCGCTGAGCAGAAAACGGATGGGTTGTTTCGTCAGCTCACTCATCCGAGGCCATGCCAGACGCGACCATCGCGAGTCAGCAAATCTTCGGCGGCTTGCGGGCCGTCGTCGCCGGCGGCATAAGTCTGCACGCTCGCGTCCTGCTGCCAGGCGTCGAGGAATGGCTGCACGGCGCGCCAGCCATTCTCGATGTTGTCAGCGCGCTGGAACAGCGTCTGATCGCCGGTCAGGCAGTCGTAGATCAGGGTTTCGTACCCCGTCGACGGTTGCATCTCGAAGAAATCCTTGTAGGCAAAGCCCAGCTCGATGTTGGCCATGTTCAGCGCCGGCCCCGGCCGCTTGGCCAGCAGGTCGAACCACATGCCTTCGTTCGGCTGGATCTGGATGCGCAGATAAGTCGGCTGCAATTCGTCCACTTCGGTGTCACGGAACTGCGCATAGGGCGCCGGTTTGAAGCAGATGACGATCTCGGTGTCGCGCACGCTCATGCGTTTGCCGGTGCGCAGGTAGAACGGCACGCCGACCCAGCGCCAGTTGTCGATCATCACTTTCAGCGCGACGTAGGTTTCCGTGCTGCTGTCGGGGGCAACGTTGGCTTCCTGGCGATAACCGTTCAGCGCTTTGCCGTCGACCTCGCCAGCGCTGTACTGGCCGCGAACCGAATTGGCCCGCGCCTCTTCGATAGTCCACGGGCGGATCGCGCCGACCACCTTGGCCTTCTCGCCGCGCACCGCGTCAGCGCCAAATGCCGCCGGCGGTTCCATGGCAACCATGGCCAGCAACTGGAACAGGTGATTGGGCACCATGTCACGCAGCGCACCGGTGTGTTCGTAAAAACTGCCACGGGTTTCGACGCCGACGGTTTCCGCCGCCGTGATCTGCACGTGGTCGATGTAATGGTTGTTCCAGAAGGCTTCGAACAGGCTGTTGGAGAACCGGCTGACCAGAATGTTCTGCACGGTTTCCTTGCCCAGGTAATGGTCGATCCGATAGATCTGCTTCTCGGACATCACCTTGAGCAAACAGGCGTTCAACGCTTCGGCGGTGTGCAGATCGGAGCCGAACGGCTTCTCGATCACCACCCTTCTGAAGGCTTCGGGGGTTTCTTCGAGCAAACCGGCGCTGCCGAGACGGCGCACCACTTCACTGAAGAAACGCGGCGCGGTGGCCAGGTAGAACACCGCATTGCCGGTGCCGCTGGCGGCGATTTTCGCCGCCAGCGCGGAATAGGTGCTGTCGTCCAGAAAGTCGCCCTGGACGTAGCTGATACCTTTGGCGAGCTTGGCCCACAAGGCCGGATCAAGCATCTGATCGCCCTTGCCGACTTTCGCCGCGACTTCGGTACGGATGAAGTCTTCGAGCTTCTGCGCGAAGGCCTCATCGGTAATGGCGTTGTGGTCAACGCCAACGATCCGCAGGTTTTCGTCAAGCAAGCCGTCGCGACTGAGGTTGTACAGCGCCGGCATCAGCAAGCGCTTGACCAGGTCGCCGTGGGCACCGAACAGAAACAGCGTGGTCGGTGGTGCGGGTTCTGCCTTGGATTTCCTGCGGATCGTATGGGTCATTTCTTCGGTGTCTCCACGTGGCCGCCGAAGCCGAAGCGCTGGGCCGAAAGAATCTTGTCGCCAAAGGTGCCCTGGCCGCGCGAGCGATAGCGCGAGAATAGCGAGTTCGACAGCACCGGAACCGGCACCGCTTGTTCCATGGCCGCTTCGATGGTCCATTGACCTTCGCCGCTGTCCGCAACAGAGCCGGAGAAGCCGTCGAGCTTCGGATCGCTGGCCAGTGCATCGGCGGTCAAGTCGAGCAACCACGACGACACCACGCTGCCACGACGCCAGACTTCGGCGATGTCAGCCACGTTGAGATCAAAACGCTGATCTTCCGGCAGACGCTCGCTGGATTTGGTCTTGAGGATGTCGAAGCCCTCAGCGAACGCGGCCATCATGCCGTATTCGATACCGTTGTGAATCATCTTCACAAAGTGACCGGCACCGGCAGGACCGGCGTGGATGTAGCCGTGCTCGGCGCGATGGTCGTCGGACTTGCGATCCTTGGTGCGCGGGATGTCACCCATGCCCGGTGCCAGTGCGGCGAACAGCGGGTCGAGGCGCTGCACGGTTTCGGCGTCGCCACCGATCATCATGCAATAGCCGCGCTCCAGGCCCCAGACGCCGCCGGAGGTGCCGACGTCGATATAGTGCAGGCCTTTCTCGGCCAGGCTCTTGGCCCGACGGATATCATCCTTATAGTTGGTGTTGCCGCCGTCGATGATGGTATCGCCGGCCTCCAGCAGATTGCTCAAAGTGGCGATGGTGTCTTCAGTCGGCGCGCCGGCCGGCAGCATGACCCAGACCGCACGCGGTTTGGCCAGACCGGCAACCAGTGCCGGCAAGTCGGCGACGCCAGTGGAGCCCTCGGCGACCAGGGTGTCGATGAAAGCGGTATTGCGGTCGTAAACAACGGTGGTGTGACCGTTGAGCATCAGACGCCGCGCAATATTGCCGCCCATGCGGCCCAGTCCAATAATCCCGAGTTGCATGTGCTGATGCTCCTTACTACAAATAAATGTGTGTCATTGGTTATAGCCCAACGCTGCTGATGGAGGTTAGTCCAGAGCGTTGCGATGAAGTTTCCGGGCATTGTGCCCGATCCAGACTGATAACGCCCCGAATCCTGCCGAAGACACACCGACCATGAAAAATAAAAAAGTTCCAATCACAGGCAAAAGAAATCAAAATTGGCGCCGATAGTAAGTCAGCACCGCAAAAGCGCGGGCTATTTACAGTTGATGCACGCCATTTGCGAGGTGAGCAATGGGCACAGTACACACAGCAATGCCGCCACAAACCCTGTACGTGACAATCCGTCGCGAAGAATTGCGCCAGTTGAAAGACGAGCGCGACCAACTCAAGCAGGAGCTGGCGCAATTGCGCGCGTTGACTCAGGGCGTTCAGCCCAAGCCTCTGCCGGTTGTCCAGCGCCACCCGCACGCCTGATTTCCCCGCCTGTTTCGGGAGCGACCTGTGTCGTTCCCGACATGATCCTGCCCTTTCGGTAACCCGCAACTAACAAAGTTTTCACATTCGCTTGGCGATACTCCGGCGCATTCTGGCCGGGCGTACGCGTTCGGCCTCCGTTCGTCGGTTTCATGGAAGCGTTCCGGCGGTGGTTGTGACGATCGAGCTGGAGTGCTGAATGGCATTGTTCAAACGCAGCAAAACGACTGCGACAGGTTTCGACTGGGCCGGTGTTCTCTGGCTGTTCGCTTTTTTCTGGTACTTCTCGGGTATTACCCAACTGCTGATCCAGCTGACCGGGACCTCCGGTTTCACCGGGTTCCGCCAGGCGTTCGTGATGAGCGCGATCTGGCTGGCACCGATGCTGCTGTTTCCCAAGCGCACCAAACTGCTCGCGGCGATCATCGGCGTGGTGTTGTGGGCCTGTTCCATGGCCAGCCTGGGTTATTTCTTCATCTATCAGCAGGAGTTCTCTCAGAGCGTGATCTTCATCATGTTCGAGTCGAACATCTCTGAAGCCGGCGAGTACATGACCCAGTACTTTGCCTGGTGGATGGTGCCGGCGTTCCTCGCGCACACGCTGTTCTCGTATTTCCTGTGGACTCGCCTGCGTCCGGTGTACATGCCCCGTGGCCGCGCGGTCGTGGCAGCGCTGGCCATCGTTATCGCTGTAGTCGGTTATCCGCTGGTCAAGCAAACGATGCGCACCGGCAGTTTCGCCGGCGGCTTCGAGAAGTTCGAAACCCGTATCGAACCGGCCGTGCCGTGGCAGATGGCTGTGGCCTATCACCGTTACCTCGACACCCTCGCCGAAATGCAGGGCATGTTGCACAGCGCGAGCAAGATCCCGCCGCTGCACAATCTCAAGGATGCCGGCGCCAATCAGCCTGCGACTTTGGTGCTGGTGATCGGTGAATCGACCAACCGCCAACGCATGAGCCTTTACGGTTATCCGCGCAAGACCACGCCGGAACTCGACAAGCTCAAGGATCAACTGGCGGTGTTCGACAATGTCATCACCCCGCGCCCGTATACGATCGAAGCGTTGCAGCAAGTGCTGACCTTTGCCGATGAGGAAAGCCCGGATCTGTACCTGTCGACGCCGTCGCTGGTCAGCATGATGAAACAGGCGGGTTACAAGACCTTCTGGATCACCAACCAGCAGACCATGACCAAGCGCAACACCATGCTCACGACGTTCTCCGAGCAGGCTGACGAGCAGGTCTACCTGAACAACAACCGCAACCAGAACGCCGCGCAGTACGACGGCGACGTGATCGAGCCGTTCAGCAAAGCCCTGGCCGATGCCGCGCCACGCAAGTTGATCGTCGTGCATCTGCTCGGCACGCACATGAGCTATCAGTACCGTTATCCGCCGAGCTTCGACAAGTTCCAGGACCGCGAAGGCGTACCGCCTGCCCTGCGCGACGATCAGGTGCCAACTTACAACAGCTACGACAACGCCGTGCTGTACAACGACTTCGTGGTGTCGAGCCTGATCAAGGATTACGCCAAGTCTGATCCGAACGGCTTCCTGCTGTACCTCTCGGATCACGGCGAAGACGTCTTCGATTCGGTTGGCCACAAAACCCTGGGGCGCAACGAAAACAAACCGACCGCGCCGATGTACACCATCCCGTTCATGGCCTGGGCATCGCCGAAGTGGAAGGAAAACCACAATTGGAATTTCGCCGGTGACCTGGGGCGGCCTTACAGCAGCTCGCACCTGATCCACACCTGGGCCGACATGGCCGGCCTCAGCTTCGACGAACTCGATCGCAGCAAGAGCCTGGTCAGCGACAGCTTCAAGCCGCGTCCATTGATGATCGGCAACCCTTACGAGCGTGAGCAAAGGGCATTGATCGACTTCAGCCTGATGAAGCCGAAAAAACCCGATCCGGCGGTCGCAGCCACCGCCGAGCAGTAAAACCAAGGGGCCAATCACTGGCCCCTTTTTATTGCACACCGCCGACATGTAGGAGCTGCCGCAGGCTGCGATCCTTTGATCTTGCCCCTGAAAAAACAGGATCAAAAGATCGCAGCCTGCGGCAGCTTCTACCGATTCGGAAACGCCCTCAAATAATAATATTTCTCGTTTGATACTAAATCGCAGATTCTCGCTTCGTCTTTGAACAAACGGATTTTTTCCCTCGAAGACAAGGAGTCGGCTGCGATGTTCGCGCCCATCACCCGTTCCATGACCCTCACGCTTGGCCTGTGCAGCGCTGCTTTCAGCGCCGAACTGCTGGCTGAAAACACCGCTGAACAACCGCCCGAACCCGCCAGCTCCGCGCTGGAACTGGCTTCGACCAGCGTCACTGCGCAAGGCCTGGGCAACACCACCGAAAACACCGAGGCCTACACCACCGGCGCGATGAGCACCGCGACACGGATGAACCTGTCGATCAAGGAAACCCCGCAATCGGTGTCCGTGGTCACCCGCCAGCAGATGGATGATTTCAAACTCGGTACATTGTCCGAAGCCATGCGTCAGACCACCGGCATTGTCGTGCAACACCTCGATTCCGATCGGGTCGACTATTCCTCGCGCGGCTATTCGATCAACAATTTCCAGATCGACGGGATGCTCAACACCTTCGATCGGATGAAGTCCGATTCCGACACCATCATCTACGACCGCATCGAAGTGGTTCGCGGCGCGACGGGATTGACCACCGGTGCAGGTGACCCCTCGGCGACCATCAACATGGTGCGCAAACGACCAACCGCCCAGTTACAGGCGCTGGCCGGGGTCAGTGGCGGCAGCTACGACGATTACTACAGCTACGTCGACGTCGGTGGCCCGCTGGCCTTCGACGGCCGCTTGCGCGGGCGCACGGTGCTGGCTTACCGCGACAGCCAGTCGATCCGCGACAAGTACGCACTGCAACGCGAAGTCGGCTACGGCATCCTCGAAGCCGACCTGACTGAATCCACCGTGCTGGCCGTCGGTTACGACTATCAGGACAAACACGTGCAAGGCAGTTCCTGGGGCACCGTGCCGTACTGGAATGCCGATGGCAGCAAGGCTGGGCTCGGTCGCTCGACCAACATGGCGACCTCATGGAGTTCCTGGCCGATGCGCGACAAGACCGCTTTCGCCACGCTCGACCAGCAATTGGCGGCGGGCTGGCATCTGAAAGCCGCGTATACCCATCGCAACAGTGACAGCGACGGCAAGACTTACTACGGCGGTGGCGGCTTCCCCGAAGCTGATCGTAGCGGCATGAGCGCCTACATGGGCCACATGATCGGCGAACAGAGCATGAAGGCCTATGACTTCAACATCTCCGGCCCCTACTCGCTGCTCGGTCGCGAACACGAACTGATGTTCGGCTACGGCGAGGCCGAACGCCGCGCCGATTCGCCCTACGCCTACGACGACCCGCGCGCAGCAGATTACGAAAACATCCGTGACTGGAAGTACATGGGCGACATCGGCAAATTCCCTGACACTGTCACCGGCCTGAGCGGCTCCAAGGGCAAGACCCGGCAAAAGGCTGGTTACCTGGCAACACGCCTGAATTTCACCGAGCAACTACATGCCGTGATCGGCAGCCGCTACGGCAGTTGGGAAGAATCCAGTCGCGACAGCTACTACGACAGTCAGCTGCAGTTGACCAAGGTTGATGCCACCAGCCAGAGCCAGAATGACGTATGGACACCTTACGCCGGCCTGCTCTACGACCTGACACCGGAATACACCGCGTACGTCAGCTACACCGATATCTTCAAACCGCAGAGTAATCGCGACAGCAGTCGCAACTACCTCGATCCGGTGGTGGGCAGCAATTACGAGTTGGGGCTCAAGGGCAGCTTGCTCGAGGAGCGTCTGAATCTGTCGACAGCGTTGTTCTGGAGCAAACAGGACAACGTCGCCGAAGTCGACGATTCGGTCGCCCCGGATCCGGTTACCGGCGAGGAGTTCTACAAGAGCGGCGGCCAGGGCAACAAGGTCAACGGCTTCGAAGCTGAGGTCTCGGGCGAGATCCTCAATGGCTGGAACATGACCGCCGGTTACACCTACACCCACTCGGCCGATGGCGAAAAGCAACGCAGCAACACCAACCAGCCACTGAACATGTTGCGTTTGTCCACCGCCTATCGCTTGCCGGGCCACTGGAGCGCCCTGACCGTGGGCGGTGCGGTGAATTGGCAAAGCGATGTCTACGGCACCGCCAACCGTCCGGTCGGGCGCGGCGCCAATGGCCGGATCCTCACCGAACGTACGCGAATCAATCAGGACGCCTACACCGTGGTCAACCTGATGTCGCGCTATGAATTCGACAAGCACCTGTCAGCGTCGCTGAACGTCGACAACCTGTTCGACAAGAAATATTACGACAACGTCGGCTTCTACAACGGCGTGTACTGGGGCGATCCGCGCACGGTGACATTGAGCCTGGACTGGAAGCTCTGATCCCTTCAACACACCGCTAACCCTGTGGCGAGGGGGCTTGCCCCCTCGCCGCGGGCTGCACTTAACCCCGAGTTAATTACGCGGGGAGAAAATCTCCCCCGAGATCTGCTTCATGGACGAACGGCTCCGACTTGTTCAGTAGGAGGCACCATGAAAATCACTACCGCAATCCTTACCGCACTACTTGCTCTCGGCTCCGCCAGCGCTTTCGCTGAAGGCGGCGCCGAACGCATGCGTTATTACTACGACAACTTCCCGGTACACCACGCGCAGAGCGAGCAAACGAGTGACGCTCAGGCGAAGGAAATCCGCGTACCCGCCGACCAGACGGCGCAAGTGACCGAGTCTTATCGCAACTGAGTTTATCGAGCAACCGATGCACCTTCCGTGGCTCCGCTCTGGCCCGGAAGAGACAGTTGGGCGCCCTGTCCGGGCGCCTTTTTTTATGCTTGCAGATTCTTGATCCAGAACAGCATCTGCCCGTGATCCGGGTTGAACATGCCCGGGGCGAAGCCGAATTTGCGGTAGGCGTTCTGTGCCACGTCATTACCTTCGAGGACTTCCAGGGTGATCTTGCAGCAGCCGCGCTGGCGGGCAATCTCCTCGACCTTACGGAGCATCTTCTGGCTCAGCCCAAGCCCGCGAAACTTGCTCGCCACTGCCACGTCATGCACGTTGACCAGCGGCTTGCAGGCAAACGTCGAAAAACCTTCAAAGCAGTTCACCAGCCCCGCCGGTTCCCCCCCCACGAATGCCAGCACACTGAAGGCATACGGTCGGCGAGCCAGTTCTTCCGGCACCCGGCGCAGCAATTCAGGGTCGATCGGCTGGCCGCCCCCCATGGGATCTTCGGCATAGTGATTGAGCACCACACCAATGGCCTCGGCGTGCACCGGATTGCTATAGCTGGCTTGAAGCACAAGAATCTCTGCGGAATCCATTTCCATCCCCGAACACACAAATACCCCGGCGCGCAAAGTGCGCACTGAAAGGCAGCTCGACCTTAGCGCGCCGCCAGCCCTGGCGACAACCCTGGAGGGGCAATTCCCATGCAGGAGCTGCCGAAGGCTGCGATCTCTTGATCTATCAATGCCCCCAGATCAACTCTTCCGTCCATCCCAATTCAGCGAAATCCGCAGCCCGCAACCCAGCCTCCCCCGCGCAGAAGAACTCGTCCAGTTGCGGCGGTTGCACCCGCGTATCACTGAGCATCGCGTGCACCTGGCCACGATGATGGATCTGGTGCTCGAACAGGTGCGAGAGCATGCGCAGACGGCTGTCGTGTTGCGGCGTGTCGCGGGCGATGGTGACGATCCGTCCCAGGCTGTCATCGCGCAACTGCTCGCAATAGGCGATCAGCCGTCGATCGACATGGGCCTGCTCTGCGCGCAACGGACTGGCCTCGATGAACGGCTCGTCCAGATTGAAAAACACGTAGCAGTCAGGATGCGGTTCGTCACCACGCAGTTCCCGTTCCAGTGCGTCAACGTAGAACCAGTCGCAGGTCAGAACATGATTGAGGGTCAAGCGAATGCTGGGGAAGAAACTCACCCGTTGCGCTGCCAGCTCAGCGTCATCGAGCTGCGTCCAGGCCTTGGCCAGGCGATGATTGGCCCAGGCATTTTGATAGGCCATGGTCAGCAGATGATGGGATAGCGGCTGGGTCATGTCTGCGCCCTCTTCACTCAAGCTTCGGCAAAGCGCTGCAACTGCATCTCCTGCAAACGACTGAGGGTGCGGCGGAACGGGAATTCCAGATAACCCTCGGTATACAGCGCAGGCATCGGCACTTGTGCCTCGATGTACAGCGGCACCTTGCGGTCGTAGCACTCATCGACCAGCGCAATGAACCGGCGCACGCCATCGTCGTGCACTGACAACTGCGGCAGCTCGCGATCCCCGGCGATCACACGCTCAGCACCGTCTTCAGTGCCGCGAGCAATCCGCCCCTCGCGTTTCTGCGCGCTGAGATTGGGCACGTCGCTCATCAGGATAGCCCGGTAGGTATCGCACAGCGCGATGAAATCCATGGCGGCAAAGGGTTGTTCGCACAGATCAGCGTAGCGACACCACAGCACCGATTCACTGGCCCGCACCACGTTGAGTGTCCGATGGCCGACCGGCACTGGTTCGCAGCTGGAGGCCTGCCCTTGTGTCAGCGTCCGGAATACCTCATCCAGGGCGCTGGGCGAGTCCGGCGCGGCGACAAAGAAGCGTTGCTCGATGGCCCCCGGATGCAAACGATGATCCTCGGCGCCATTGACCGCAACAACTTGCATATGCGCCTTGATTGCCGCGATTGCCGGGGTAAAGCGGTCGCGATTGAAACCATCGGCGTACAGCTCGTCCGGCGGCAGATTCGAGGTGCAGACCACGACGACGCCTTCGTCGAACATCACCTGAAACAAGCGGCCAAGAATGATCGCGTCGCCGATGTCGTTGACGAACAGTTCATCGAAACACAGCACTCGCACTTCAGCCGCCAGCTCCTTGGCCAGCGCCCGCAATGGATCGGCGATGCCGGTCAACTGGAATGAGCGTTGGTGCACCCAGCCCATGAAATGATGAAAGTGTTGACGCCGCGCCGGCACCCGCAGGGTCTGATAGAACTGATCCATCAGCCAGGTCTTGCCGCGCCCGACCGGCCCCCACAAATACACACCGCTGACCGAGCGGGCACCGGCATGCAAGGCTTCGTGGCATTTTTGCAACGCCCAGACGGCGTGCTCCTGGGCTTCATCCTGGATGAAGCCCTTGTGCTCGATGGCATGCTGCCAGGCGCTGAGGGGAGAGTCGAAAGTCATGCGCGGCAGTATGCCACGATGCTCACCGGGAGGTATCCAGCCGCGCGATTTTCCCCCTGCTCGTTGGATCGGAATGTATAGCGCAACTGTGCCGAACTTCCGGGACTGACCGTTGAGCGACAAGCGTCTTGACAGTGAATATTACCAGCATCATATTGGCGTCATATTTCACTCGTAATTTTCAAACCGTTTTTCATCGAGGACGTCGCTATGCATTATAAGGTTTTTGGTCGTAAAACCGGCTTGCGCGTTTCGGAACTGGCGCTCGGCGCGGGCAACTTCGGCACCGGTTGGGGTCACGGCGCCGAGCGCGATGAAGCCAAGCGCATCTTTGATGGCTATCTCGAGGCCGGGGGCAACTTCATTGATACCGCTAATGGCTATCAGGGCGGGCAATCGGAATCGATGCTCAGCGAATTCATTGCCACGGAACGTGATCGTCTGGTGATCGCCACTAAATACAGCATGGGGACTACACCGGCAGACGGTATTTCACACACCGGCAACAGCCGTAAAAACATGGTGCGCGCCGTCGAAGAGAGTCTGAAACGCCTGAACACCGATCACATCGATCTGTTCTGGGCCCATATCAGCGATGGCGTGACGCCGATGGAAGAAATCCTGCGCGGCTTTGATGACCTGGTTCGTGCTGGGAAAATTCACTACGCCGGACTGTCGAATTTCCCGGCATGGCGCATAGCCCGCGCCGACCTGCTCGCGGAGATACGCGGGTTCGCGCCGATTGCCGCGATTCAGGTCGAATACAGCCTGGCCGAACGCAGCGCCGAGCGCGAGTTGCTGCCCATGGCGGAAGCTCTCGGTTTGGCGGCCACGCTCTGGTCACCACTGGGCGGCGGCTTCCTCACCGGAAAATATCGCAACAGCGACGACAACAACCGCGCGGCCAAACTGGGCATGCTGGTGCATGCCGAAAAGAGCGCCCGGGAAACCGCCCTCCTCGACACCCTGCTTGCTGTCGCAGTCGAACTCGACACCAGCCCGACCCACGTCGCCATTGCCTGGCTCCGGGAAAAAGCCAAACGTTCAAGCACCGCACTGATCCCGATCCTCGGCTCCCGCACCCGCGAACAATTCGATGCAACCCTGGGTGCACTCGATGTGCAGTTGAGCGACGCGCAACTGGCCCGGCTTGACGGCATCAGCAGCGTGCCGGCGGGTGTGCCGCACGAGACGATTGTCAGCTCGGCACCGCGTTATACCGCTTCTTCGATGCTGGATTTGCCAAAGATTCCAGTGGCGTGAGGCGGCAGAGATTTGCTCGCGAGGGCGACGGGTCAGTAGAACATGTGCTGGCTGATCCGGCGCTATCGCGAGCAGGCTCACTCCTACAGGGGTATGCGCTGAGTGTTAGAGGTCGACTTTGTGCCTGGCTGCATAAAGGCAGAGCATTTCCATGGCCAGGGTGGCGGCGGCCAGCGAGGTGACGTCGGCGTGATCGTAGGCCGGAGCGACTTCGACGACGTCCATGCCGACCAGGTTGATCCCACGCAAGCCACCGAGAATTTCCAGCGCCTGCACCGTGCTCAAGCCGCCGCATACCGGCGTACCGGTGCCAGGCGCAAAGGCCGGATCGAGGCAGTCGATATCGAACGTCAGGTACACCGGGTTATCGCCGACCCGCGCGCGAATCGCTTCGACAATCGCCTCGCAGCCACGCCGGTGCACTTGTCGCGCATCGAGCACCTGAAAGCCCATGTGATCATCATTGGTCGTGCGCAGGCCGATCTGCACCGAACGCGCCGGATCAACCAGCCCTTCCCGCGCGGCATGCCAGAACATGGTGCCGTGATCGACACGTTTGCCCTCCTCGTCCGGCCAGGTGTCGCTGTGCGCATCGAAATGGATCAGTGACAGCGTGCCATGTCTGCGCGCATGGGCCTTGAGCAGCGGGTAGCTGATGAAATGGTCGCCGCCAAAGGTCAGCATGGCGCTACCGGATTCAAGAATCCGCCCGGCATGCGCCTCGATGCTCTCCGGGATGGTCTGCGGGGAACCGTAATCGAAGTCGCAATCGCCGTAATCGACCACCGCGAGATGATCGAACGGATCGAACGCCCATGGCCAGTGGCGCTCCCAGGCAATCCCGGTGGACGCCGCGCGAATCCCGCGTGGCCCGAAGCGTGCACCCGGACGATTGCTGGTGGCGGTGTCGAATGGCACGCCGCTGACGGCCACGTCGACACCGCGCAAATCCCGGCTGTAACGACGGCGCATGAAACTGGTGATGCCGGCGTAGGTGCTTTCGGCGGCAGTGCCGTAGAGGCTGTCGCGCGTCATCGCCTGATCGTTCTGCATTGGCACGTCCATTTCGGCGCGCTCCTTTGGTTATTGATGGCTACGGAAAGTGGTCCAGAGACGGGTGCGCTGACGCATGTCCTTGAGGCTCATGCTGCGGTCCGCGTAGAGCAGGTCGCGCACCTCGGCCGGTGGGTAGATGTCCGGATCGTTGCGCACCGCCTCATCCACCAGCGGTGTCGCGGCCTGGTTGGCGGTGGCAAAAAACAGCGTATTGGTCAGCTCGGCCACCGAATCGGCGCGCAACATGAATTCGATGAACGCCCGCGCGGCCTCGGGGTGTGGCGCGTCCTTGGGAATCGCCAGATTGTCCTGCCAGATCAGCGTGCCTTCCCTTGGAATGCGATACGCCACTTCGAACGGCTTGTTGGCTTTGCGCGCCTGATCGGCGGCCATGCTCGCGTCACCGTTGTAGGTCAGCGCCAGGCACACGTTACCGCTGGCCAGATCATTGATCTGTCGGCCGGTGGCGACGTAGAGCACCGACGGCTGGAGTTTTTGCAACAACGCCTCGGCGGCAGCGAGATCGTTCTTGTCGGTGCTATAGGGATCTTTGCCGAGGTAGTGCAGCGCGAGGCCGATGACCTCTTGCGGCGAATCGAGAATCGCAATCCCGCAGTCCTTGAGCTTGCTGGCGTATTCGGGCTTGAACAGCAGATCAAGGCTGTTCAGCGGCACATCGGGCAGACGCTGCTTCACTGCTTCAACGTTCATGCCCAGGCCCAAAGTGCCCCAGGTGTACGGCACGCCATAACGGTTGCCGGGATCGACGGCGGCGAGTTTTTCCAGCAAGTCCGGATCCAGATTGGCGTAGCCCTTGAGTCCCTCGTGGGGGATTTCCTTCAAGGCCCCCGCCGCCAAACCGCGCGCCAGCACACTGGATGACGGCACCACCACGTCATAACCGCTGCCGCCAGTGAGCAGTTTGGTTTCCAGTACCTCGGAGGTGTCAAAGGTGTCGTAACGCACGTGAATGCCGGTTTCCTGCTCGAAACGTTGCAAGGTTTGCGGCGGCACATAATCGGCCCAGCTATAGAGATTGAGGGTTTTGTCCTCGGCCTGAGCATTGATGACCACGGACAACAACAGCGCGGGGAAACACAGCTTGAACACGGGAGCCATGACGAACACCTGACCGGAGGAAGTGGTGGCAGAATGCGCCGTCGCATACATTAGAAAAATAGCTGAATAATTATCCTGACTTTACCCCGGAGTAATGTGATGCTCGGTCAGCTCCACGATGTTGATTTGCAGTTGTTGCGCCTGTTTGTCCGCGTGGTCGAGTGCGGTGGTTTCAGCGCTGCGCAGGGTGATCTGGGCCTGAGCCAATCGAGCATCAGCCAGCAAATGGCCAAACTCGAAACCCGTCTCGGCTATCGTTTGTGCAGCCGTGGCAAGGCTGGTTTCAGCGTCACGCCGAAGGGCGAGCAGTTGCTGCTGGCGGCGCGCAGCCTGTTTGAATCGATCGAAATATTCCGCCATCAATCCAACGGCGTGGCCGGGCGTCTGATCGGCGAAGTGCGCCTGGGCATTTCCGAGGCGGTCGAGCCCTCGGTATTGCAACGTGTCGCCGAAGCGATCCGGCGGTTTCGCGAGCGTGACGAGTCGGTCCGTATCGAGTTGATCAGCGCGATGCCCGGCGAGATGGAGCGCCTGCTTCTGCAACAGCGACTCGACCTGGCCATCGGTTATTTTTCGCAGGTGCAAAGCGCGTTCGACTATCGCCAGTTGTTCAGTGAAACCCAGCATTTGTATTGCGCGCCGGGGCATCCACTGTTTACCGACGCAGCGCCCAGCGATGAAGCGTTGCAGGCGTGCGACCGGGTTGATCATCCGTATCGCTTCCTGCGCAGCGACGAGCCGTTTCAGGGCAAGCTGTGTTCGGCGCGCTCGGAGCAGGTCGAGGGCACGCTGGCGTTTATTCTCTCCGGCAGACACGTCGGCTACCTGCCTGATCACTATGCGCGCAGCTGGCAGGCGAAAGGTCTGCTGCGGCCGGTGCGTGAGGGTGAGTTGAGTTTCGAGGTGGCGTTTCATCTGGCCCGGCATCGGGCGCAGGTGCCGGGTGACGCGCAAAAAGCCTTCGAACAGGACTTATTGGCTGCCTTCAAACCTGTGTAGGAGCTGCCGGAGGCTGCGATCTTTTGATCTTGATCCAAAAAAACAAAATCAAAAGATCGCAGCCTTCGGCAGCTCCTACAGAATCGGTTCAGCTCCTCACCCCAATAAAACCTGACCTTTCAGGCAGTTATTGCTCGTTGCCCTCGCTGCCCTCTTCCGGCATCCTGCGCCTCCATTTTCTGACCCGGCCCCGCCTCGCGGCGCGCAAATCACCATGACCGCCTCTGAAAAAGTCCCGCGCAACAACGATCTGATCTACGGCCTCAACGACCGTCCGCACCTGACTGCCACCGTGTTTGCCGCGCTGCAACACGTATTGGCCAGCTTCGTCGGCATCATCACCCCGACCCTGATCATGGGCGGCGCCCTCGGCCTGCACAGCGAAATCCCCTACCTGATCAGCATGGCGCTGTTCGTCTCCGGCCTCGGCACGTTCGTTCAGGCCAAACGTTTCGGCCCGGTGGGTTCGGGGTTGCTGTGCCTGCAAGGCACCAGTTTTTCCTTTATCAGCGTGATTCTCAGCGCCGGCTTCATGGTCAAGGCCCGTGGCGGCGGTACCGATGAGATTCTTTCGACAATCTTCGGGGTGTGCTTCTTCGCCGCCTTCATCGAGGTGGTGCTCAGCCAATTCATCGGCAAACTGCGCATGCTGATCACCCCGGTGGTGACCGGCACCATCATCACCTTGATGGGCCTGTCGCTGATCAAAGTGGCGATGACCGACATTGCCGGCGGTTTTGGCGCAGCGGATCTCGGTGCATCCGGTCATCTGTTTCTCGCCGCACTGGTGATTGGCACGATTGTGGTGCTGAACCGCGTCGACGTGCCGTTCCTGCGCCTGGGCGCAATCGTTATAGGCCTGACCCTCGGTTACGTGGTCGCCTGGATGATGGGCACCGTGGATTTCGCCTCGATGCCCGAGGTGCCGCTGGTCAGCGTGCCGGTGCCGTTCAAATACGGTTTCAATTTCGACTGGGTAGCCTTCGTCCCGGTTGCGGTGATTTTCCTCGTGTCGCCGCTGGAGGCTGCGGGCGACCTGACGGCCAACTCGATGATCTCGCGGCAACCGGTCAAAGGCCCGCTGTACATTCGCCGCATCAAGTCCGGCCTGCTTGCAGACGGTCTCAACTCGGCCATGGCGGCCGTGTTCAACAGCATGCCAATGGTGACCTTCGCGCAGAACAACGGCGTGATTCAGCTAACCGGTGTGGCCAGCCGCTACGTCGCCTTCTTCATCGCCGGCCTGTTGGTGCTGCTGGGCCTGTTCCCAATGATCGGTGCGGTGTTGCAACTGATGCCAAAACCGGTGCTCGGTGGCGCCGAACTGGTGATGTTCGGCACCGTCGCCGTCGCCGGTATCAAGATCCTCGCGGAGGCCGGTCTGCATCGACGCAACATGCTCATCGTCGCCATTTCGCTGGGCATGGGCCTGGGCATTGCGGCGGTACCGGAAGTCCTGCGTGAGCTGCCGCAAGCGCTACGCAACATTTTCGAATCGCCGATCACCGTCGGTGCGTTGTGCGCTATCGTGCTGAACATCTTCCTGCCGGAAGAATTCATCGAGCTGGAAGAAGACGATTTCGATCCGGAAGCTTCTATTCTTCAGGTCATGGAAAACCCGGAGATGCCGGCCAAAGCTGAACCTGCCCGACCGGCGGCTGTCGCACAGTTGAACCGTTAACGTCCAGCCTGTTTAGAAAGGGCTGCACCGGCAACGGTTCAGCCCTTTTTAGTTGAGAGACCGTTTATGCGCCGCCTCCACGCCGTCATTCTGTCAGTACTGCTGTTGTCGCTCAGCGCCTGCGCGCTGTTTCCCGATCGTGATCCGGTGAACATCAACGTAGTCGGGCTCGAACCCCTGCCGAGCCAGGATCTGGAAGTGCGTTTCGCGATCAAGATTCGTGTGCAGAACCCTAATGAAACCGCGATCGACTACACCGGCATTGCCCTGGATCTGGAGGTCAACGGTCATTCACTGGCATCCGGTGTCAGCGACCAGGGCGGCTCGATCGGGCGTTTCTCGGAAACCATCGTCAGCGTCCCGGTCAGCGTTTCGGCGTTCTCGGTACTGCGCCAGACACTCGGCCTGAGCCAGACGCAAACCCTCGATAACCTGCCATACGTGCTACGCGGCAAACTCGCCGGTGGCGTGTTCGGCACCATGCGTTTTGTCGACAGCGGCACCCTGAGCCTGCCCAAGGCGACTGCCGCGACCTGGTAAACATGCCGCAGTCTCCCCAAGAATGGCTGCATCGCCGCTAAACCCTACCCCTGCGGCTGCATCGCCGTTAAACCCTCACCCTGAGCTGCCGCAGGCTGCGATCTTTTGATCCTGTTTTTACAATCAAGATCAAAAGATCGCAGCCTGCGGCAGCTCCTACAGGGTGGTGCGGGTTGGCGATCAGGTGTTGAAGCGTACGCCGGGTTTCGCGCGCTCATCCACAGTTAACTCGAACACGTCCGGCCGCGCATAGTGCCCCACCACGTCGTAGTCATACCGCGCCCGCACCAGTTCATCGGTGTCGATCTCGGCGGTCAACAGTCCGGCCTCGCCGCGCAACGGTCCTGCCAGCACATCGCCCATCGGCCCGACGATCACGCTGCCGCCAGCAATCAATGGCCGATCCGCCGGCCAATTGGCTATCTCCAGCCCCAACTCGTTTGGCGATGCCTGCACCTGGCACGCACTGACCACAAAGCAGCGCCCTTCATGTGCAATGTGCCGCATGCTGACTTGCCACATCTCGCGCTCATCCACAGTCGGCGCACACCACACTTCAATACCTTTGGCGTACATCGCCGTGCGCAGCAACGGCATCATGTTTTCCCAGCAGACCACCGCGCCAAGTTTGCCGACCTGGCTGTCGAGCACCGGCAAGGTCGAGCCGTCGCCCTTGCCCCAGATCAGTCGTTCGGTGCCGGTTGGCATCAATTTGCGGTGTTTGCCGAGCAATCCGGCTTGCGGGTCGAAATACAGCACCGTGCAATACAAGGTGCTGCCTGCCCGCTCGATGACTCCGATCACCAGATTGGCGCCAGTGCGTGCGGACAAACCGGCCAGCGCTGCGGTTTCCGCGCCCGGCACATCGATGGCATTGGCGAAGTAACGCGCATAGGCCTCACGCCCCTCAGGCAGTCGATAGCCCAATTGCGTGCCGAAACTTTCGCCTTTCGGATAACCGCCGAGCACGGCTTCCGGCATCACCACCAGCGCCGCGCCGGCTTCGATGATTGCGTTTTCCCAAGCGAGAATCTGTTCCAGGGTTTCGCCTATGCCGCCGGGCAAGGCGCCGATCTGCAGGGCAGCAACAATTGACTTGGGCATCGCGATCACTCCATCAGGTTCAGAGGTTGCTGATTCTCCGGCGCCAAGGGATCATGAATAAAGCCCCGATCACTGCTGAATGATATGAGCCAAATGAATATCGCCAACGTCGACCTCAATCTGCTGAAAGTCTTCGAAGCCCTGCACGAGGAATCGAGCGCAAGCCGCGCGGCCCTGCGTCTGAACGTGACTCAATCGGCGGTCAGCGCGGCGTTGCGTCGATTGCGCGAGGTCTATGGCGATCAGTTGTTCGTGCGTACCGGCCGTGGCCTGGCGCCGACACTCAAGGCCAATCAACTGAAACCGGTGGTCAGCGAGGCGCTGGACAAATGCCGGCAAAGCCTGGCCATGGTCGACCCGGCGGCCAATCAGTACGAAGGCCGTTCGGTGACGGTCGGCCTGTCGGATGATTTTGAAATTGCCTACGGCCGACGCTTGATCGAAGAAATCGCCCGCAGTGCGCCGAAACTGCGGCTGATCTTCCGGCAGACCCACAGCCAGATCGTCGCGCGGGCGCTGATGGAGCGCAGTATTGACCTGGCGATCACCGCTGGCGGCTTTGCCGAACGCCTGCTCAGTCGGCAGGTCTTGGGGGAAGGCGGTTATGCCTGTCTGGTCGATCCGGCAAGCCTTGCACCGGGCCAGCAGCACATTACGCTGGAGGAGTTTGTCGCGCGCGAACACCTGCTGGTGTCGTCCGGCGGCTTTATCGGCATCACCGATGAAGGCCTCGCGGCGCTGGGCCGAAGCCGCCGGGTATGCGCCTCGACCACGCATTTCGCGGCGTTGCCCTACCTGCTAATCGGCAGTCAGGCTGTGGCGACGATCCCGACGCACGCCGCCGAGCGTATCGCTGCGCTCAGCGGTCTGACACTGCTGCCCTGCCCGCTGGATTTGCCGCGCTACCCGATCGAACTGGGTTGGCGGACCAGTACGCAGATCGATCCGGTGGTGGTCAAAGTGCGTGAGGCGATCGCCGCCAGCTTCAGGTAAAAAACCTTACTTGTTCGCCGCCATCAGCCGGTTGACTTCACTGCGCACCATATTGGCAAACTCCGGCGGCGACATGCCGTCCAGCTCCGCACGCACCCACTCGGCCCACTTGCCTTTACGCTTGCCGCGCTCGCCGAACAACCGCGCAGCCTCACCTTTGGCTTTGCCCAGATTGTTCTGCCAGAGTTCGAACAGACGGGATTTCTCGTCTTCCAGCGCCGCGCGCTCTGCGAGGGATTTGTCGGCCAGATTGAAACTCATGGGGAATTATCCTGCTGCGTAAAATGGCGACATCTTACACGCTCGACGGAAATCTCCTGCGCAGGTTTTTATTCCTGACCTAAATTCAGTGCAACTTTTTACGCAGCGCCACACTCCATTGATCACTGTCCATTCACCTGCAAGGAGTCACCCAATGGCCCGGAAATCCGCCGTTCAAGCCGCCGAAGACCAAATCAAGGATCAGGCCTTCAGCGAACTTCAGGCTCTGATCGAAGAGTCGGACAAACTGCTCAAGAGCAGCGCATCGCTGGTCGGTGAAGAAGCGGAAACCCTGCGCGGGCAAATCGCCCTGAAACTGCAGCAAGCGCTGGATTCGGTCTCCAGCGTACGCGATCGCACCAAGCCGGCCGTCGACGCAACCGAGAGCTACATTGGCGGTCATCCATGGCAAACCGTGGCAATTTCCGCAGGCTTCGGCCTCGTGGTCGGGTTGTTGCTCGGTCGTCGTTGAAACATCGCGAGCATGTAACAGACAAGAAAAAGGCGAGCCCTGTGGCTCGCCTTTTTCATGCCTGCAATGCGTTCAATCCCCCGCCAGTTCGCGCAGCTGCGCCAAGGTTTGCTCATCCAGCGCAATGCCTTCGGCCAGCGAGCGCGCGCGCTGCCAATGGCGACGGTCGCCCGGCAAACGCTTCAAACCGACGCCGTGCATCTGTCGCACCAGTTCCTGACTGCGCGCGGCGAAGTCCTGCCCGGCGGCTTTGCTCGGATCGATGACAATCAGCAACTGACCAGTCCAAGGCGTCCGTGCGCCCGGATGGTTCGACCAGTCGAACTCGAAGGAAAAATTGCCCCCGGTCAACGCCGCGGCGAGCAATTCCACCATCATCGACAGCGCCGAGCCCTTGTGGCCGCCGAACGGCAGCAACGCCCCGCCCTCAAGAATGGCTTTCGGATCGCAGCTTGGCTGGCCGAGGCCGTCCACGCCCATACCCGGAGGCAAGCGCTCGCCCTTGCGCGCGGCGATCTGCACATCACCATGCGCAATGGCGCTGGTTGCCAGGTCGAAGACAATCGGTGCGCCGCCGGCTCGTGGGGCAGCGAATGCGATCGGATTGGTGCCGAACAGCGGCCGGTCGGCGCCGTGCGGCACCACGCAGGTCATGCTGTTGACCACGCTGAGCGCCACCAGGCCTTCTTCGGCAAAAGGTTCGACGTCCGGCCACAGCGCGGCAAAGTGATGGGAATTACGAATCGCCAACACCGCGATCCCGGCGTTGCGTGCCTTTTCCACTAATAGCGGGCGGGCCGCCGCAAGCGCCGGTTGCGCAAAGCCGTTGCCGGCATCGACCCGCACGAAACCGGACGCCACATCCTCGACCAGTGGCACGGCCTGACCGTTGACCCAACCGCTCTTGAGTGTCGAGACATAACCGGGGATGCGAAATACGCCATGACTGTGGGCGCCGTCACGTTCAGCCCCGGCGCAGTTGGCCGCCAGCGAACGTGCGACAGGCGCGGACGTTCCGTGGCGCAGGAAAACCTTTTCGAGCAACTGCGTCAGCGCTTCGAGCGACAACGCGGGCGAGACAGCAGAAGACACAGCATCGTGTGGCGCAGACATCTGAAGCTCCAGACTAATTATTGGAGGGAACAACAGCGTACTAATGGCTTGCCCTGCGATTAACCACGTCAGGCCCGGGTGCTGTCAACCGTTCAGAAGCGCCCATGCACATCTGCACCCCTTGTGTGCGGTAACTATGTACCACCTTCTCTGACCGCAGGGCTTTTAGGCTGGCAGTTCAATTTACCGGCGCACTGAAAGCCGCCTGACCGAGACCCGACAATGTCCGCTTCCGTTCCACCGCTGCTGTTTGCCTTTTTTCTTGACTCTCCTGGCCTATGGGCCGAACTCGGTGTTGCACACAATCTGTCCACCCAGGACTTCAAATGGCTGCAGCATGTACAACTGGCTACCCAGGCCCTGCGCAGTCAGCAAACGCCGCCCATGCTTGCTCATCGTTTGCTGCTCAATACCGAGGATCCACCCGCCCTGCCGCTGGCCGGCTGTTTCATCCTCAGTAGCACTCCCGAAGACGGCGCTTACCTGCTTTACACGCCGTTTGCAGGATTGAAGAAGTTCGACAGCCTCA
Source organism: Pseudomonas sp. NPDC089741 (assembly GCF_044748825.1). Classification (NCBI taxonomy): domain Bacteria; kingdom Pseudomonadati; phylum Pseudomonadota; class Gammaproteobacteria; order Pseudomonadales; family Pseudomonadaceae; genus Pseudomonas; species Pseudomonas sp. NPDC089741. Next base: position 228,459 of record NZ_JBIVGT010000006.1, on the reverse strand, counting down.
AGGCCTTGACCGGACACCTCGAACAACGCCTCAACGAAGCTGACGAAAAGGACCGGTTGCTGGCGTTCCTCGCCCTGTCGCAACGCAAATACCTGCTGGAAAAGCGCGGTATGACCGTGACCTGCCAACTCATCGACGGCGACATATTCGATGATCAGCGCGCCGCGCTCGAACACTGCCAGAGCCTCAACGCCCAGGCTTTGCTCAACGAGACGTTGCACCTGCCCGCGCTCGGCGCCCTGCTTGAGACCATCCTTGCCCAATTGCTGGCTTTGACGATGCCGGGTGTGAACCAGGCCCAGACTCGTCTGAGTTTTCACGCGGGCACTGATACTGCCGATGATACGGGGCCGAGACGCTGGCTCGATACAATGACACTGACTGATGCCGTGCTGCTTTATTACCGCCATGGCGGATGGCCTGCCGATCAGACCCATGTATTTTCCCATCCGCACAGGCCGGCTCAGACTGACGACCAAAAGCACTGGGAAAGCGCGGTCAAAAACGCCTCCGCCAACCTCCTGACCCGGCTTTACAAACAGATGGAAGTTTACTGGAACGGAGCAAGCGCCGACGGCAGCACACGGCGCGCGTTCTTCACCCAGGCCATCCGCCAACAGGCGCTCACCGACTTCGTACTCAAGCGCGAGGCGGGCATCATCGATGCAAAAAAATGCACAGACCTGCTGGCATGGATAGAACTCGATAGCGTTTCCCGGCGCATTGCCACACTGGAAACCGTACGTTTGTGGGAATACCAGGCCAACTTTGTCGAGCTGGCAGGTTCGCTGATGTTCAGCCACACCGACGCCTGCCTGTACACCCCCTCTCAAGGGTTGCAGGTGCTCAAGGATTATCAGGATCTGAAAAATACACTGCTGAGCAAGTTCAGCAGTGCTGGCCACGAAGAGGAACTCTATGGCTTGCTGAGCCTGGAGGAACGCCAGCAGTTTCTTGGCTTCGACAAACCCCACGTCTCGGGTGAAATGATCGCTGGCGACATCTTTGCCGTGCTGCTGTCCGGCATTATCACCAAGCAACGCCAGAACATCGAATATGCCTTGCAGGTATTTCGTCACAGCGAAGGTGCGATAGACATCCGCGCCCTGTTCGATAAAGCGCTGGATGTCCGCTCGATGCTCCACGATCGCCTGCTGACGCTCGACACCGAAGGGCGCTGGAGTACCCGCCCGGCACTCAGCGGCGGCGTTCTGCCGTCTTTGTTGAGCGCAGATGCGGCGGCGGCTGAAACGAAGAAATTTGCCAGTGTGCTGGACGCCATCAGCGGCGACTTTTTCGCGCAACCGATCACAACGCCAGCGTTGCAAAGCCTGTACCTGGACAACATGAAAAACAAACTCGCGCATGCGCTGTTTGTCGGCATGACCGGTGAAGCCAGAATTCGCGTGCTCAACGGTACATTGCGCCGTGATGAACAAGCGATTGTCGATACGGTATTCAACCCCGAAAAGCCTGAGCGCGTTCGGCGCAAGGGCCTCAACGGCTTCCGTCCCGACGCCTTTTCGCTCAGCTTGCAGGCTACCGGCCAGAGCGAAATTTCACCGCTGGCGAACTGCGTCATGCTGACCGAACGTGGAGGCCTCGATAATCAGCATTCAGGGCGCGCGCTGTTGTGGACACCTGCCTTGGGCCTTGAAGTATTCGATGGCGTCGACGCGGTGCGGTCAGTTCTGAACCAGCGATTGCTCGACTCGGAAAAAAGACCCTTGCTGCTGGAGAACCTTTCACCGCTCAGCAATGGCTTTCACCAGAAATACACGATGGCAGAGTTCCACCTGATCGGCGAAAGCGTGCCAGAGAACCGCGTGCAATCGGCCATCGAGCAGTTTCTCCAGCGCTGCAAACGCGTGCGGGATCTGAATGTGCCGAAACTCGCCAAGAATAACGCGCTCAAAAACCTGAGCCAGCAGGTAATCGACAGCAACCTGCATCAGGCCAGCGCACTGGCCAAAGCCCTCGGCAAGCAACAGTCACTACCGGCATGGCTGGGCATGGCCGCGCTCGGTGATCAGCAACTGCACCTCGAAATACTCGAGCAATGGCGCAACAGCGTCACGGATGACAAAGACTATCTGCACGGGCTGCCGACCCTGCATGACTATGTTCAGCAGACCCTGAAGTCATTGTTGTCCAGCCGTTTCCAGGCACCGGACCTTGATCCCCGGCAAATCGCGATCACCCCGGCGCTGGCCTTGGCCGGTCCTGCCATGAGCCTCACCGATTTCGCCCTGAATCATAGCCACACCGCCCAGCAAACCAGCTTCAAGGTGACGTCAGGTACGAACGCCGTGCTGCCGAAGAATATCGACCAGCAAGCAATCCGAAGCCTGCTGCTATCGCTGGATATAGGCTCGACGTTCGCCAACAAGCTCACCAGCGCACTCTCAGCCAAAAATAGCGATGCACAAGCATGCCAACAGCGCTATGTCCGTCAGTTGCCCTGGCAACTCCTGCAACACGCTCATCAATTGAAACTGCAACAGCGGTTGAGCGCTATGGCCTTCGACCTGATCACTCAGGTACTCGACATGCCGGATGCCACCGCGCGCGCAAGGGTGCCGGGGGCCGATGCGCTGTTGCGTCCACTGGCGCTGATCAAAACCGCCGGAGCAAAAGCCGTCACCGCTCTTGGTATGTACCTGATCGGCCCCGCATCCGGCAAACCCGGGCCACAAGTGCTGTATACGCCGTACCACGGTGAACAAGCGTTCAGCGAATTTGCCGATGAAGCTGCTGTCATCTCCGCCCTCAACATTCCGGGGGCACTACAGAACCTGCTGCTGCGACGGTTGCCCGCCAGCGAACAATCGATCTTCGGCGCGCTGTTCAAGAGCAGTACCGGACAAACCAGCGAAATAACCCTCGCGTCAAAATCTGTCGACGGCAATGCGCTGATGCAACTGTTCAGTGACAACCTTGCGTTGTTGCCACGCTTGCTGAGCAGTCATTCGTTGCCGTCGGCACAAGAGGACTGGGAAGTGGCGAAAAACCTCTTCAGTTCCGGCATCAAACTGGTTCGCGGACTGCTGCCGGGCAAACTCGCCTATGTGCAGTTTCTCTGGCAAGCCTTCAAGGACGCCATGAACTCCGCCGAGGCGCTACAGGATCATCACTGGAAGCGTGCGCTGGAAACGTTTATTGCCGGCGCCGCAGAAATGATCACCCTCGGTCGGCTTTCACTGGAGTCGAAATTGACTACAAAAGAAGCATCGATTCAGCAGGTGCCCGTCGCAACAACGCCCAGCGCGCCTCAATGGCAGGAGATTCGCCCCACTGCGGCGTCTCGCACTAATCTGCAAACGTTCGAAACACCCACGATTGCGTTAAAAGACCTGACGCATAAAGTGGCGGATGGCACCTATGAGGATCTGCCGACGAAAACCCTCTATGCGCCGATCGCCGGCAAGGTCTATCCAGTGGAGAAGCCTGGAGCGGTCTGGCAGATCAAGGGAGCCGAACAGGCAGGCCCGGTATTGCAACACACGGCATCCCGACAGCTGATTATCGATACCGACCGGCACACCGTGCATTTCGGCAAAGCCTTGTCAAAAATGTACAACCGCCACGCCAACGAGCGAGAAGCCAGAGTGTGGTTGAACATCGAAGCCCAGGGCATGGCAGAAATTCGCGCCAGGCACCCGGAAAAGGCACGGTTGCTGACGCAGGCCGTCGACATGGCCCGGTACTATGCGCTCAACAGCCTGCACAACATGGCGCAACTGAAAAACCATGCCCCTGGGACGCGACTGGACACGTTCCTCAAATCGTTCTTCGGCGTGCAACGCATCGATGCCGACATTCTCGCCAAGATCAAAAAGACCATCGTGCCGATCTGCAATGCCCTGGTCGACCCTACCGAAGACCTGATGAACACCGACCGCTTCGTCGTCGGCTCGAACAAATACCGCAACAGCGGGCTGATCGCCTTCGTGCTTGATGACGACGCACGGAAAATGGTGCATTTCACTGAAAAATTCTTCAATCAGGAACTCGACTGGTACAAGGTTGGCCTCACCCAGCCGTTCAACGTCGAGGGGCATGCCCAGGCATCCACGCTGATCCATGAATTCGCCCATCAGGCCAACAAGGCGGTGGACATCGCGTCCCTCGAAGCCCGGCGGCCGTTCAGTGACCTGATTGCCACCATTACCGGTTACGGCGCGGCGATGAAAGAGACCCAGACGCGATTCCAGCGCGAAGCACTGTCACTCGAAACACCGCGCGAGGAGCTGTTTGCACGCTGGAGCAATGAACTGCAGGAGTGGATCAGCTTCGATGAGATTCCAGGTATCGAGCATGTCGCCAAGGAAATTCTCAAAGTCACGCAGAGCCCAACCGTCGAGGACGCGCGAACGGCATTTCTGAGCACATCCAATCCACACCCGCGCATCGACACGATTTTGCGCAATGCCGATTCGATCGCTTTTCTGATCTGTGAAATGGGTCGGCAACTGGACCCGGTTACCAGCCCCAACGAAGCGCTGAGCTGACCGGCAAAAAAAATGCGCAGGCCATGGTGCCTGCGCATCGCTTGATTACGCGGCGAGGTCAGTCTTTCTGGTCGCGCAACACGTTGCCCGAGGCACCGTCGATGCGGAACTCATAGACCACGCCATCGGCTTTGCGCCCCTCGCCTTTCCAGTAGCCGTCGTTGTCGGCTTCGATCTCATACACTTCGACGTAACCGGCCTTGGTCTTGATAATCTCGATAGCCTTCTCGATGGTGATCCATCCCGCACCCGGGCGGTCGGCCATGGCCGCGCCGGCACTCAACAAGGCGGCGGTTGCCACGAAAGCTGCGAAGGTTCTTTTGATCATTTTTTCACTCCATTTATGGATGATGTTCGTCAGACGTCCTGTTTTTGGGTGTTGCCGAGGAAAATAAGTTCCAATTTGATGGGTAAATGCCATGACGGTTGTTCTCGACCAACGGCCCGGAAGGTTAGAATGCAGCAAACCAGGATGAGTCAATGACCGAAGACACCCTCTCGGAAGCCGAATACGATGCGATCACCGATGCCGCCGCGCATTGGTGCATGCGTCTGCACGCAGTCGACTGTTCCGCCGAGGAGCGTGTGGCATTCGAGCAATGGCGCGAGGCGCATCCGCTCCATGCCTTCGAATACGAAGCGATGCTGGAGATCTGGGACGTCGCCGAACATCTGCCGCGTCCGGATCCTGTCGTCGCGCTGCCGGCCAGCAATCCGGCCCCGGCCTGGCGTCAATATGCAATATCCGCCAGCATCTTCGCGCTGGGCCTGCCACTGGTCGCCTACACCGGGTGGAACATGGGCTGGCTACCCAACAGCTACCAGCATTTCGAAGCCAGCGACAATGTCCGCCAAGTCACTTTGAACGATGGCAGCCAGGTCGAGCTGAACCTGAACACCGAGCTGACCTACAGCAACTACAAGGACGAACGCCGGGTCACCCTGAAAAAGGGTGAAGCGTTTTTCAGCGTCAGTCACGACATCACTCACCCATTCATCGTCAAGGCTGCCGAAGGTCGCGTCCGCGTCACCGGCACTCGCTTCAACGTGTGGATGTATGAAGATCAGGTACGCGTCAATCTGGTCGAAGGCTCGGTGCTGGTCACCAGCAACACGGCATTGCCTGGCGACGGTTTGCGCCTCGGCCCGTCGATGCAGGCGCAGTACAGGCATGGCGACTACACGCCACAGATCAGCCAGACCTACGACAATGACAGTTCACTGGCGTGGCGCAACGGCAAACTGATCCTCGACAACCTTGCACTGAACGACGCGTTGCCGCTGATCAACCGTTACCTGAACAACCCGCTGATGCTCGCCGACACCAGCACCGGCGCGATCCGCGTGGGCGGCGTCTACAACATCAAAGAGATCAACGGCCTCGTCAACTCTCTGCCCAAAGTGCTGCCGGTCTACCTGACCCGCAATGCCGAAGGCAATCCGGTGATCAACTCGATCCCCAAGCACGCACCGAAGTCCTGACAACCCAGTGGCAAGGGGATTTATCCCCGTTGGGTTGCGCAGCAGCCTCTTCTCCATCTGACTTGCCCCCCATATCCTCCGCCAACTCGACACAATGTGCCGCACGCCAAAAAGTCCCGGCGCCTTAGACGATTGCAGGTGAAAAAAACCGCCGCCCTCAATCAGAGGACAGCGGCTTTCTCATTGCGACGCAGACGTCTATTGCGCAGCCACCTTATCCGCCGCTTCGCTGATGCTCTGCACCTGATACTGCGGATCAGCCTTGATCTGCTGCTCGGTGAAGGGCAAGACGCTCCACTGCTTCTTCGAAAACGCTTCGGTCTGGTCGCGCGAGTATTTCGACGCCGGATCGCTGGACAGCGAGAACGCCAGCAGCCCCTGAGCGTGCGGTCCTTTATCGTCAAAGCTCACCACTTGCAGATAGCTGGTGCCGCTGACCACTTCGAGTTTGCCGTCTTCACGCGGAACGCTCTGAATGGCGTTGTAGATGCCGAGAGTACCTGGCCCGCCGTGAATCGCGGTTTGCTGACCACCACTGCTGACCACTTGGATATCGCCCCAGCGGGTATCAGGCTTGATGCCCATTTGGCTGCTCAGTTCGAGCGAGGCGAGCATCGCTTCGCGCACGGCTTTGCTGACGTCAGGCTGTTCGATGGCAAGCCCGCGCGGCGTGCTTTGCGCGGCCTTCGGGTCGAACGCGACACGCCAGACCTGCGGCGATTCCTGCAGGGTTTGCATGATGTTCTGGAAATGCACCAGGCCGCTGCCGGAATCCAGATTCGCGCGGCCGTCCCAGGCCTTGAGGCTGGCGCAGACCGGTTTCAGTTTGCTCGCGTCCGCGCCAAGGTCCTTCGCGCAGAATTTCAGCAGGTCCGGTAACACCTGGCTCGCCAGATAGACGTTGTCGTCCATCACCATCCGTTGCAGATCCTGCACCGCCAACGGGCCTTGCTTGTCCAGCGACGCGAGACGATCCAGGGCGAAGCGCGAGCGCATCCCCAGCGGTTGACCGTCCTGACTGATCAGCGGCGAGAAACCGGTCAGCGGTTGCGCCGGGTTGGCCAGCCACGCGGAATCGTTGGAGTGCTGGACGAAGTCTTTACGCAGCAGTTGCGGTAACTGGCTGGAGGCATAAATACCCGGCTGCGCGGCTTGCGGATCGATATCCCAGGCACAGCCACTGCGGGCACCGTCGAGCACGATCATCTGCAAACCGGCGCGCGGATCACTGCACTTGGCGAGCTTGTCAGCGCTGACGTTCGGCACCACTGACAGATTCATGTACAGCGTCTGGCCCTTGTCATCGACCGCCAGGGTATTGACCCACGGAATGCCCTGAATCTTGTGCACCGAATCCTGCAGATCCTTGAGACTGTTGGCCTGGTTCATCGCGTACCACTGTTTGAGCACGCGATCATTTTCGAGGTTGGCATCGCGCAGGCTGAACGCATATTGGTGATCCCAGTCGAGCTTGCCCGGCCACTGCACGATCGGCCCGAACTGCGAGCTGTAGATCTCACGCGACACCGGCACGACCTGACCATCCGCCTGTTTGACCTGCACGGTCACCGTCTGCTTGTTCAGCGGCAGGGATTTGCCGTCGAGCAAATAGCGCGTCGAATCCCTTGGATCGAGTTGCAGGCGATACAGGGTGAAGTGCTTCGAAGAGTCGACCGTGTGGGTCCAGGCCAGATGCTGGTTGAAACCGATATTGATCATCGGCAACCCCGGCAGAGCGGCACCCATGACGTCGAGTTTGCCAGGTATGGTCAGGTGCATCTGATAGAAACGCATGCCGCCGACCCAAGGAAAATGCGGGTTGGCCAGCAACATCCCACGACCATTGAACGACCGCTCGCTGCCCACCGCCACGGCGTTGCTGCCGCGATCCAGGGCAAAGCGTTGCTGACGCGTGTCGGCCAGTTGCCAAGCGTGTGATGGCTGCTCGATTTGCGCGCTGGCTTGCGGCGGAGTGGCCCCGGCCAAGGCTTCGGCGAACTGCCCGACACCGCCTTCAACCAATAGCCGACGGGTCAGTTTGACCAGGTCTTCGGCGGCGATATCGCGTACCCACTCGCCTTGGCATTGCTGCGGCAGCCCTTGCTGACGGCGCTCGCCAAGATAGCGGTTATAGCCGGCGACATAACCCTGCATCAGGTCGCGCACCTCGGTCGGCTGCGCCTGCCAGAACGCCTGCACTGCCTCGGGCGTGTTCAACCAGGTGAAGAACACATCGCTGACACGATTTTCACGCTCCTCGACGGTGAACTGATCCGGGCCGAAATAACGCGAACGTTGGCCGTTGACCGTAACGATCTCGTTGGCCAGCAAACACAGATTGTCCTGCGCATAGGCGTAGCCAATGCCGAAACCCAGGCCACGCTCGTTTTCGGCGCGAATGTGCGGCACACCAAAAGCGGTGCGACGAATATCGGCACTGGCCTGGGTGGCGGGACTGAGCGCATGGGCTGACAGACTCAGCCCGAGAAACATGCCGGCAAGGGCCAACCCGGTTAACTGCCTGGAAATAATCACGCTCGCTCCTGATCGATAAGGCAAGGATCGGCCCGCGCAAGACGTAGAAAAACACCAATTGCGCCGGGTCCGATCTGAAAGTCATGCTCGCGCCTGGGCGCAATGCTGCTGTTCAGGAAACGAATCGGCGAAAAAAAATTTAGCCGGGTAGGCAGCTATCTGGAGCCGTGATTACGGGGAAACGACAAATCAGCGACAAATTTTCTACATATTGCCCTTCATGATTTGTCGTGCTGAAACGTCTTGTTTAGAGAGAGCACAAAAAACCCTTTCCTGATCAGGTCCTGAAAAGGAGTCACCGCATGTACAACTCGCAACTACCAACGGAAGGTAGCCAGGCGCCACAAGGAGCTTCCATGGGGCCGAGCGCCAGCGATTTCGGACAAAGGATCGAGCGCCACGGCAATGAACGAATCCGCCTGCTGCTGAAGAGTTTCGGCCTGCGCACCAGCCTGATTCGTCTGAAGGTCATCGACGCGCTGTTGAGCGCTGCGCATGGCAATCGTCGCCTTGGCGTGCGTGGCGTGCACAGCCAATTGCTCGATCTGGACATTCCGCTGTCGTTTCTCAGCGTGCGCGAAGTATTGAAGCGTTTGTGCGCCGAAGGCGTGATCACCATCAACGCCGACAAGAGCTACAGCCTGCACCCGCAGGCTGCTGCGATTCTCGACAACGAGTGATGCATCAAGCAGTCGCCGTCAGGGTTTGACCTTGCGGCGCATCACGGCGTTGATCACTACCACGACCACCGCCACACCGATGGCGATGTACTGGAACATTTTCTCACTGATCGCCCCGGTGTTTTGCAGCCAGGACAGGCCGAGCATGATTGCCAGCACCATGAGGGCGATCAGAATCGAGTATTTCAAGCGTTGCGACTGAGTCATTGCAGGTTCCTGAAGCGTTGGAATGTATCCGGTTTGTATCCGTTAACATGCCAGGCACATACCTTGTTTCGGGGATGCGCGGCAATTGCCGGAGTCTCATGTTACAGCCGCTGAAGAGTTTTGGCTTCATGGCGGCGTAACCATGAGGATTGTAGAAATGTTCCGTCGAATCGCCTGGCTGATTCCCCTGCTTGCCGTGCTGACCTTGAGTGGTTGCATCATATTTCCCCACGGCGGGTGGCACGATGACCACCATCGCTACTATGGCGGTGGCCCCGGCTACTACCATCGATAGAACAGGATTGTTCGCCCCGCTGGATGATGGCTGATCCCGTAGATTCAACAGCAAAAAATGCCCGCCTTCTGGTGGGCATTTTTTTTGCCTCAAGTTATCTCAAAGCCCCGCCAGCCAGCGCTCAGGGCGCATCGAAACAACCCGCTACTTTTTGAAATTTCCTGTCTACGCAGACCGTTAGCACGCCCAGCCAAGCCCCAATAGGCTATGCAGCAGGTTTTTGACAAAAGAGACAGGATGTCATGCAGAGAACACTCATCGCCCTTGGACCGGTAAAAATCATTGGATTTTGCTTGGCCATAACCCTCTTCGAACTTCTGACCTACATGGCCAGCGACATGATCATGCCGGCCATGCTCAGCGTGGTTAAGGAGTTCGAAGCAGACGCACGTCATGTGCCAAATGCATTCAATCTTTATCTGATCGGCGGGGTCTGTCTGCAATGGCTGATCGGGCCTTTATCCGATCGTTATGGACGACGACGTTTGTTGTTGATCGGCTGCGCACTGTTTGCTCTAGCCAGTTCGGCAGCCATAGCGACACGCTCGATCGAAGCATTCAATGTATTGCGCCTGATACAAGGCATGGGCCTGGGCTTTGTCGTCGCCGTCAGCTATCCGGCATTGCAGGAAGTTTTCCGCGAGGCCGATGCCGTACGCCTCATGGCGCTGCTCGGCAACGTTGCATTGCTGTCTCCGTTGCTTGCGCCACTGTTGGGCAGCCTGTTGCTGGAATGGCTGAGTTGGCGACAGCTGTTTCTCGGCCTCGGGTTTGCCGCAGCGCTGGCCTGGCTGCTATTGCTGATGTGCATGCCGGAAACCATCGGTGTACTGCGCAATGACGGCAAACATCTGCCGCCGACGCCGCTGTCTTTCAGGCAGATCTTGCGACGCTACGCAGCGCTACTGGGTAACCGCACCTTCCTTTGCGCAAGCCTTGCGCTGGGGTTCATGAGTTTGCCGCTGATCGCCTGGATCGGCCTTGCCCCCTTGTTGTTGATGCAATGGCAAGGCTTGTCTGCCGTGGAATATGGCCTGTGGCAGATACCGGTATTTGCCGCCGTGATTGTCGGCAACCTTCTCCTTGATCGACTGCTGCCCACCCACGCACTGCCGCGTTTGATTGGTCTGGCGCTGTGGCCTTACTGCCTTGGATTGCTGGCCCTGCTCTGTTCGATGCTGACCGATGAATCGGTGCCGATGCTGGTCGCAGCGCTGGCGATGTATGCGGTCGGCCTGGGTATGAGCAATGCGGTGCTGTATCGAATCGCCCTGTTTGCCAGCGAGGACAGCAAAGGTCTGGTGTCCGCCATGATCGGCATGCTTTCGATTGCTGTCATGGGCGCTGGCGGCTGGCTGATTGCGACGCTTGGAGGTGGCACCAGCCTCAAACTTTTTAGCTTGTGGGCCGCTTTCGGCGGCCTGTTGTGCCTGCCCCCCTTGCAGCGTGTTCTGCGCACCTGACCGGGTGCGTTCCCCCCTGTCCCCTCTCGATGATGGATATTGATGATTAATCACTTCCCCCTGGGCGATGCGCTTTGTGCGTTGCCGCAGCCCTATTGCGCCGATTCCGTGCCGGCCGGTCTGTTCGACCGGGCGATGGCCGAAATCAGTCACTTTCATTGTCAGCAGACACCGGGCTATCGGCATTGGCTGAATGCCAACGGTTTACAGGAAAGCGACCTCGACAGTCTTGAAGACTGGTCGCGCTTGCCAGCGATCTTCGCCAACTTCTTCAAGCAACAATTGCTGCTCAGCTCAACGGGCGAAAACGCGCTGGAGCTGACGTCCTCCGGCACCAGCGGCCAGAAAAGCCGCATGCGCTATGACGAACGCAGCATTGCCGGTGCGCAATACATGGTTGAGCGAATTTTTCAGCATTACGGCTGGAACACACCGGACACGCCGTGCAACTACCTGCTGTTGAGCTATGAACCGCAGGGGCAAATCAGCCTGGGAACCTCATACACCGACCAGTTCCTGTGTCGCTTTGCCAAGGCCAACCGTGTCGCCTATGCCTTGCGCAACACTGGCGATGGTCATCAGTTCGACGTGTTCGGGGTGATCGCCGCTTTGCAGTCGTTCGCCGAAGAGGGTATGCCGGTGCGCATTTTCGGTTTCCCCGCATTCCTCTGGCAGTCCCTCGAGCACATGCAGGCAACCACCGTGAAAGACCTGCAATTGCCATCAGGCTCGCTGGCATTTTTTGGTGGCGGCTGGAAAACCCGCGCCCGCGAGGAAATCCCCAAGGCGCAGTTGTATGCACGCATCCACCAGCAATTGGGCATCGATACCACGGATTGCCGTGATGGCTATGGCGCTGTCGAGCATGCGGTGCCGTATGTCGAATGCAGTCACCACCACTTCCATGTGCCGGTATATGCCAAGGCCTATGTGCGCGATCCGGCGGACTTGCGCGTGCTGCCCTTTGGCCAACGTGGCCTGCTCGGATTCGTCTCGCCCTATATCTCGTCAAGCCCCGCCCATGCGGTGGTCATGAGCGATCTCGCCACCCTGCATACCGGTACAACCTGCGGATGCGGATTGAGCGCCGACTGGTTCGAACTGCATGGCCGTGCCGGCACCACTGCCAGCAGAAGTTGCGCAATGGCTGCGGCCGAATTGCTCGGAGAGCATTGATATGTATTTGATCAACGGACAACTGCACGCCGATTACCCTGTCGACACGGCCCTGGAACAATTGCACCAGGCGCTGCCACAACATCTGGCGAGCCCGCTGCACAGCCGCACAGTGATTCACGCGGCGGCGCGTTTTGCCGAACAATTGCGCAGCGGCGATAGCAACGTAGTGCTGGATGAAGATCAGCGCCAGGCTTTGATCGGGTTTTGCCAGCCGCAGGCGCTGCAAAGCAAACTTGAACGCGAGCTCGGCGATCAACCCGGTTCTCTGCGACGCCTCGATTACACGCAAGCGCGCTTCGAGAACTGGAGTCCGCTCGGACTGGTTGTGCACATCACCCCGGCGAATGCACCCATGCTGGCGTTCTGTGCAGTTGTGGAGAGCCTGCTGGCCGGCAACATCAACTGGCTACGCCCCAGCAGCAGCGATCAAGGCCTGACTGCCCGCTTGCTCAGCGCACTGCTGCAATGCGATCCAAGCGGTCAGTTGGGTCACTACCTCGCCGTGTTGCCGGTAGCAACCACGCAAATCGCTCAATTGTGCAAACGGGCCAATGGTGTTGCCGCGTGGGGTGGCGCTGCGGCGCTGCAGGCGATTCGTCAACACCTGCCTTCCGGGTGCCGCTGGATCGACTGGGGACATCGCATAAGTTTCGTCTACATGACCCCCGATTCGGTTTCCGCAGAAGCGCTGGATGCCATCGTCGACGAAGTCTGCCGCCTCGATCAGCAGGCGTGTTCGAGCCCCCAATGGTTATTGGTCGACAGTGACGAGCCGGGCGTTCTCAAGCAAATCGGTGCGGCGCTGGCAGATGCATTCGGTCGTCGAGCCGAACGCTGGCCAGCGTTGCTGCCGACGCTGCAGGAAGCCTCGGAAATCACCAGCCGGGTGGCGATGACTCGACTCGGCCAGAGTTTTTCCGGATTGACCGCCGAAGTCTGGAGTGCTCCCGGCTGGCGCGTGATCTGGACTCACGATCAGGTGCTGACACCCTCCCCGCTGTTTCGCACGCTGTTGCTCAAACCGCTGCCGCGCGCTCGCCTCGCACACGTTCTGCTCGATTGGCGCAACGTGTTGCAGAGTTGCGCGCTGGTGTGTCCTGCGGCACAGACCGGCGAACTGTCGCGCACCTTGATTGCGGCTGGCGTTACGCGCATCGCACCGATCAATTTGATTCATGACGGTTACGACGGTGAGCCCCATGACGGTGTATATGCGCTGCAACGCTTGAGCCGCCGCGTCTCGATCAGCTTGCCGGCAACGCTGCTGCCGACTCACGCGACGCTCGATCCGCAGTCCCAGGCGATAGACGTCAGTGACCTGCCGATCATGGATAAACAAGCCTTTGTCGAACGGCCTGCCAACGCGGCTGCGCAGTTGTATTTCCGCTCGGGAGGCAGCAGCGGCACGCCGACCTTGTCCGGCTTCAGCCATCGCGACTTCCAGCGCCAAATGCGCGCGACTGCCGACGGCATGTTTGCCGCAGGGCTTGATCCGCGCCGCGACCGGGTGATGAACCTGTTTTTCAGCGGTGGGCTGTACGGCGGTTTTTTCAGTTTCGCCAAAGTGCTGGAATTGCTCGGCGCCACGCACCTGCCAATGGGCGCGCCGGCCGATGACGATTACAGCGAGATTGCGCAACTGATCGTCGAACAACGCGTGAGCGTGTTGATTGGCATGCCGAGCACCCTGCACCGCTTGTTCCTCAACGAGCAGCAAACGTTACGCGATTACAACGGGATCGAAAAAGTCTTCCTTGGCGGTGAACACCTCAGTCAGCCCTGCCGTGAGCTGCTGCAAAGTTGCGGCGTCAAAAGCATTCGTTCGGCGGTGTATGGCAGCGTCGATGCCGGCCCGCTTGGGCATGCCTGCGCTGCGACAGGCGATAGCGTTTTCCATCTGCTGAGCGATATCCAATCGCTGGAAATTGTCGCGTTCGATGACGATGTGCCGGTTGCCGGCGACGAAGTTGGCCGACTGTTATTCACCTCGAAGGCGCGTGAAGGCCAGCCGATCCAGCGTTATGACGTGGGTGACAGCGGCCGCTGGCTATCCGGCCCATGTGATTGCGGCCTGACATCGCCGCGTTTCGAACTGTTGCAGCGACACGGTCGGCTGATGCGTATCGGCACCGATTTCATTTGCCTGAGCACGCTGGCCGAGCATCTGCAGACCGAATTTCAATTGCTGATGGCGCACGCGCCTGACGGCGTTGAAAGCCTGCTGTTTCGCAGTCCCCGCGAACCGGCAGATGTTCTCGAACGCCTGCAAGGCTATTCCCTCCTGGCAACCCTGGTGCGCAGCGGACTGCTGAAACTGGAGGTCGAGGTCTGCCCACCGGCGTCATTCCACCGCAACAAGCACAGCGGCAAAACCCCTTTATTGATCGATGCGCGCCGTTGAAGTGCAGCAACCGCACCCGGCCTGGCGCCATTACTTCGAGAGATCACCATGACAGCTGCAATTGAACTGAACCAGTTGGTCGGCTTTGCCCGAGCGTATTCGAATTACTATCGCGAACATTTGCACAACGTCGCGCCCTGTATAGCGAGCCTCGGTGAATTACCGCTGATTGATCCGCACACCTACTGGCAATCGAGCCATGACCTCGATCATTGGTCAGTACTCACAGGCAGCCTCGCCAAGGCGCTGGTATTCAAGACCGGTGGCACCACCAGCAACGGCAAACTGTCGGTATTCACCCGTGACGAATGGCAGACACTGGTCAGCGACTTTGGCGTCCAGCTCACCGCGCAACTGAATGACGGCGACCGCATTGCCAATCTGTTTTTCGTCGGCGACCTGTATGCCAGTTTCGTGTTCGTCCACGATGCCCTCGCGCATACGGGCAGTGCCGTCACCGAATTCCCGTTTACCGGTAACGTCGATTCTGCAGTGTTGGCCGATTCGATTGCTCAATACCGGATCAACGTTTTAGCCGGTGTACCGGCGCACCTGCTGACGTTTGCTGCGTGGCTTGCGCGTCAGTCGCGCACGCTTGAAGGTATCGACACCCTGCTCTACGGCGGCGAAAGCCTGTTCGGCGGGCAATTGCTGCTGTTGCGCCGGATCTTTCCCAACGCCCGGATCGCCTCGATCGGTTACGCCAGTGTCGACGCCGGGTTTATCGGTTTCAGTAGCCGTGACTGCGCCCTGGACGAACACCGCATGCTCGACCGCCACAGTGTGGTGGAAATCCTCGATGAACAGACCGGTGAGGTTATCGAGGATTGCGGGCGGACGGGACGTCTGGTCCTCACCAATTTCACCCGTCGCCTGATGCCGCTGATTCGCTATCCGGTGGGCGACCTCGCCTGCTGGAAAGAACCTTGTGGCGCACCGATGCGTAAATTCGCCTTGATGGGGCGCAGCATGGACAGCCAGCGTGTGCGGGTCGGCAGTTTGACCCTGCTGACCGCCGAAATCGGCGAGATCGTGCAACGCATTGCTGCCGGAGGTGAATGGCAACTGGTGCTCGATCATTCAAACAATCGCGATGACTTGCACCTTAAGTGGCGGCACGCCGCGCAGCGCCTCGACACGACGCAAGTCAGTGCAGAACTGCGCGCGGCGTTGATCGATCAGTACCCTTTGATCGAACAACTGACTGCCGATGGATTACTCAATCTGCAAGTGGCGAGCTGCGTCGGTGAGGATTTCGCCTGTCATCCCCGCTCGGGCAAACACCAGAAAGTTGTCGACCTGCGCCTCTATGGCAATGCTTCTGCGGAGCCGCACACATGGACATCGTGACCCTGAGAAACTACCGCAGCACCGATGCTGTGGCGGTCAGCCGCCTGTTCCGCGAAGTCTATGGCGACCACTACGTTCATCCCCACGTTTATCTGCCCTACATGATCAGTCAGAACCACGACGATGGCCGTTGGCATTCGCTGGTGGCCGTGAGCGGCAAAAAAATCCTCGGCCACGCGACACTGTTCAGAAATGCCGGCTCGCCGGTCGCCGAACTGGCGCTGACTGTGGTTCATCCAGCGACACGTGAGCAAAACATTGCCACGCGGCTGGGGCAACAGTTGCTGATCCATGCGCAAGCGCTGGGCTGCCGTGGCGTGACGATCAAACAAGTGACCCATCACGCCTACTCGCAAAAAATGGCCGACAGGCTCGGATTTCACAGCACGGGACTGTTACCCGACTACGCGCCTTCGCCATTTGGCGAGATATTGCCGGAGTCGATCGTCATGGGTTTCAGAGGCATCGACGACTACGAGCGGCCGCTGCCATCGCTTGACTGGCCAGCCAGCTGCGCCGATTTCATGCAGCAGATGTGCAACGAGTTTGGCACGCGCAAAAAACCCTCACCCTGGGTCGGGCAAGCAATGCATTTCGACCAGCATTCAGGGCGTTATGACATGGTGCTCAAACAACTGAGCAGTGCCGTGCTCCAGCAACTGCGGCAATTGCCGGCACACTGGATGGTTTCGATCAGGCTCAGGCTGGCAGAAGGTTTTGCCGGCGCAATGCACAATCTGTCGATGGCAGGGTTCACGTTCACCGGGATTGTCCCGGATGATCGCGGCGAAGGCTGGCTGGCACTGTTTCACCGCAACTACTTGCCGCGCCAGTTGCAATTGCACTGCGCGCGCATGCAACAGCTGCAGGATCAAATACAGCAACGCTTCGGCGATTACTGCAATACCGCACTGCAAGCTCGTTGAACCAAAGACTGGCAGGCCCGCCGAGAGATTGTGCGGGCCTTGTTCCGTGGTCTTTACGCTTTGGCTTTGACGCCGCTGTCGACAGGTTTCGGCATGTTGCCTTCACCGTAGGTTTTCAGGTTCTGCAGGACGTAAATCGCTTTTTTAAACTCGGGGATCAGGCTCTTGCCGTAAGCGTTGCCATTGAGGCCGTTGCTCTGGATGGCATCGAGTTGGGTCGCGAAGTACTCCAGCGCGTTGAATTTCGCATCGATATCTTTCGTCACGCCAAAACGATCGAACTTGTCGCCGGCGTTCTTCAGCGTAAAGGAAGTAATCTCGGAGATCAGCCCGCGGCTACGCAACGTTTCGCTCAGGTTGCCCAATTGTTTTACCGACACATTCGCCGGATCGAAACCCTTGATTGCCCGTCGCAAACCCTGCTTATCCATTTCGGCAGTATTCAACGCCATAGGATTGCTGCCGACCATGGTGAGCATCTGCTGCACCTTGACGCTCTGGGATACTTGTTTTTTGGCGCCGGTGTCGCGTACCAGAACCCCTGCCTTGGCCTGCCAGCCGCCGACAATACCGATCGTCATGAGAAGACTCCCTGAAAAATGACCATAAAAATGTCCGTGTTGAACGCAGTAATGGACGCGAGTATCAGCGGGGCGAACTGATGGCACCAACCTGTTTCTGCACTTTTTTACAATTCTTGTACATTCTCGATACAAATAACCCATAGCCCCACAAACCTTGGGCTAAAGCGCCTGCGACTGTCGGTAAACAACCAGCGCTTGACGCTGACAAGCAGGTAAGTCCGCTTGAATGTATCCAACCCGATACTGACCAGTCATCGGCGGCAATCTTTTTAGTACGCCAGTACCTCAAGCTTCTTGCCAGCGCGACGATACGCTGAGATACCCGCACTGTTTCACTCCCACCCCTCTAACAAGAATCGCAGTTCAAGGACCGGATCCCCATGCCCGCATTCCGTACCATTCAGGCTCGCTACACGCTGTTTCTGGTTCTGTTTATCCTGCTGTTGTCGGTGCTCACGGTGGTTGGCATCAGCCAACTGGTCGCGCCCAAGTTGCGCCACACCGAAGAACAGGTGGTGCTCAACCGCATCGCTGAAGTCGCCGAGCAGATTCAGGGCGAACTTTACAAAGTCCAGGCGCAGCAACGCAGCATCACCCAGACCATCCCGCTGCTCGACAGTGCCGCGATCGACACGGTGTTGCCGGGGTTGGTGGATCAATACGGCGAGCTGAAGGTTTTTGGCGGCGGCATCTGGCCGTTGCCGGGGCAGCGTGAAGCCGGGCGCAACAAGTTCAGCACCTTCTGGCACCGCGATGCTTCGGGCAAATTGGCGGTGAACACCTTCTGGAACAGCGACGCGGCACCCAACTATTACGACCAGAGCTGGTACAAGGGCGGCATGGCGACGCCGCGCGGCCAGTGCGCCTGGGCCGCAGCCTATAAAGACGACGCCAGCGCCGAGCCACGTACCAACTGCGCGATGGCCATTCAGAAGAATGGAGCCGCTTACGGCGTGTCGACCATCGACGTCACCCTCGGCTTCTTCAATGACCTGGTCGCAAGCAAGGAGAAAGACCTCAACGCGCAAATGCTGATCGTCGAAGCGGACGGCAAGATCATCAGCAACAGCTCGCGCATCAGCGGCCCGATCGTGCTGAAGAACATCAGCGAACTGGCCGGCGCCTCGACTTTCGCCAGCCAGGTCAAGGCCGGCCTGCAAAACCGCGATCAGGCGCAACGCGTCGAGTTCGACAACAACGGCGAAGCCAGCACCTTCTTCATGCGTCCGATCGAGGGCACGCCGTGGTTCCTCGCCACGGCCCTGCCGACCAAAATGCTCACCGCGCAGCGTGACGATGTACTCAGCACCCTGAGCCTGCTGCAGATTCCGCTGGTGATCCTGCTCGTGCTGTTGCAGGTCTATGCGATCCGCCAGTTGGTTTCGCGCCTGAAAGCCTTGAAAGCCAACATCGATTCGCTGTCCAGCGGCGACGCCGACCTGACGCGACGGATCACCATTCGCGCCGAGGATGAACTGGGCGCGATCGGCCATTCGGTCAACACGTTTATCGCTTACCTGCAAAGCATGATTGGCGAAGTCACCCAGGCCACCGGCGCCATGGCGTCGGGCCTCGACAACCTGCAACGCACCTCGGCGCACACCAGCCAGATCCTGTTGCGTCACGCCTCGGAAACCGATCAGACCGTCACCGCCATCACCGAAATGAGTTCGACGGCGGAAAGCGTTGCACAAAACGCCGCCGAGACCGCTGCCTTCACCCAGCGCGCCAACGAAAACGCCGACCGTTCACGCGTGGTGGTCGGTGAAGCGACCAGCAGCGTGGTCGCGCTGATCGATGAGGTGGCCAGCGCTACACACAAGGTTGAAAACATGCAGCAAGACGCCCAGCGCATCACCGAGATTCTCGGGGTGATCGGCGCGATTGCCGGCCAGACCAACCTGCTGGCACTCAACGCGGCGATCGAAGCGGCGCGTGCCGGTGAGCAGGGTCGTGGCTTTGCGGTGGTGGCCGACGAGGTGCGCGCCCTCGCCGCCCGCACCCAGGCCAGCACGTCGGAAATCAACGAGATGTTGACCCGTCTGACCCAAGGCGTCAGTTCTTCGGTCAGCGCCATGGAAAACACCCAGGCCAGTTGCCAGTCGGCAGCGGATGCCACCGCGCGGGTCAACTCGGGTCTGGATGAAATGGCCGGTTCGGTCAGCCACATCAACAGCCTCAGCACGCAGATCGCCACCGCCGCCGAACAGCAAAGCGCGGTGACCGAAGAGATCAACCGCAGCATGGTGCAGATCCGCCACATGGTCGACGAACTGGTGCAGAGCGGCCAGGCCAGCGAACTCAACACCCGGCAACTGCTGGAAGCCAACAGCCGCGTGAGCGCAATCATGGGCCGCTTCAAAGTCCGCTGATCCAACACAATGACACCTCTGCAGGAGCTGCCGCGGGCTGCGGTCTTTTGATCTTGATCTGGAAAGACAAAGTCAAAAGATCGCAGCCTGCGGCAGCTCCTACAGGGGGTCGCAGGTTTTTGATCTACGATGATCGTGCCGGTTTGTCTTGTAGCAACTGGAAACACTCCGTTGATGCCAGGCAGGAAAAACCGGTCAAAATGCGTTCTTTTTTGACCGCCATCCGAGTCGAGATCTCATCATGCGAAACCACCTGCGTCTGGTCGCCCTGAGCGCCCTGTTTCTCTCTTCCCTGGCCCAGGCGGCCGACCTGATCCCGATCGAAGTGCATCGCGACGCCAATTGCGGTTGCTGCAAAAAATGGATCAGCCATCTCGAAGCCAACGGTTTCAAAGTCGAAGACCACGTCGAAAGCGACATGAGCAGCTTCAAGCAACAACACGGCGTGCCACAGCGCCTGGCGTCGTGTCACACCGCACTCATCAACGGCAAATTCGTCGAAGGCCACGTGCCGGCTGATCAAGTGCTGGCCCTGAGCAAGCGCGACGACCTGCTCGGTGTCGCCGCACCAGGCATGCCGATGGGCTCGCCTGGGATGGAAATGGACGGCATGAGCGATGCCTATCAAGTGATCGGCTTAAAGAAGAACGGCGCTGACGTGGTGGTGGCGGACTATCCGGCGCACTGATGGCAGTTGCCTATACCGGGCTGTTCTTTGCCGCATTCGGCGCGGCGACGTTGTTGCCGTTGCAGTCCGAGGCGGTGCTGGTCGGCTTGCTTGCCAGTGAGCGATATTGGCTGTGGGGGCTGCTTGCCGTGGCGACGCTGGGCAACGTGCTCGGCTCGCTGGTCAACTGGTGGCTGGGGCGGGGCATCGAACGGTTTCAGCAGCGGCGCTGGTTTCCGGTCAGCCCCAGGCACATGGCGCGGGCGCGCAAACACTATGAACGCTACGGCCATTGGTCATTGCTGCTCAGTTGGCTGCCGGTGATCGGCGACCCGCTGACATTGATCGCCGGGGTGATGCGCGAGCCGCTCGGGCGGTTCCTGTTGATCGTCAGCCTCGCCAAAGGCGCGCGTTATGCCGTGGTCGCAATGCTGACCCTCGGCTGGCTCGGTTGAACGATCAGACGTGCTGATTGCCTGTGTTTAACGTCGCCCTAATCCCGCCGTTCCAGGATCGGCCGATTTCAATGGAGTTTGCCCTTATGTCCGTCACGCGTTTCCGCTGGCTGCCCGGTCTGTTGCTCAGTGCCGCGCTGCCGCTGTTTGCCCATGCTGCCACTGAGGCAACGCCTGCCGAAGGCCCGGCTTACGGGCCAGAGCTGCAAGGCTTTGAATACCCCTACACGCTGAAACACTTCGCCTTCCAGTCCCAGGGCAAATCGTTGCAGATGGGTTACATGGATGTCGCTGCCCACGGTAAGGCCAACGGTCGCACCGTGGTGCTGATGCACGGCAAGAATTTTTGCGCGGCGACCTGGGACAGTTCGATCAAGGCTTTGAGTGAAGCCGGTTTTCGGGTGATTGCCCCGGACCAGATCGGTTTCTGCACCTCCAGCAAACCAGACAATTATCAATACAGCTTTCAGCAACTGGCGACCAACACCCAGCAATTGCTCAAGGCGCTGGGTATTCAGAAGGCTACCCTGCTCGGCCATTCCACCGGCGGCATGCTCGCCACCCGTTATGCGTTGCTGTTTCCCGAGCAGGTCGAGCAACTGGCGCTGGTCAACCCGATTGGCCTGGAAGACTGGAAAGCCCTCGGCGTGCCTTATCGCACCGTCGATCAGTGGTATCAGCGCGAGTTGAAAGTCAGCGCTCAAGGCATCCGTGATTACGAGCGCAGCACCTATTACGATGGTCGCTGGAAGCCCGAATTCGATCGCTGGGTCGACATGCTCGCCGGCCTCAGCAAGGGGCCGGGCAAGACCCAGGTCGCGTGGAACTCGGCGCTGATCTACGACATGATTTTCACCCAGCCGGTGTACTACGAGTTCAAGGACCTGAAGATGCCGACGCTGTTGCTGATCGGCACCTCCGACACCACGGCCATCGGCAAGGACCTCGCGCCACCTGAGGTGAAAGCCAGAATCGGTCACTACGAGGTGCTCGGCAAACAAGTGGCCAAGCTGATCCCGCAGTCGACGCTGGTAGAGTTTCCCGGCATGGGCCACGCGCCACAAATGGAAGAACCGGCGCAGTTCCACAAGGCGCTGCTCGGCTGGCTGAACACAACCAATCCCGTTCGTTGATGAGGTAAGGCTGATGGCGGTGCAGATTGCAGTAATCGATGACTGGCAGGACGTGGCCCGCGACGTTGTCGACTGGTCGCTACTCGACAGCATCGGTGAAGTGACGTTCGAGCATGACTACCCGGCGGACAACGCCACCCTGGCCGCGCGCCTGGGCAAATATCAGGTCATCTGTGTGATGCGCGAACGCACGCGCTTCGATGCCGACCTGTTGGCGCGTTTGCCTAATCTGAAACTGCTGGTGACCGGTGGCATGCGCAATGCTGCACTGGATCTGCCGGCGGCAGCAAAACTCGGCATCCAGGTCTGCGGCACCGACAGTTACAAGCATGCGGCGCCGGAACTGACCTGGGCGCTGATCATGGCGGCCACGCGCAATCTGCTTGCTGAAGCCAACGCTCTGCGCGCCGGGCAATGGCAACAAGGGCTGGGCGGCGACCTGCATGGCAAGACTCTGGCCATTCTCGGTTTGGGCAGTATTGGCCAGCGTGTCGCGCAGTTCGGTCAGGTGTTTGGCATGCGCGTGATTGCCTGGAGCGAAAACCTCACCGCCGAACGCGCGCAGCAGGTTGGCGTGACCTATGTCAGCAAGCAGCAACTGTTCGAGCAGGCTGATGTGCTTTCGGTGCATCTGGTGCTCAGCGAGCGCAGTCGCGGGCTGGTCGATGCACAGGCACTGGCCTCGATGAAAGCCACAGCATTGCTGGTGAACACGGCGCGCGGGCCGATTGTCGATGAACCTGCGCTGATCAAGGCGCTGCAGAAGCGGCAGATCGCCGGCGCGGCGCTGGATGTTTTCGCTGAAGAGCCGCTACCAGCGCTGCACCCTTTTCGCACACTGGATAACGTACTGGCGACACCGCACGTGGGGTATGTCAGCCGACAGAACTATCAACAGTTCTTTTCGCAAATGATCGAGGATATTCAAGCCTGGGCGACGGACAAGCCAATTCGCCTGTTGAATTAATTTGCCTGACACCGCACCTGTGTAGGAGCTGCCGAAGGCTGCGATCTTTTGATGTTGTTTTTAAGATCAAGATCAAAAGATCGCAGCCTTCGGCAGCTCCTACAGGGGTCACCTGATCAACAAACTGTTCGCACCACAACAGTGCACCCGCACTTCTCGCTAGCACAAAATCGTGACCGCCCAGTCACCGTTTTGGCCCCTCCCGCTAAAAAAACCTGCACTTCGTCGGTGCGTTTGCCCCTCCCGAGCACGGTTGCCGTTAACGGCAAACCGATTGTCGAACAATTTACCCATTTGCTCTGGCCCGCTCTAGGATCTGGCCTAGACTGGTTTTTTCGGGGTTCGACCTGCCGGTCATATTGCGGAAAAAAACTCGAAACTTTTGCACGAAGCGGCAGGTCATCTGAAAGGCAGGGCCAAAGCGACTGGTGCAATCCTTGCAACGGCCCGATCACCCATTCTGCTTGCGCGTGTTGGGTAGCGTT
The DNA here is from genome assembly GCF_044748825.1 of Pseudomonas sp. NPDC089741. Lineage (NCBI taxonomy): Bacteria > Pseudomonadati > Pseudomonadota > Gammaproteobacteria > Pseudomonadales > Pseudomonadaceae > Pseudomonas > Pseudomonas sp. NPDC089741. Next base: position 204,767 of record NZ_JBIVGT010000006.1, on the reverse strand, counting down.
TGCTCACCGATGCCGGGCGTGATTGCGCTCGCGGTATGTAGGAGCTGCCGCAGGCTGCGATCTTTTGATCCTTGCAAAAGCCAAAGATCGCAGCCTTCGGTAGCTCCTACAGGGAATGAGAAGAATCAGATCAATAACACGGGAGATTCATATGATCAGTGCGGCATTGGATATTCAGGGAGAGCGTGCTCAACAGTCAGTTGGCGAAGCGAGCACCGTCAGCGTTCCCGGCAGCCGACAGATCAACGTCCCCGGCACCAAGACGCTGACTCCGGTTGCGAGTCAGAATCCCAACAAGAAGAAAGTGTTGTTCGTGACCTCGGAAATCGCCGATCTGGTCAAGACCGGCGGTCTGGGTGACGTGTCCGCCGCCCTGCCCCGCGCCATGGCGCACCTGCATGACGTGCGCGTGCTGATTCCCGGTTACCCGCAAGTGATGCACAGCGAGAACCCGATCCACATCATCGGCGAACTCGGCGGCCATGCTGCGCTGCCACCGTGCCAGATCGGTCGCATGGACATGCCGGACGGCCTGGTGATTTACGTGCTGATCTGCCCTGAACTCTACGAGCGTGAAGGTTCGCCCTACGGCGCCAACAACGGTCGCGACTGGCCGGACAACCACATTCGTTTCGCCCGCCTCGGTCTGGCCGCTGCCGACATTGCCGCCAACCTTGCGCAAATCCACTGGTGCCCGGATCTGGTGCACGCCCATGACTGGCCGGCCGGCCTGGCCCCGGCATATATGCACTGGCGAGGGCAGCGCACGCCAACACTGTTCACTATTCACAACCTTGCCTATCAAGGCGTGACCAGCCTCGGCTCTTGCCCTGAGCTGGGTATTCCCGCGCATGCCCTGCAACAGGAAGGGATGGAGTTCTACGGCAAGATGTCGTTCCTCAAGGCCGGCATGGCCTATTCGAGCCACATCACCACCGTCAGCGCGACTTATGCTCAGGAAATCACCACCCCGGATTTCGGCTGTGGCCTCGACGGTTTTCTGGCCGCCAAGACCCAGCAAGGCTTGCTCAGCGGTATTCCCAACGGCATCGATGAGAGCTGGGACGCGGCCACCGATCCACACCTGTTCGCACCGTTCGCCATTGGTGACTGGGAAGGCAAAGCCGTCAACGCCGCCCACGTCCGCGACCTGTTTGAACTGAATGACTCCGAAGGCCCGTTGTTCGCTGTGGTGTCACGCTTGGTCTATCAGAAAGGCCTCGACCTGACCCAGGCCGTTTCCGAGTACATCGTACAAAACGGCGGCCAGATCGCGATCATCGGTCGCGGCGAGCCGGAGGAAGAACAGGCCATGCGTGAACTGGCACTGCGCTTTCCCGGGCAGATCGGTGTGCGCATCGGCTTCAATGAAACCGACGCCCGACGCATGTTCGCCGGCAGCGATTTCCTGCTGATGCCATCGCGTTATGAACCTTGCGGCCTGAGCCAGATGTACGCCCAGCGCTTCGGCTCGTTGCCGGTGGCGCGCAATACCGGCGGGCTGGCCGACACCATTGAAAACGGTGTCACCGGGTTCCTTTTCGACGAATCCACCGCTGAAAGTTACCAAGAAGCCCTGAGCCGTGCGTTCAAGGTTTTCGCCTTCCCAGAGCTGCTCAATGCCATGCGTTGCCGCGCGATGGCGGCGCCGTTCAACTGGTGCAAAGCGGTTGAACCGTACGCCGAACTCTACGAACAACTGGTGGCCAAGGCCTTGGGCAAAGCGATTCACAAGTAACAGGGAGGTCAACGATGCCGTTACGGTCTACTGAAAACTGGCCCCACGGCGCGATCATGCTGGACGCCGAACACACGCAATTTGCGCTGTGGGCGCCGGATGCGTTTTACGTCAGTGTCGAGCTGGACAATGGCCAGTCGCTGCCGATGCTGCCGCAGGCAGACGGCTGGTTCGTGATCAAGACTCGCTGTCCGGCGGGTACGCGTTATCGCTACAACATCGACGGCGAACTGGAGGTGCCCGACCCGGCCTCCAGAGCGCAGGACGGCGACCTCGACCGTCACAGCGTGGTGGTCGATCCGCTGGCCTACGCATGGCGACACAGTGCTTGGCACGGTCGGCCGTGGAGCGAAGCGGTGATCTACGAGTTGCACGTTGGCGCGCTCGGCGGTTTTGCCGAAGTCGAACAACATCTGGCGCGCCTCGCGGGGCTTGGTATCACCGCCATCGAACTGATGCCGCTGGCGCAGTTCCCCGGCGAACGCAACTGGGGTTACGACGGTGTCTTGCCCTACGCACCGCAAGCCTCCTACGGCACCCCGGAACAACTCAAACACCTGATCGACAGCGCTCACGGCCACGGCTTGGCGGTCATTCTCGATGTGGTTTACAACCACTTCGGCCCTGACGGCAATTACCTGCACCGATACGCCAAAGGCTTTTTTCGCGAGGACAAACATACGCCGTGGGGCGCAGCGATCGATTTTCGCCGCGACGAAGTGCGCGAATTCTTTATCGAAAACGCCCTGATGTGGTTGCTCGAATACCGCTTCGACGGACTGCGCCTGGATGCCGTGCATGCCATCGAAGACCCGGATTTCCTCACGGAGATGGCCCAGCGCATCCGCGCGCAGATCGACCCGAGCCGTCATGTCTGGCTGACCGTGGAAAACGAACTCAACCAGTCGAGCCTGCTGGAATACGACTACGACGCGCAGTGGAACGATGACGGCCATAACGCCCTGCACGTCCTGCTCACCGGCGAAACCGACGCCTATTACGCCGACTACGCCGCGCAACCCACCGAACAATTGGTGCGCTGCCTGAGTCAGGGCTTTGTCTTCCAGGGCCACATCACCCGCCACGGCGAACCGCGCGGCGAGCCGAGCGAGCACCTGCCGTCGACGGCGTTCGTGCTGTTCCTGCAAAACCACGATCAGATCGGCAACCGCGCGTTCGGCGAGCGCCTGCATCAATTGGCCGACCCACGCGCAGTGCAGGCCGCGACCGTGCTGTTGCTGCTGTCGCCGATGATTCCGCTGATGTTCATGGGCGATGAATTTGCCGCCGAGCAACCGTTCCTGTTTTTCACCAGTCACCACGGTGAACTGGCCGAACGGGTGCGCGAGGGGCGACGCAGTGAATTCGCCGCGTTCAGCGCCTTCACCGATCCGCACAAGCGCGAGCAGATTCCCGACCCGAATGCCGAACAAACCTTCCACGCCTCGCAGCCAAGGTTGATCGGCACTGGCAGCGCAAAACAGCAGGAAACCTTCGCGCTGTACCAAAAACTCCTGCAGTTTCGCCATCAATACCTCATTCCGCATCTGTCCGGCACGCAAGCGCTCGGCGCGCATATGCTCGGTTATGGCGCGGTCAGTGCGCGCTGGCGCCTGGGCGACGGCAGTGAGCTGCGAATTGACCTGAACCTCAGCGACACGCCAGTGGTCAACCCTCCACAGACCGACGCCGTGTGGCTGTTTCAACAGCCGCCCGTTGCGGCGCTGTCGGAGCCGGGCCAACTGCCGGCGTATTGCGCGCTTGTCAGCCTCACGGCCGCAACCCCTTTGCAACCTCTGGATGGAGAGCGCCTATGAGCGATGCGCAACTGGAAATTCTCGCCAGCCGAGCCGGCCTTGCCGTCGACTGGATCGACGCCAATGGTCGCCCGCAAAAAGTCGCCCCGGCGGTACTGCGCAACGTCCTCATCGGATTGGGCCACCCCGCCAGCACGGCGCAGGAAATCGACGCCAGCCTGCTCGAACTGCAAGCCGTGCAGCAAGACCGCCATCTACCGCCGCTGCTCACCAGCGATGTCGGCGTCGGCCTTGATCTGGCGCGTTACTTCGCACCGCAAACACCTTGTGAAATCCACCTCGAAGACGGTTCGCGGCTGAACCTCAAACTCGACAGCGAAGCGGTCTTGCCCGGCCTGATCCCGGTCGGATATCAGCAAGTGCACATTGCCGATCAATATTTCACGCTGGCCGTGGCCCCGGAACGCTGCTTCAGCGTCGGTGATGCGGTCGACAATCCGATCCCGCGCGCCTGGGGCCTGAGCGTGCAACTGTATTCGTTGCGCCGCCCCGGCGACGGCGGCTTCGGTGACACTCAGGCGCTGGAAGAACTCGTCCGCGTTGCCGGTGAGCGCGGCGCCGAAGCGTTGGCGATCAGCCCGTTGCATGCGATGTTCAACGCCGACACCGGCCGTTACAGCCCTTACTCGCCGTCCAGCCGCCTGTTCCTCAACTCACTTTACGCCGCCCCGGGGGCGATTCTTGGCGAACGCGCCCTGCGCGATGCCATCGACGCCAGCGGCCTGGCCGAAACATTCGCGCGACTGGAAGATTTGAAACTGATCGACTGGCCCAGCGCTGCCGAGGCCAAACAGCAACTTCTGCACGCCTTGTATGAAGGTTTTATTGCCGGTGATCACCCCTTGCATCCGGACTTCGCCAGTTTCCGTCATAGCGGTGGCGAAGCCCTGGAAAACCACTGCCGCTTCGAAGCGATTCAGGAAATGCGCGCCGCCCGTGGCGAAAGTCTCGACTGGCGCCAATGGCCGGCGCACTGGCATGACCCGCGCGGCGCCGCGCTGGAAGCCTTCGCCGAAGAATATGCCGAACGCATCGGCTACTTTGCCTTTTGCCAATGGCTGATCCATCGCTGCCTGGAGCGTGCGCAAACCGCCGCCCGCAGCGCTGGCATGGGCATTGGCCTGATCGCGGATCTGGCGGTCGGGGCCGATGGCGCCGGCAGTCAGGCCTGGAGTTTTCAGGATGAGTTGCTCGCCTCGCTCACCGTCGGTGCTCCGCCGGATATCCTCAACCGTTCCGGTCAGGGCTGGGGGATTTCCGCGTTTTCCCCTGAGGGTCTGATCCGCAATGGTTTCCGCGCTTTCATCGACATGCTCCGGGCCAATTTCGCCCACGCGGGCGGTCTGCGCATCGACCACGTGATGGGCCTGCAACGCCTGTGGGTGATTCCCAACGGCGCGCTGCCCGCCGACGGCGCCTATCTGTATTACCCGGTCGATGACCTGCTGCGGCTGCTGACCCTCGAATCCCATCGCCATCAAGCGATCGTCCTCGGTGAAGACCTCGGCACCGTGCCCGATGGCCTGCGCGAGAAACTCATCGCCCGCTCGATGCTCGGCATGCGCGTGCTGTTGTTCGAACAGGACAACTGCCACTTCAAACCCATCCTCGACTGGCCGGACAACGCCCTCGCAACCACCAGCACCCACGACCTGCCGACAATCAATGGCTGGTGGCATGGCCGCGACATCGACTGGAACGCCCGACTGGGTTTTGTCGATGCCAACGGCGAAATCGAATGGCGTCATCATCGCCAGCGTGAGCGCGAAGGCCTGCGCAGTGCCTTGAGCCAGGACCCGCAAAACTTTCGCGAGGAATCCCACGAAGCCGATCAAGTGGTCGACGCTGCGGTGCGTTTCCTCGGCCATACCCGCGCGCCACTGGTGCTGCTGCCGCTGGAAGATGCGCTGGGTATCAACGAACAGGCGAACCTGCCCGGCACCGTCGACACGCACCCGAACTGGTCGCGGCGCCTGCCCGGCACCAGTGAAGCCTTGCTCGACGGTGCCGATGCAGCGCGGCGGCTTGAGTTGCTGGCGTGCGCACGCCTCCAGGCTGCCGAGCGTGACCAATGAATCAAACGCTCATACAGCCCCTGCGCGCGACGTTGCGCCTGCAATTTCATCAAGGTTTCACCCTCGAACAAGCGGTGCCACTGGTGCCGTATTTCGCCAGTCTTGGTATCAGCCATATCTACGCCTCGCCGCTACTCGCGGCGCGGTCCGGTTCGATGCATGGCTACGACGTGGTCGACCCGACCCAGGTCAACCCGGAACTCGGCGGCGAGCTGGCACTGCGGCGATTGGTCAGCACCCTGCGCGAACACAACATGGGGCTGATCCTCGACATCGTCTCTAACCACATGGCCGTCGGTGGTAGCGATAACCCGTGGTGGCTGGACCTGCTGGAATGGGGAAGACTGAGCCCCTACGGTGAATTCTTCGATATTCAATGGCACTCGCCCGACCCGTTGATGGAGGGTCAGTTGTTGCTGCCATTCCTTGGCAGCGATTACGGCGTGGCGTTGCAAGAAGGCACGCTGAAGCTGCATTTCGATGCAGACAAAGGCCGCTTTCATGTCGAGCATTACGACCATCACTTCCCGATTTGCCCGAACGATTACGGCGAATTGCTGAAATCCATAGAAGCGCTTAAACCCCTCGCGGATCGCTTCAGCACGCTGAGTTACCAGACCGATGCGCATGCGCTGGCGATCCCGCTGAAGGACGAGTTGCGGCAACTGGCGCGCGACCCACAGATCCTCGCCGCCATTCAGCGCAACCTTGAGCGTTACGACTCGACCACGGCCGAAGGCTTCCAGCAGTTGCATCAATTGCTCGAACGGCAAAGCTATCGCCTCGCCAGTTGGCGCACGGCGGCGGATGACATCAACTGGCGGCGTTTTTTCGACATCAACGAACTCGGCGGCCTGCGCGTCGAACGCCCCGCCGTGTTCGAAGCCACCCACGGCAAGATCTTCCAGCTGATCGCCGAAGGCCTGGTTGACGGTTTGCGCATCGACCACATCGACGGCCTCGCCGACCCGCGTGGTTACTGCCGCAAATTGCGTCGTCGTGTCGATCTGTTGGCACCGGGCCGGCACTTGCCGATCTACGTGGAAAAGATCCTCGGAGCCGGCGAAACCCTGCACCGCGACTGGGCGGTGGACGGCACCACCGGTTACGAGTTCATGAATCAGCTGTCGCTGTTGCAACACGATCCCGATGGTGAATACGTTCTCGGTGATCTGTGGCAGCGGCGCACCGAACGCCCGGCAGCGTTTATCGAAGAAGCGCAACTGGCGCGTCAGCAGATTCTCAACGGTTCGCTCGCCAGCGATTGCGAAAGCGTCGCCCAGGCCTTGCTGCAAGTGGCGCGCGACGACCTGATGACCCGCGACCTGACGCTTGGCGCGATCCGCCGAGTGCTACAGGCGTTGATCGTGCACTTCCCGGTTTATCGCACCTACATCAGTGCCATGGGTCGTTCCGCCGAGGACGAGGTGTTTTTCCAGCAGGCCATGGACGGTGCCCGGCAAACCCTCAGCGAAGCCGACTGGCCAGTGCTCGACTGCGTGGCGACCTGGCTCGGTGGCACGCCGTGGCGGCGCAAACCGCGCGGGCGCTCACGCAAGATCCTCAAGCATGCCTGCGTGCGCTTTCAGCAACTCACCTCACCGGCAGCGGCCAAAGCCGTCGAAGACACCGCGTTGTATCGCTCGGCAGTGCTGCTGTCGCGCAACGATGTCGGCTACAACACGGAACAATTCAGCGCGCCGGTCAGCGATTTCCATGCGGTCAATCAGCGTCGCCTGAGCGAGTTTGCCGACAACCTGCTGGCCACCGCGACGCACGATCACAAACGCGGCGAAGACACCCGCGCGCGTCTGGCCGTGCTCAGTGAGCGCAGCCATTGGTACGCCGAGCAGGTCGAACTGTGGCGCGCCCTCGCCCGCCCGGTTCGCGTCGATGATCAAGTACCGTCGGCCGGCGATGAGCTGATTCTCTATCAAGCCTTGCTCGGCAGTTGGCCGCTGGATTTGCGGGATGACGATCAACAGGGTTTCGCCGACTACGCCAAGCGTATCTGGCAGTGGCAACAGAAAGCCCTGCGTGAGGCGAAGCTGCAAAGCAGTTGGAGCGCGCCGAACGAAGCCTATGAAAATGCGACCCAGGCGTTTACCGAGCAACTGCTCACCGGTGATGACGGCGAACTGCTGCGCGCCGCACTGGCCAAGACCGCCAACAGCATCGCCGCTGCCGGCGCCCTCAACGGTTTGGCGCAAACCTTGCTGCGCATGACGGTGCCGGGCGTTCCGGATCTGTATCAGGGCAACGAGTTCTGGGATTTCAGCCTGGTCGATCCGGACAATCGCCGGCCGGTAGATTACGCCGCTCGCGCGCAGTCCCTGCAGGAGCCACTGGCGACTGTGCAATTGCTGACGAACTGGCGTGACGGGCGCATCAAGCAAGCCTTGATCGCCGAGGTGCTGAACCTGCGCGCCGAACATGCCGGGTTGTTTCGGCGCGGCACGTACCAGGCCCTGGAGGTGCTGGGCAGCCAGGCGCACAACGTGCTCGCGTTTGCCCGTGAACACGAGGGGAAATACGCCATCGTGATCGTGCCGATCCGTTGTGCAACGTTGCTGGAAAACGGTGCTGTACCTCAGGTCGATGCGCTGCGCTGGGGCGATACACGGGTGGTTTTACCGTTCGCCGCCTCTGACACAAACCTGAAGGGACTTTTTTCAAGCCACGCAGTCACAAAAAACAGGGAGCTGAATATCAGCGACGCGCTGGGGGATGTCCCGGTCAATCTCTTTATCCAACACTTAACGTAAGCACGAGTTCAGTTCAGGAGCATTGCGATGAGCACCGACGATAAACGCATCCGCGAATTCGCCTATCAGATCTGGGAATCCGAAGGGAAACCTGAAGGCCACGAAGAGCGCCACTGGGAGATGGCGCGCAAACTGGCCGAAGCTGAAGCGCTGGCGCCGAAGAAGCCGCCAAAAGCCGCTGGCAGCAAAACTGCGGGCAAGACCGCTGCTGACGGCAAGAGCGCTGCTGACAAGCCCAAAGCGGCTGCCAAGGCCAAACCGGCGACCGCCGCCAAAGTTCTTCCCCCGGGCGAAAAACCTGCCGAGAAAAAGCCTAAAGCGCCGCGAAAGCCTTCGGCGATCTGACGCTTCCCGGATATTTGAACTAAACGACTGTGTGGCGGGTTTGCTCGCCACTGAGGGCCAACTCGCCCTGAAGAAACCCACAATTCCCCTATGGACCTGGGCATTTTGTGGCGAGGGGATTTATCCCCGTTGGGTTGCGAAGCAGCCCCAAATGCTGCACATGCGGTACTTCAGATGCGCCGAGTGCAATGATTTTGCGACTGCTACGCAGCCGAACGGGGATAAATCCCCTCGCCACAAAAGCCCGCTGCCACAGGGGATCAGTGTCAACTGAACCATCCCCGTTTTTTTGCAGGAGCAATCATGACCCGTCCAAAGAAAGCCGAGCCCACCGCGCACGTCGAGCCGTCGAGAATTCGTGAAGGCCTGCCCTTCCCGCTCGGTGCGACCTGGGATGGGCTGGGGGTGAATTTTGCCCTGTTCTCCGCCAATGCCACCAAGGTCGAACTGTGCATCTTCGACGACGCCGGCGAGGTCGAACTCGAACGTATCGAGCTGCCGGAATACACCGACGAGATCTACCACGGCTACCTGCCCGATGCGCATCCGGGGCTGATCTACGGCTACCGCGTCTACGGCGCGTACGACCCGGCCAACGGTCATCGTTTCAACCACAACAAATTGCTCATCGATCCGTATGCCAAGCAACTGGTCGGCGAACTGAAATGGTCGGAAGCTTTGTTTGGCTACACCATCGGCCATCCCGACGCCGACCTCAGTTTCGATGAACGCGACAGCGCGCCTTTCGTGCCCAAGTGCAAGGTCATCGACCCGGCGCACACCTGGGGCAACGACCATCGGGTCAGCGTGCCGTGGGACAAGACCATCATTTATGAAACCCACGTACGCGGCATCAGCATGCGTCACCCGTCCGTGCCGGAGAATGTGCGCGGCACCTTTGCCGGGTTGATGGTCGATGACGTGCTCGAACACATCCGCAAACTCGGCGTGTCGACCGTCGAGTTACTGCCGATCCATGCTTTCGTCAACGACCAGCATCTACTGCACAAGGGCATGACCAATTACTGGGGCTACAACAGCATTGCGTTCTTCGCCCCCGACCCGCGTTACCTCGCCAGCGGCAAGATCGCCGAGTTCAAGGAGATGGTCGCGCACCTGCACGAAGCCAACCTCGAAGTGATTCTCGACGTGGTCTACAACCACACCGCCGAGGGCAACGAGCAAGGCCCGACCCTGTCGATGCGCGGCATCGACAACGCCTCGTACTACCGTTTGATGCCTGACGACAAGCGCTTCTACATCAATGATTCCGGCACCGGCAACACGCTGGACCTGAGCCACCCGTGCGTGCTGCAAATGGTCACTGACTCGCTGCGTTACTGGGCAAGCGAGATGCACGTCGACGGTTTCCGCTTCGACCTCGCGACCATTCTCGGCCGCTACCACGACGGTTTCGACGAGCGTCACAGTTTCCTCGTGGCCTGCCGTCAGGACCCGGTCCTGCGCCAGGTGAAGATGATTGCCGAGCCGTGGGACTGCGGCCCCGGCGGTTATCAGGTGGGCAACTTTCCGCCGGGCTGGGTCGAGTGGAACGACAAATTCCGCGACACCGTACGTGCCTTCTGGAAAGGCGACGACGGCCAGGTCGCTGATTTCGCCAGCCGCATGACCGCTTCCGGCGAAATGTTCAATCAGCGCGGGCGGCGGCCGTACTCGTCGGTGAACTTCATCACCGCCCATGACGGTTTTACCCTCAACGACCTGGTCTCGTACAACGACAAGCACAACGAAGCCAACGACGAGAACAATCAGGACGGCAGCAACAACAATCTGTCATGGAACCACGGTGTCGAAGGCCCGACCGACGACCCGGAAATCAATGCCCTGCGCCACCGGCAGATGCGCAATTTTTTCGCCACCCTGCTGCTCGCCCAGGGTACGCCGATGATCGTTGCCGGCGATGAATTCGCCCGCACCCAGGACGGCAACAACAACGCCTACTGTCAGGACAGCGAGATCGGCTGGGTCAACTGGGACCTGAGCGAGGACGGCAAGGCCCTGCTGAAATTTGTCAAACGCCTGATCAAGTTGCGTCTGGCCTATCCGATCCTGCGGCGCGGGCGCTTCCTCGTCGGCGAATACAACGAGGATATCGGCGTCAAGGACGTCACCTGGCTGGCGCCGGACGCCACCGAGATGACTACCGAGCATTGGCATGACGCGCACAATCGTTGCCTTGGCATGTTGCTCGATGGTCGCGCGCAGGAAACCGGGATTCGCCGCAAAGGTGGCGACGCGACGTTGCTGCTGGTGGTCAACGCTCACCACGACATCGTCAATTTCACCTTGCCGGAAGTGCCTGACGGCGGTTTCTGGACGTGCATGATCGACACCAATCAACCGGCGATTCGCGGTCAGGAACGCTTCGATTTCGGTCACGAATATTCCGTCACCGGACGCTCATTGCTGCTGTTCGAACTGCAACACGAAGAAGAAGATTGATATGGACTTGCACAGCTACCTCGCCCGTCGTCCGCCGGACTACGCCAATACCGCCGCCCTCGGCAGTTGCCTGCGGGCGATGGTCGAGGCCGGGCATGACCGCTTGCCGTTGCCGGGCAGCGGTCGCACTCTGGAACGCTTTCAGCACTTGGCCGATGTCGGCGGGCATGATCTGGGCCTGTGCAAACTCTTCGAGGGCCACACCGACGCACTGGCGATCATCGAACAACTGGGCGGATCGCCGACGCCCGGCAGCACTTGGGGCATGTGGGCGGCGGAACCGCCGCAGGCCCGAGTCAAGGTCTCGCCAGCCGGGCACATGGTCGCGTTGCACGGTCGCAAGGCTTGGTGTTCCGGCGCGGCGGTGCTCAGCCATGCCCTGCTGACTGCATGGGATGCTGATGATCAGCAACAACTGGTCGCCGTCGCCCTCGATCAGCCGGGCGTGACCATCACCGATCAGGGCTGGCAAGCGGTGGGCATGGCCGCGACCGGCAGCGTCGAGGTGCTGTTCGAAGGTGCCGAAGCACAAGCCATCGGCAACCCCGGCGACTACCTGCAACGCCCGGGTTTCTGGCAAGGCGGCATCGGCATCGCCGCTTGCTGGTACGGCGCCGCGCGGCAGCTTGGCGAGAGTCTGCGCCAACACTGCGCACAACGCGAAGAAGCCCACGCTCTGGCCCATCTCGGCGCGGTCGACACGGCTTTGCAGGCTGGCGCAGACGTCCTGCGCTTCAGCGCTCTGCACATCGACGCACATCCCGAAGACGACGCGCAATTACTCGCGCGTCGGGCGCGCGCGGCGGTCGAGCAATCAGCCGAACAGGTGATGCGCGAAGTGGGCCGAGCCCTCGGTGCCGGACCGTTTTGCAAAGACCGGCATTTCGCCCGGTTGATCGCCGATCTGCCGGTGTTTCTGCGGCAAAGCCATGCCGAACGCGATCTCGCCGCCCTCGGTCAACTGATCGCCGCGCAACCGGATGAGGTATGGACGCTATGAGAACCAATCCAATCGTCGGCCAGGGAACCTCGCTGCATCAGTGGCAAGGCTCGCAACATCTGGCCGAGCTCGACAGCATCGACATCCTCAGCCTGGTACCGCCCGGCTCACGCGCGGTGATTGTCGCGCCGCACCCGGACGACGAAGTGCTCGGTTGCGGCGGCCTGCTGCAACTGCTGGCTGCTGCCGGGCGACCGTTGCAACTGATCTCGGTCACCGACGGCAGTGCCAGCCATCCCGGCTCCGCGCGCTGGCCGGTGGCACGCCTGAGCGTGGTGCGTCCGCAGGAGTCCGCCGAAGCCTTGCGCCGTCTTGGCCTGCCGATGCATCGTTTGAAATGGCTGCGCGCAGGCTTTAACGACACCCAGGTCGCCGCCGAAGAACCAGCGTTGCGCGACTTCATCCAGCGCCACCTGCGCCCCACCGATGTGCTGTTCACCACCTGGAGCGAAGACGGCCATTGCGACCATGAAGCCGTCGGCCGCGCCAGTGCCGAAGCGGCGCGGCGTGTCGGCGCGACCTGTCACGAGCTGCCGGTGTGGACCTGGCACTGGGCAACCCCGGAAGACGCTTTGGTGCCGTGGCAGCGGGCACGCAAGATTCTCCTGTCGCCCGAGCAGATCGCGCGCAAGCGTCACGCCGTGCACGCGTTCGCCAGCCAGTTGGAGGGCGACGCTGAAGCGGGGCTTGCGCCGGTGCTCGCGCCGTATGTGCTGGATCGGCTGCTGCAACCGTTCGAAGTGGTGTTTTTATGAGCGTCGAAGATCGCTACTTCGAAGGATTGTTCGCCGGCAACGACGACCCGTGGGCGTTTCGCCAGCGCTGGTACGAACAGCGCAAACGCGCGATCACGCTCGCCGCCCTGCCGCGTGCGCACTATCGGGCGATTTTCGAACCGGGTTGCGCCAATGGCGAATTGAGCGCCGAACTGGCTGGCCGCTGCGACCGTCTGCTGTGTTGCGACACGGCGAACGCGGCAGTGAGTCTGGCGCGCACTCGATTAAGCCTGTTCGATCACGCCGAAGTCCGGCAAAACCGCTTGCCGGACGACTGGCCGGAGGAAAAATTCGACCTGATCGTATTTAGCGAAATCGGCTACTACCTCGACAGCAAGGATCTGACAGAAGTGATCCGTCGGATCAGTCAGAGCCTGACCGCAGACGGACAATTACTCGCTTGCCACTGGCGTCCGCCGATCGATAACTGCCCGCTCAACGCGCGTCAGGTCCATGACCTGATCCACGAACAGTTAAAGCTGCCGCGACTGGCGCTGCATCAGGAAGCCGATTTCATTCTTGAGGTATGGAGCCGCGAACCGCGCTCGGTGGCGGCACTGGAGGGTTTGCGATGATCGGCATCCTGATTCCGGCGCACAACGAAGAGGACCTGCTCGACGATTGCCTGAGCGCAGCGATGCGCGCCAGCCGGCACGGGCTGCTCGCCGGTGAGCGCGTCGAAGTGCTGGTGGTGCTCGACAGTTGCACCGATCGCTCGGCGCAGATTGTCAGCCGCTACCCGGTGCAGAGCCTGCACATCGAGGCGCGCAACGTCGGCCAGGCGCGTGCCGCCGGGGCGCAGGTTCTGCTGGAGCGCGGCGCTCGCTGGATCTCCTGCTCGGATGCCGACAGCCGCGTCGCCGACGATTGGCTGGTGGCACAACTGGGCTTGGGCGCGGACGCAGTGTGTGGCACGGTGACGGTCGAACGCTGGCACGAGTCATTCAACGAAGCCGCGCAAATCCGTTATCACAGCCACTATCAGGCCCGCGATGGCCATCGACACATTCACGGCGCCAACCTCGGGATCAGCGCCGATGCCTATCGTTGGGCCGGAGGCTTTCCGCCGCTGGTGTGCGATGAGGATGTGCAGTTGGTCCGGCAACTGGAATTGTCCGGCGCCGACATCGCCTGGAGCCATCGGCCGAGAGTGCATACCAGCGCGCGCCTCGACAGTCGCGCCCGTGGCGGATTTGGCGACTACTTGCGAAATCTGGCACAGCTTTGAGAAATAAATCCGGATCAGATTGATCTGTGACGCGACGAACTGTACTTCATGAGCAATACTCTCCTGCGCGGCAATCCAGGGTTCGGAGCGTCGCATGGCAATTACCCCGCCTTCACGGGTCGTTCGCGACAGCCTTCTAGGTTGTGAGCACGACTGAGGGCCTGACTCAACAAGGACGTCATCCCCCATGAAACCGTTATTCCTCAGTGAAAGCCCGAACGGGCAAATCTGGAACAGCGCTGCACAACTCGACAACATTCCGGTCATCGCCACGCAGAGCCTGGTGCCTCTCGGCGCGCGCGCCGTGGTCATCGCGCCGCATCCCGGCGATGAAGTGGTGACTTGCGGCGGCCTTCTGCAACTGCTCGCCAGCCTCGGCCACCCGTTGCAACTGCTGTCGATCACCGACGGCAGCGCCAGCCATCCCGGTTCACGCCAATGGTCGGAGAAGCGCCTGAGCGTGTTCCGCCCGCAGGAAAGCGTCGAAGCCCTGCGGCGCCTGGGCTTGCCGATGCACAGTTTGAAGTGGGTACGCGGCGGTTTCACCGATAACGCGCTGCAGGATCAGGAACGGCAACTGACCGACTTCATCGGCCGCTACCTGCGCCCCGGTGACGTGGTATTCAGCACCTGGCGCGAGGACAGTAACGACGACCATGAAGTGGTCGGCCGCGCCAGTGCCAAAGCCGCCGAACTCGCCGGCGCCAGTTTTCACGACGTACCGGTCTGGGCCTGGCACTGGCCGGAACGCGATCACACGCTGATCCCCTGGCAGCGTGCACGCAAACTGCGCCTCGACACCTGGACCGTCGCCCGCAAGAGCCACGCCACCCACGCCTACGCCAGCCAGCTCAAGGGCGAACCGGCCATCGGCATTGCGCCAATGTTGCCGCCGGTGATCCTCGAGCGCATGCGCCTGCCGTACGAAATTGTCTTCCTCTGAAACACCGCCCGCCGCACCACCATGGACGCTTTTGTAGGAGCTGCCGAAGGCTGCGATCTTTTGATCTTGTTTTTTAGAGGATGAAAGTCAAAAGATCGCAGCCTGCGGCAGCTCCTACACGGTGATCTGGAAGGAACTGTCGCCGCGTCGTGTCAGTCGCATGCATAGGCAGTCAGGATTCAGAGGAGTGAACGTGTCCAGCGATCCCAAGCGTCATGCGGTCGACGCGCCAGTGATTCATCGTCTGCGGGTGCTGACGGTCAACACCCACAAAGGCTTCACCGCGCTGAATCGGCGCTTCATCCTGCCGGAGCTGCGTGAAGCGGTGCGCAGTACCTCGGCCGATCTGGTGTTCTTGCAAGAAGTAGTGGGTGAACACGAGCGTCATTCCAGCCGCTACAACGAATGGCCGCAAACCTCGCAATACGAATTTCTCGCCGACAGCATGTGGAGCGACTTCGCCTACGGACGCAACGCCGTCTATCCCGACGGTCACCATGGCAACGCCCTGCTGTCGAAATACCCGATCCGCGAATACCGCAACCTCGATGTGTCGATCACCGGCCCCGAACGGCGTGGCCTGCTGCACTGCGTGCTCGACGTCCCGGGGCACGCTGAGGTCCATGCGATCTGCGTGCATTTGAGTCTGCTTGAAAGTCATCGGCAATTGCAGTTGCAACTGCTCTGCCAGTTGCTCGAATCGCTACCCGACGACGCCCCGGTGATCATTGCCGGCGACTTCAACGACTGGCAGCTTCAGGGCGACGCCGCCCTCGCCCGGCGCGATTACTTGCACGAAGCGTTCGAGCGCCATCACGGGCGACCGGCGAAGACGTACCCGGCGCGGTTTCCATTGCTGCGGCTGGACCGCATCTACCTGCGCAATGCCAGCAGCCATGACCCGCAAATCCTCGGCAACAAGCCGTGGACGCATCTGTCCGATCACTTGCCGCTGGCGGTGGAAGTGCATTTGTAATGGCGATTATGACAAGACCGTTGGTCAGCCGTTGTTGATCCAGCGGTAAAACCAACTACACCTAAATCAGCTCAAGGAGTAGCGCATTCAGTTTGTTAGCGCAGCAACCTGACGTAGTGCCTCAGTTGCACGACCGGGCTTGATGCAGCGCTGACACAAGGACGGATTCCCGGAATCAGCCGTAGGGAATTACCATGACGCGCTACCGTCATCTGTGGGCTTTGCCGCACCTGCTGCTGCCCGCCTCGCTTCTGCTGCTCGGCAGCTCACCCGCCACGGCGGCCTGTACGCTAGTCGCCGGCCCCGGCAATGACAACTTTACCTGCGACAGCGGCAGCAGCGGCCCGCTGACCGACCTCGCGGGCAATAACAGCCTCACCTTGCCGGCCAATGGCACCGGGCAAATCAACGGCAATGTGACGTTCGGCGCCGGCACTGACCGGGTCGAGGTCAACTCAGGGGTGATCACGGGCGCCGTCAGCCAGGGCAACGGCATCGACGACTTTGTCATGAGCGGCGGTTCGATCGGCTCTCTGGCGCAGGGCGACAGCCGCGACACCTTCCTGATGACCGGCGGCACCATCGTTGGCGCTTTCGAGGATGGCGATGTTGCACGCATGACCGGTGGCACCATCGGCCGCGTCGACATGAAGCTCGATAACAATATTTTCGACATGTCCGGCGGGCAGATTCTCGGCAATCTGGTCACCGGATTCGGCACCGACACCATCCTCGTTTCCGGCGGGCGCATCGGTGGCAACATCAGCGTCAGCGGCGGCAACGACAGCATCACCGTGACCGGCGGCGAAATCGTCGGCGAGATCCGCGCCAGCGTCGGCGATGACCGGTTTGTCTGGGACGGCGGCGGGGTCATTCGTTCGGCGGTTCTGCTCGATGTTGGCAATGACACCGCAACGCTGCGTAATCTCGACGACAGTCTTCTCACGCTGACGCCGAGCGTCGATGGCGGTGTCGGCAACGACGTACTGACCTTCGACAACACGCGCACGGCGCTTCCCGCGCGCTTCACCAACTGGGAAACGGTCAACCTGAGCAATGCCGCGCAACTCGACCTCGGTTCCGCCAGCCTGGTGCTGGGCGACGCCGGCACGGGCACGGGCGTGCTGAACATCGATGCTAGCAGTTCGCTGTATTCGACCCAGGGCGCAG
This sequence comes from Pseudomonas sp. NPDC089741, assembly GCF_044748825.1. NCBI lineage: Bacteria > Pseudomonadati > Pseudomonadota > Gammaproteobacteria > Pseudomonadales > Pseudomonadaceae > Pseudomonas > Pseudomonas sp. NPDC089741. The sequence goes on along the minus strand of NZ_JBIVGT010000006.1, from coordinate 187,471 downwards.
TGTCCCCCGCCGTGGCCGGGCAGGCAGTGACCTTGAACAACGCAGGCGTCATCGATCTCACCCGTGGCAACAGCCGCGCCGATGACACGCTGACCGTGCAAGGCAACTATGTCGGCAACAATGGCCAGTTGTTGCTGCAGAGCGTCGTCGCTGGCGATGACTCACCGAGTGACAAACTGGTGGTCAACAATGGCAGCCTCAGCGGTGCGACGGTGATCAGCGTGAGCAATCTCGGCGGCGCGGGTGGGCTGACCCAGGCCAATGGCATTCAACTGGTGCAGGCCCAAGGCAGCACGGTCAGCAGCAATAACGCCTTTACCCTCAATGGCCCGATTTCCGCCGGCGCCTACGATTACTACCTGTTCAAGGGCGGCGTCACTGCCGGCACCGAGAACAGCTGGTACCTGCGCTCTGCCGTGGTCGCGCCGCAAGTGGTTGCCGTGCCAAACCCCGACCCGAGGCTGCCACCGATTCTGGTACCGGTGGTTGCCGTGCCGGTTGCGGCCATCGCCCCGGCTGGCAGCCCGCCGTTACCGGTGTTGCCTGCCGCCGTGGCTGGGGCCGAGCCGATTCCGTTGTACCGTCCGGAAGTGCCGACCTGGTCGGTGTTGCCCCCCGCCGCCGCGCAACTCACGCTGAATGCACTGGGCACGTTCCACGACCGTCAGGGCGACCAACGCCTGCTCAATGAGACCGGGGCGTTCGGCGCCGGATGGGGCCGGGTCTATGGGAAGAACTTCGATCAGCGTTGGGCCGGCACCGTCACGCCGCGCCTGGACGGCTCGCTCAATGGCTTTCAGGTCGGCAATGATCTGTACAGCTCGCTGACCGCCGGTGGGCAGACGCAACGCCTCGGTTTCTTCGTCGGCCACAGTCGTTTGCAAGGCGACGTCGATGGATTCAATGAAGGCTTCGAGAACAACAGCGCCGGCAAAATCAAACTCGAAGGCGACAGCTACGGCGTGTACTGGACCTTGGTCGATCCGTATGGCTGGTACATCGACACCGTAGTGATGGGCACCCGATTCGATGGCGACAACCGCTCCGACCGTGGCGTCAAACTGGACAACCGCGGGCATGCACTGACGCTGTCGGCAGAGGCCGGCTATCCGTTCCCCATCAACGACACGTGGGTGGTCGAACCGCAGACTCAGGTCATCCACCAGAAAATCTCCCTCGACAGCCAGGACGACGGCATCTCGCGGGTCTCGTTCGACTCCGACGGCGCCTGGACCGGACGCCTCGGCGCACGGCTCAAGGGTCGCTATCAGGTCAGTGGTCTACCAGTGGAACCGTATCTGCGGGCTAACCTGTGGCACACCTTTTCCGGTACCGACTCGGTGACATTCGGCGACACAGATGTCATCAGCAGCGAACAGAAATCTTCCACGGCCGATATCGGCCTCGGCGTCATAGTGACACTCGACCGTGCCGTGAGCGTGTACGCGAGTACCGATTACAGCCGCAATATTGACAGTAATGACCTGCGTGGCGTGGCCGGCACTCTCGGCGTGCGCATCAGTTGGTAGACCTTCCGTCGGACATAAAACCGCTCTAACACGAGGCCTGCAAAACGATTTTCCATACAAACAACCACTTAGTTATGTGCAGAAGAACAAACACTTGCCAATCCTCTTTGGCCACTACCGTTCATCGTCCAATTTCTTGACGCGCGCCTCGCACTCTTCTTATCTCTACCTTACTACCCCCGGAATCACTACCCGGAACGAGCCTTCGGACACTCGCGAAATCGAGCGGCCACGGTTTGTCCCGCTCCATTCGGTCGCCCCTCGTTCGGGGTAGGAGAGACGCCACATCGAGATGTCGCATGCGCTTGCAAGGTAGACCTCCATGAAAATTTCATTCACCCCACACGAGATCAAAATCACTTTCTGCACAGTGTCGAGTTCCATCTTGCTGTGCTCATCCATGGAGGCGCAGGCCGGCCCTGCGGCGGATGAAACCACGCCGTGGTATCGCGCGGACGTACCGGTGATGACCTTGCCCGCCACGGTCATCACCCCCGATCAGCAGCGCTTCAGCCCGCGGCCCGACCTGCGCGGCGCCAACCTGATCACTGAAGATCTCGCCCCCGGCGCCTGGGACCAGCTCTACGGCCGCAGCGCCCGGCAAGCGCAAACCGACGTGTTGTCTTCGGGTTTTGCCACACCCGGCAGCGGCGAGTTCAAAGGCCCCGCCGTCCTGACTCTGCAAAGCGGCAGCGGCCATACCCAGACCATCGGCCTGATCGGCGGCCTCAATCAGATTCAAGCCAACGGCAACGGCTTGCTCACCAGTCGCGCCCTCGACGACCCGACCACCGACACCCTCAACCTGCAAGGCCAGAGCCTCGGCGCCTATTACAGCCTGACCGGCGCCCAAGGCTGGCACGTCGATCTGTCGGCCAGCGGCGGCCGCGTCAGCGGTTTCAGTCGCAACGAACAAGGCGCGCGGCAAGCCACCGAAGGCAGCGCGATGACCTTCTCGGTCGAAGGCGGCTTCCCGATTGGCTTGAGTGAAAACTGGGTGGTCGAACCGCAGGCACAATTGATCAACCAGCGCATCACGCTCGACACGCCCTATGCCGGTTCCGGCAATGCCTCATCGACGGATCTCAGCGCCTGGAGCGGTCGCGTCGGCGCCCGTTTGAAAGGCAGTTACGATTTGAATGGCCTGCCGGTAGAACCCTATGTGCGCACCAACCTCTGGCACACGGTGTACACCGGCAACACGGTGACACTGGATCAGGTCGACAAGATCAGCAGCAGCCGCAAATCCTCGACAGTGGAGTTGGGCTTGGGCCTGGTGGCGCGGATGACGCCTTCGGTGAGTTTGTATGTCAGCGCCGATTACAGCAGCGATGTCGATGACAATGATTTGAATGGTCTGATCGGCAGCCTTGGCGTGCGGATGCGTTGGTAGCGTTTGGCTTAGCGGCGATAGTGTTTGTGCTGACGCCATCGCGAGCAGGCTCACTCCTACAAGGGGAACGCATTCCAAGTGTAGGAGTGAGCCTGCTCGCGATGGCAGCAACTCGGTACTGGATCAACCCTCTGGTTTGAGGATCAACACCGCCAGCGGTGGCAGATTCAGCTCCAGCGACAACGCCTGCCCATGGCTCGGCACTTCTTCGGTCTGCGCCCCGCCGCCGTTGCCATAATTCGACCCGGCATAAATCCCTGCATCGCTGTTGAGCAACTCGGTCCAGCGCCCGGCAAACGGCACACCGACGCGATACGACTGACGCGGCACCGGGGTAAAGTTGGCCACGACCACCACCGGTTTACCGTCCTTGCTCCAGCGCAGCCAGGCGTAAACGCTGTTGATCGCATCATCGCCAATCAACCACTGGAACCCCTGCGGCGCGTCATCCTGATCGTGCAGCGCCGGCTCCTCGCGGTACAGCCGGTTAAGGTCGCCAACCAGTTTCTGTACGCCCTTGTGCTCGGAATACTGCAGCAGATACCAATCCAGCTGCTGATCGTGATTCCACTCGCGCCACTGGCCAAACTCGCAGCCCATGAACAACAACTTCTTGCCCGGATGCGTCCACATGAAGCTCAGGTAAGCGCGCAGGTTGGCAAATTTCTGCCAGCGATCGCCGGGCATCTTGTCGATCAGCGAATGCTTGCCGTGCACCACTTCGTCGTGGGAGATCGGCAGGATAAAACGCTCGGACCAGGCGTAGACCAGGCCAAAACTCAGTTCATTGTGATGATGCGCGCGGTACACCGGATCCTGCTGAATGTAGTGCAGCGAATCGTGCATCCAGCCCATGTTCCACTTGTAGGCGAACCCCAGACCGCCCTGCTGAGTGCTTTGGCTGACACCCGGCCACGCGGTGGATTCTTCAGCGATGACCAGCGCACCCGGCGCTTCCAGCTCGACGACGTCGTTCAAGTGCCGCAAGAAATCGATGGCTTCGAGATTCTCGCGCCCACCATGACGGTTCGGCACCCACTCGCCAGCCTTGCGCGAATAGTCGCGATAGAGCATCGAAGCCACGGCATCGACGCGCAAACCATCGACATGGAAATGCTTCAACCAGTGCAGCCCGGAAGCGAGCATGTAACCGTGCACTTCAGTGCGCCCGAGGTTGTAGATCAGCGTGTCCCAGTCCTGATGAAAACCTTCCAGCGGGTTGCCGTATTCGTACAACGCCGTGCCGTCGAATTGCGCCAGACCGTGGGTGTCGGTGGGGAAATGCGCGGGTACCCAGTCGAGGATCACGCCGATTTCGGCCCGGTGGCAGGCGTCGACGAATTCGGCGAACTGCGCCGGCGAACCGTACCGCGCGCTCGGCGCGAATTGCGAAAGCAACTGATAACCCCAGGAACCACCGAACGGGTGTTCCATGATCGGCATCAGTTCGATGTGGGTGAAGCCGAGTTCCTTCACATAGGGAATCAGCCGTTCCGCCAGTTCCGGCCAGCTGTACTGGCGCGCCACTTCGCCGAGATCATCCAGCTCGCATTGCCACGAACCGGCGTGCAATTCGTAGATCGACAGCGGTGCTGAATGCTTCTGGCGCTCGCGGCGACTGTTCATCCAGTCGTGATCCTGCCAGTCGATCTGCAGCGGCTCGGCGACTTTCGACGCGGTATCCGGCGGCAGGCTGGTGGCCAGCGCCATCGGGTCGGCCTTCAGCGGCAGAATCCCGTGGGCGCCGAGGATTTCGTATTTGTACAACTCGCCCGCTTGCAGCCGTGGAATGAACAACTCCCAGACCCCGGACGGATGCCGCAGGCGCATCGGATGGCGACGGCCGTCCCAGACGTTGAAATCCCCGACCACCGACACGCGCCGGGCATTCGGCGCCCACACGGCGAACCGCACGCCGTCGACGCCATCGACGGTTTTCAACTGCGCGCCGAGGCAAGCGCTGAGGTCGCGGTGATTGCCCTCGGCGAATAGATACAAATCCATTTCACCGAGCAACTGGCCGAAGCTATACGGGTCTTCTGCCACCTGCTCGCCACCGGCCCAGCGCGTGCGCAACTGATACGGTCGCGCCTGCTCGAAATGACCGACAAACAACCCCGGCGTTTCCGCCTGTTGCAGCGGACCGCGTTCTTCGCCGCTGTCTTTGTCCAGCACGACAACGCTCAACGCACCCGGAAGATAGGCGCGAATGAATTGCCCGCCAGCGCCATCGCCGTGCGGGCCAAGAATGGAAAAAGGGTCCTGGTGTTCTGCACGCACCAAGGCATCGATATCTTTCGCCGAGGGCAGCAATGCTTCTTTGACCTGTCCCTGTTCCTTGTTCGAGAAACTCATGACTACTCTCCACCAAGATCGGAAAAGGGTTTAAGCCCCGTCAATAACCCATACAAACCGTGCAACGGCACGGGCAGCCACGTGGGGCGATTTTCGGCTTCATAGGCCACTTCATAGGCCGCCTTCTCCAGACCGAACAATGCCAGCGCAGCGTCGGCCCCTTCAGGATCTTGCCAGGCATGCTGAAGACTAGCTGCCGCGCGGCGATATGCCTCGACAAATGCTTCTCGCGCTTCACGCAAATAGCGTTGCGCCACCCGACGACGCGCGTCTTCGGACTCGGCACTGTGATCGACGTTGTGCACGTTGATGGTCATCGCCGCCGCGTAATCGAACGAGCGCAGCACGCCACTGACATCCTTGTACGGACTGTGTTTGCCACGGCGCTCGCTCAATGGCCGCGCCGGCTCGCCCTCGAAGTCGATCAGGTAGGCATCGCCCTTGATCACCAGCACCTGCCCCAGATGCAGGTCGCCGTGAACGCGAATGCGCAAACCGCCGACGGCTTTTTTCGCCAGATCCTGCACGTGATCAAGGATGGTTTTTTTCTCGTCGAGCAGGCGTTTGACCAATTTCTGATCCGCCGCACCGAGTTCGCCCTGATGCTGCTTGAGCAGCTTCAGCGCATGCTCGACTTGCGCGGCAACGTCCTTGCCGGAAGCCTGCATATCCTTGGCGGTCGACACTTGCGGGGCGAAGTCGGCGTTGTCCGTCGCTGTCGCCAGTACCTGATGCATTTCGCCCAGACGCTGGCCAAGCATGCCGGCAAAATCCTTTAACTCGCCCAGTGCGTTGTAATGCTGTTCCTGCTCGGACATGGCATCGGCGAGTTCATCGCGCAGCGCTCGTTCGAGGTTGTTCTGCGTCCATTCCCAGGCATCGCCCTGATTGCTCAGGTAACCCTGGGCGATCATCAGCAGATTGTCCTGGCCCTGAGCGTCACGGCGAATCACCGAACCGAGCAAGGGTGAAATATTGCCGAAGCCAGCCTCGGTCAGATACGCACTCATCTCCAGCTCCGGGTGAACGCCTGAGGCGACTTTGCGGATCAGTTTCAGCACCAGACTGTTGCCGATCACCACTGAACTGTTGGATTGCTCGGCAGACAGGTAACGCACTTCCGACTCCTCGCCGAGGCCGAGTTTTTCCAGCTGCGGCGTCGGTGCGAAACGGATTTCGCCTTCGCTGGATTCCAGCACCGTGTGGTTCTGCATGCCTTGCAGCACCGCGCGAATAAACGCTTCGAGGCTGAACGCATCAGTGATCAAACCGACCTGACGCACGCGACGCACACGTGACAACGCCAGTTGCTGCGGCAACGCCGGGCCGACCTGATCTTCCGCAATGAAGCCGAACGGCAATTGATAACGGCTGGTCTGGCCGCCACTGCTGACTTCGATTTCGCTGAGCAGCACTGGATGCTGGGCATCGCCGAAGCGCACGCCATAGGCCAGATGGACTTTATCGATGGCCGCGTCCTTGCCGGCAAACCAGCGGCGGTTTTGCAGCCAGCTCGGCAGGATGTTTTGCTCCAGCGTCGTGCGGGACGGCGCTTCGAGCAGTTCTTCCATGCGTTTTTTCAGCACCAGCGTGGTGAAGTCCGGCAGGCTCTGCGCCGGCTCGACGTGCCAGCTCGGCATCTGGTTTTCGCTGGCCAGCGCAAACCAATAGAAACCGTACGGCGCCAGGGTCAGGAGGAAATTCAACTGGCCAATCGGCGGGAAGGCATTACCGCCCAGCATCTCCACCGGCACCATGCCGACGTACGCCGACAGGTCCAGCTCCGCCGCTTGCGCACTGCGCGAGACGTTAGCCACGCAGAGGATGATTTCGTGTTTGCCATCGGCGTCGGTGAATTCGCGGGTGTAGGCGAGAATCCGGCGATTGCTCGGCGAGAGCATTTTCAGCGTGCCGCGACCGAACGCCTTCGACTGCTTGCGCACGGCGAGCATGCGCCGCGTCCAATTGAGCAGCGAATGCGGATCACCGGCCTGGGTTTCGACGTTGACCGAGAGATAGCCGTATTGCGGGTCCATGATCGGCGGCAGCACCAGGCTGGCCGGGTCGGCTCGGGAGAAGCCGCCGTTACGGTCAATCGACCACTGCATCGGCGTGCGCACGCCATCGCGGTCGCCGAGGTAGATGTTGTCGCCCATGCCGATTTCATCGCCGTAATACAGAGTCGGCGTGCCCGGCATCGACAGCAGCAGGCTATTGAGCAATTCGACGCGGCGACGGTCGCGCTCCATCAGCGGCGCCAGACGCCGGCGGATGCCGAGATTGATCCGCGCGCGACGGTCAGCGGCGTAGTAATTCCACAGGTAGTCACGCTCTTTGTCGGTGACCATTTCCAGGGTCAGTTCATCGTGATTACGGAGGAAAATCGCCCATTGGCAGTTGGCAGGAATTTCCGGGGTCTGGCGCAAGATATCGGTGATCGGAAAGCGGTCTTCCTGCGCCAGCGCCATGTACATGCGCGGCATCAGCGGAAAGTGGAACGCCATGTGGCATTCATCGCCATTCAGGCCTTTGGCATCGGTGTCGCCGAAATACAGCTGAGTGTCTTCAGGCCATTGGTTGGCCTCGGCGAGCAGCATGCGGTCGGGGTAATTGGCGTCGATCTCGGCGCGAATCTGCTTGAGGACGTCGTGGGTCTCGGGAAGGTTTTCGTTGTTGGTGCCGTCACGCTCGATCAGGTACGGAATGGCGTCGAGGCGCAGGCCGTCGATGCCCATGTCGAGCCAGTAACGCATCACCGACAGCACCGCTTTCATCACTTGCGGATTGTCGAAATTCAGGTCGGGCTGGTGCGAATAAAAACGGTGCCAGAAGTACTGGCCAGCGACCGGGTCCCAGGTCCAGTTGGATTTCTCCGTGTCGAGAAAAATGATCCGCGTGCCATCGTATTTCTGGTCGTCATCCGACCACACATAGAAGTCCCGCGCAGCCGAGCCGGGTTTGGCCTTGCGTGCACGCTGGAACCACGGATGCTGGTCAGAGGTGTGGTTGATCACCAGCTCGGTGATCACCCGCAAGCCACGCTTGTGCGCCTCGGCGATGAAGCGCTTGGCATCGGCCATGGTTCCGTAATCGCTGTGCACACCACGGTATTCGGCAATGTCGTAGCCGTCATCGCGACGCGGCGATGGGTAGAACGGCAAGAGCCAGATGGTGTTGACGCCGAGTTCGGCGATGTAATCGAGTTTGGCGATCAGACCGGGAAAGTCGCCGATCCCGTCGTTGTTGGAGTCGAAAAACGATTTGACGTGAACTTGATAGATCACCGCGTCCTTGTACCAGAGCGGGTCTTTGATGAAGGTGGCTGCCTTGGGTTTCTTCGCCATGTGAAACTCCTGCTGAATTCTTTAGAAGCGTCCCACGATGATCGTTCCCACGCTCTGCGTGGGAATGCCGCCATGGACGCTCTGCGTCCGATTTTGGGACGCAGAGCGTCCCGGGATGCATTCCCACGCAGAGCGTGGGAACGATCATTACGTAGTGGTGATTCGCCAGATGCCGAACGGCTGGTACGCCGGGTCAATGCGCATGAATTGGTACTTGCCATGCCAGTCCCAGCGATGGCCGTTCATCAAGTCCTCGCCATGGGTCGTCGCATCGTCCGGCAAACCCATCTCCCACAACGGCAGTTCAAAATTCGCCTCCTGCACGTTATGCGGATCAAGGCTCACCGCGACCAGAATGAAATTGCTGCCGTCGGCACTGCGTTTGCCGAAGTAGAGAATGTTGTCGTTCCAGGCGTTGTAGACCTTCAGGCCCAAATGCGTGTGCAACGCCGGGTTCTGCCGACGAATACGATTGAGCTGGGCGATCTCGGCAATGATGTTGCCCGGTGCGGTGAAGTCGCGAATGCGAATCTCGTACTTCTCCGAATCGAGGTATTCCTCCTTGCCCGGCACCGGCGCCGCTTCACACAGCTCGAACCCGGAATACATGCCCCACAACCCTGATCCCATGGTCGCCAGCGCCGCACGGATGAGAAAACCCGGACGTCCCGACTCATGCAGGAACGCCGGGTTGATGTCGGGCGTGTTGACGAAGAAGTTCGGCCGGTAGCACTCGCGCCACGGCGATTCATTCAGTTCGGTCAGATACGTCGCCAGTTCGGCCTTGGTGTTGCGCCAGGTGAAATAGGTGTAGCTCTGCGTGTAACCGACCTTGCCGAGGCGCGCCATCATCGCCGGGGTGGTGAAGGCTTCTGCGAGGAAGATCACTTCCGGGTATAGCGCGCGCACATCGGCGATCAGCCATTGCCAGAACGGCAGTGGCTTGGTGTGCGGGTTGTCGACGCGAAAGATCTTCACGCCCTCTTCAACCCAGCCAATGACGATGTCACGCAGCTCGACCCAGAGACTCGGAATGGCGTCCGGCGCGTAGAAGTCGACATTGACGATGTCCTGATATTTCTTCGGCGGGTTTTCCGCGTATTTGATCGTGCCGTCCGGGCGCCAGTTGAACCAGCCCGGATGCTGCTTGAGCCACGGGTGATCCTGGGAACACTGAATGGCGAAATCGAGGGCGATCTCCAGTCCATGATCGGCAGCCGCCGCCACCAGCCGGCGAAAGTCTTCGCGAGTGCCGAGTTGCGAGTGAATCGCCTCGTGGCCGCCCTCCTCGCTACCAATCGCGTAGGGGCTGCCGGGATCGTCCGGGCCGGCGGTCAGGGAGTTGTTGCGGCCCTTGCGGTGTGCGCGGCCAATCGGGTGAATCGGCGTGAAATACAGCACGTCGAAACCCATGTCCTGAATCATCGGCAAGCGTGAATGCACGTCATTGAAGGTGCCGTGACGGCGCGGATCATCGGTGATCGAGCGGGGAAACAGCTCGTACCAACTGGCGAACTCGGCCAGTTCGCGCTCGACATCCATAGGGAATTCGGCGCTGACACTCAGATAGGCGCGGTGATCGGCCTCAGCCATCAATTGCGCACTGCGCGAGTGCAGAAACAGCGCCACCTGCTCGGTTTCGAGCAGGCCGGAGAGCTCATGGTGCAAAGCGGCCAAGTGCTCGCTGAGTTGACCTTCACTGCGCTCGGCGGCCTGTTGCACCATGCTGCGGCCTTCCTGCAGCTCCAGTGAAACCGGTACGGCAGCGTTGTGTTTCTTCTCCAGTTCATACTGGAAACTGGCGAAATGGTCGATCCACGCCTCGATGCAATAGAGGAAACGCCCCTGATGTTCAGGGCGGAATTGGCCTTGCCAGCCATTGTTGCCCTGATCGGACATGACCTCGCTCTGCCAGGTCTCTTCGCCTTCTTCGCGCCAACGAATGCGTACAGCCAGCTTGTCGTGACCGTCGGCGAACACCTTGCTGGTGACGATCACCGCACGCCCGGCAATCGACTTCACGGCAAACTGCCCGCCATCAAGGGTCGGCATGGTGTTTTCGATGGCGATACGCGGCAGCAGCAACGCCTGCGACAGCGGCATGTGTGGGTTGTAGCTCAGCTCTGAGGGTTTTTCAGCAGTCATTGAGCATCTCTCCTTAACGCCCCAAGGACGCTCTTGTGCCGGATCGGTATTCGCAACGAAGCGCCTGCCCCGCAATGAACTCACTTAGGTTCCGAGCGACCGCCGCCGGGAAAAGTTCAGATGAAATTGCCGTGACACAAAAGCGGATCGAATTACGCGCTGGGTGGTCAATCCACTTAAGCACTTCTCACGCCATGTGCCACACGGAGGTCATCAGATGAATATCCCGATCCCGGCGGAAACGCCCGATCCGAACATCGACAAACCCACCCTGCCGGAGACGGAACCGCAGCCGGTTCCCGAGCAGGAACCACCGGGCACCACGCCACCGCCCAAGGAAGAACCACCAACGACGATGCCACCAGTCATCGTCTAACTGATCGTTCCCACGCTCCGCGTGGGAATGCAGCCCGGGACGCTCCGCGTCCCAAAGCGGACGCGGAGCGTCCATTGAGACATTCCCACGCAGAGCGTGGGAACGATCAACGTGGCAACGATCAGTCAGTGATCATCAGTCTTCTCCTCCTCTTTTTCGAAGAGTTTTACGATGCGCGGCATCACGCTGAAAATCCCCAGCGCCAGCAAGGTACTGAGCAACGCCGTGGCTTCCTTGCCCAATCCCGCCGCGACACCAATAGCCGCCGTCATCCACAGCCCGGCCGCCGTGGTCAGGCCTTTGACGTGACCTTCATCACCCTCATGATTTTTCAGAATCGTCCCGGCGCCAAGAAAACCGATCCCGGCGATCACCCCCTGCAGCACCCGACTCATCGCATCGGACTCCGCCCCTGACGTTTGCGGCACCAGCACAAACAACGCCGCGCCGAGCGCCACCAACATATGCGTGCGCACCCCGGCTGCCTTGCCCTTGTGCTCGCGTTCGAACCCGAGAATCCCGCCAAGCACCGCTGCCATCAACAGCCGCACGGTAATCCGCGTCAGTTGCGAAGCATCGCCAATGTCGGCGAATTCCACTTGCAGGGTTTCCCACACTTCATGCCACCACGCGTTCATCGTGCAGTCCTTGTTATTGGCTCGATAGATGATGGACAGCGGCGACCATTAATCAGTTGCGCAGAACGATCGGCGCAGCGTGTGCCCTAACCTTGCAGACCTCCCTGAAAAAAGGACTGCCCCATGCCCCTTCGAGTCGATGAAAGCAATCCCGAACAGAAAGTGTGTTTTTTCACTGTCGAAAATGGCGAGGAAATTCGCATCTGCGACACCCTGGAAGTCCGCACCGATAGCGAAAAATCCATGTCGTTCGTGGAAATAGAAGGTCGGCGCGTTTACGTCACCGAATCCGAAGCCGACGCCTTGACCGTTGCTGGCGCGAAGGACGGTCGCAAACACCTGAAGGCTGACGAGAGTGATTCGGTGATTTGACTGACCTTGGTCAACACCCCGCGCAAACGTCTGCGATAGGCGTTTGCGCCCGTGCCTGCGGGCTGCTTCAAGTTGTCGCAGGCGCTGTGAAAAAGCGCATCTGATACGCTTTTTATTGAAATACCTGAGTCTGTTATGCAAACAGATCGACGCTCATAGTGCTCTGGCCTGATGGAGGCTGATGAGCGAATAACCATGAGCGAACAAATCCCCGTCCGAACCGTAGAAGCATCTCCCACGATAAAAAGTGTGCCCGCACGCCCAATGAAGGCGACGGCCAAATCCAGCGACAATCAAATTCACACCCGCAGCTTCACCGGCCTGTTTCGCTCGCTGCGCATGAGCGGTGCGGGATTTCTGTTTGTGCTGTTTTTCGGCACCGTGTGGCTGAACTGGGGTGGACGCCAGGCGGTGCTCTGGGACCTTTCCGAAAGCAAATTCCACATCTTCGGCGCGACCTTCTGGCCACAGGATTTCATTCTGCTCTCGGCCCTGCTGATCATTGCCGCGTTCGGCCTGTTCGCCATCACCGTGTTCGCCGGACGGGTCTGGTGCGGCTACACCTGCCCGCAGAGCTCGTGGACGTGGATTTTCATGTGGTGCGAGAAGATCACCGAGGGCGAGCGCAACCAGCGGATCAAACTGCAAGCGGCGCCGTGGGGCCTCAACAAACTGGCGCGGCGTGCGGCCAAGCACACGCTGTGGCTGGCGATCAGCGTACTGACCGGCCTGACCTTCGTCGGCTACTTCACACCGATCCGGCCACTGGCCGAAGAGCTGCTGACCTTGCAGATCGGCGGCGTCAGCCTGTTCTGGGTGCTGTTTTTCACCGCCGCCACTTACATCAACGCCGGCTGGCTACGCGAAGCGGTGTGCATGCACATGTGCCCGTATGCGCGCTTCCAGAGCGTGATGTTCGACAAGGACACCCTGGCGATTTCCTACGACGTCGCCCGGGGCGAAAATCGTGGCCCGCGCAAACGTGATGTAAAACCGCTCGAAGCCGGCCTCGGCGATTGCATCGATTGCCATTTGTGCGTGCAGGTCTGCCCGACCGGCATCGACATCCGCGACGGCTTGCAGATGGAATGCATCGGTTGCGCCGCGTGCATCGACGCCTGCGATTCGATCATGGACAAGATGAACTACCCGCGCGGCTTGATCCGCTACAGCTCCGAGCGCGAATTGCAGGGTGGCAAGACGCACCTGCTGCGGCCACGATTGATCGGCTACACCGTGGTGCTGCTGGCGATGATCGGTGCACTCGCGTTGGCGCTGGTTGAACGGCCAATGGTCTCGCTGGACGTGACCAAGGATCGCGGATTATTCCGTGAGAACGGTCAGGGCCAGATCGAGAACATCTATAGCCTGAAAGTCATCAACAAGACCCAACAACGCCAGGATTACAACTTGAGTCTGGTTGACGGTGAAGGCTTCCAGTTGCAAGGCAAGACCGAACTGAGCCTAGCGCCAGGCGAAATTGTCGACGTGCCGGTGTCGGTGGCAATGACCACCGAGCGCCCGAGCAGCAGTTCGCAGACCTTGAGCTTCAAGATCGCTGACAGCGATGAACCAGACATCTACAGCGTGGCGAAGAGCAGGTTTGTGGCGCCGATGAATCGTTGAGCCGTTAGAATCCTTTCCCCTCACCCCAGCCCTCTCCCAGGGGTAGAGGGGGCCGACCGAGGTGTCTGTCGCTATACATCGACCTGACAGACCGAGTTGATTATGGATTCGCCAAAGCACTTTCCGGCCGAATCGATTATGGATTCAGCAAAGTACTGTCAGGTCGGTGTAGTTCACAAGCATCCCGCAATCAGTCCCCTCTCCCTCCGGGAGAGAGCTAGGGTGAGGGGCTTTTTACCTGACACTCACAATCAACCAGCACCAAGGCTCCTCGATGAAACGCTACGAAAAATTCGCCGACGACATCGCTGAACTGATCCGCTCCGGCGTGCTGGGCCCCGGCCAGCGCGTGCCTTCGGTGCGCTACGCCAGCCAGACCTACGGCGTCAGCCCGTCCACGGTGTTCCAGGCCTATTACCTGCTCGAACGTCGCGGCCTGATCCGTGCGCGGCCGCGCTCCGGCTACTTCGTCAACACCCACGCGCCAAGCCCGTTCTCGGAGCCGGTGATCAGCAGCCACGTCAACGACTCCACTGAAGTCGACGTCAGCGAATTGGTGTTCTCTGTTCTTGAGTCGATCAAGGACCCAAACACCGTACCGTTCGGCTCGGCGTTCCCCAGCCCGACGCTGTTCCCGCTGCAACGCCTGTCGCGCTCGCTGGCCAGCGCCGCAAGGGAAATGGACCCGCGCATGGTCGTCACCGACATGTCGCCGGGCAACCCGCAACTGCGCCGACAGATCGCCCTGCGCTACATGGTCGGCGGGCTGATGTTGCCGATGGAAGAACTGCTGATCACCAACGGCGCCCTCGAAGCGCTGAACCTGTGCCTGCAAGCCGTGACCGAACCCGGCGACCTGGTGGCCATCGAAGCCCCGGCGTTCTACGCCAGCCTGCAAGTGCTCGAACGGCTGAAACTCAAAGCCGTGGAAATCCCCGTGCACCCGCGCGACGGCATCGACCTTGGCGTCCTCGCGCAAACCCTGGAACGCCACCCGATCAAGGCCTGCTGGTGCATGACCAGTTTCCAGAACCCGATGGGCGCAACCATGCCCGAGGCGAAGAAACAGGAACTGGTCGAACTGCTGCGCCGCCATCAAGTGCCGCTGATCGAAGACGATGTCTACGCCGAACTCTATTACGGCCAACAGGCACCGAAACCGGCCAAGGCCTTCGACACTGAAGGCCTGGTGATGCATTGCGGCTCGTTCGCCAAAAGCCTCGCCCCCGGCTACCGCATCGGCTGGGTCGCCGCCGGGCGTTATGCGCAGAAAATCGAGCGCCTGAAACTGATGACCTCGCTGTGCGCCTCGATGCCGGCGCAAGCGGCGATTGCCGACTATCTGCAACATGGCGGCTATGACCGTCACCTGCGCAAACTGCGCTATGCGCTGGAAGAACAGCAAAGCGCGATGCTCGCCGCGATCGCGCGTTATTTCCCGGCACAGACGCGGGTCAGCCAACCGGCCGGCGGTTACTTCTTGTGGCTGGAATTACCACCGCAGATGGATTCATTGAAGTTGTTTCAGATGGCACTGGCGCAAGGCATCAGTATTGCGCCGGGACCGATATTCTCGCCGACGCAGCGGTTCAGAAATTGTATTCGCCTGAATTACGGCAGCCCATGGACCGAGGATTCGGAAAAGGCCATGGAGACGTTGGGGCGGATTGTGCGGTCGTTCTGACAGATTATTGCTGCCCCGTCAGAAGCTATCGCGAGCAGGCTCACTCCTACAGGGGAACGCATTCCAATTGTAGGAGTGAGCCTGCTCGCGATGAGGTCCGAGCGGTCACCGCTGAATTAACGCCCGCCCCCCAAATCGACAAACGTCCCGGTCGCATACGAAGCCTTGTCCGACAGCAACCAGACAATCGCCTCCGCCACCTCATCCGGCCGCCCCCCACGGGCCATCGGAATCGCCGACTCAAGTTTGCTGACCCGATCCGGATCGCCGCTCAACGCGTGGAAATCGGTGTAGATGAACCCCGGGCGCACCGCGTTGACGCGAATGCCCTCGCCCGCGACTTCCTTGGACAGACCGATGGTGAAGGTGTCGAGCGCGCCTTTCGAAGCGGCGTAGTCGACGTACTCATTCGGTGAACCCAGACGTGAAGCCACCGACGACACATTGACGATACTGCCGCCCTGCCCGCCATGTTTGGGCGACATGCGCAGGATCGCGTGCTTGGCACAGAGAATCGGCGCGAGGACATTGGTCTTCATGATTTTGAGAATACGGAATTCGGACATTTCATCGACCCGCGATTTATGTCCGACGGTGCCGGCGTTGTTCACCAGTGCGGTGACGCGGCCCAGTTCGCTGTCGACCCGCTGGAACAGCGCAATCACTTCGTCTTCGATGCTGACATCGGCGCGTACGGCGATGGCTTGTGCCCCCAGCGCGCGGACTTGTTCGAGCACGCTTTGCGCGGCCTGTTCGTCTTGCTGGTAGTTGATGCAGATCCGATAGCCCTGCTCGGCAGCCAACAACGCCGTAGCGGCACCAATCCCGCGCCCGCCACCGGTGATCACAATGACTCTATCCATGCTGGCCTTTCCCCCGAATGCACACGTAACAGTCGGGGGGAAGAATAACCGCCATTGGCGGGTTTTGCATGGGCTCTGTCAAAGGCTCAACCGGCACCCTGAATTTTCAAGTTGTAGTGCATTTGTGACGAGGGAGCTTGCTCCCGATGGCCTGCACAGCAGGCCCAACCTTCAAAGGAGGGGCCGCTTCGCGTCCTGGCGGGGGCAAGCTCCCTCGCCACAATGTTTTTCCTGAACTTCGCTCAGCGGGAAGTCAGACCGCCGCCAGCTGCTCACCGCGCGCAATATCCTGCATGAATTTGTCCGCCGGCATCGGATGCCCGAGCAGATAACCCTGCAACGAATCACAGCCCAACTGCGTCAGGAATTGCTGCTGCACGCCGGTCTCTACGCCCTCGGCCACGATGCGCAAACCCAGCGCCTGACCCAACGCAACAATCGCCGAAACAATTGCGGCATCATCACTGTCATGCTCCAGATCGCGGACAAAACCCCGATCGATCTTCAGCTCGTTGGCCGGCAAGCGCTTGAGGTACATCAGGCTCGAATAACCGGTACCGAAGTCATCGATGGACAGGTCGACGCCCATGTCCGACAACTCCTGCAACACCGTCATGCTCGCATCGGCGTCGCTCATGGCGGTGGTTTCAGTGATTTCCAGGGTCAGGCTGTTGGCCGGCAGGTGATGCGTTGCCAGTGCCTTGGCGACGCTGCGCACCAGCCCGGTGTGGCAGAACTGCAACGCCGATAGATTCACCGCGATACGCCAGTCGGTATAGCCGAGCACGTACCACTCGCGCATCTGCCGGCAGGCTTCGTTGAGCACCCATTCGCCGATGGGAATGATCAGCCCGGTTTTCTCGGCCAGATCGATGAATTTGTCCGGCATCAACATGCCGTGCAGCGGATGCTCCCAACGCAGCAGCGCTTCGGCACCGACCGGTTGCCCATTGGCGGCGTCGAACTTGGGCTGGTAATGCAGGCTGAACTGGCTGTGTTCCAGCGCCGCACGCAAATCCTGCAGCAGTTGCAGTTGCTTGCGCGCGTTGTTGTTCATCGATGCGTCGAAGAAGCTGTAACCGTTTTTGCCGCCGCCCTTGGCGTGGTACATCGCCGCGTCAGCGTTCATCAGCAGCTCCTGAGCGTTGTGGCCATTGCCCGGGTACAGGGCAATGCCGACGCTGGCGGAAATCTGCAAGTCATGTTCCGCGACATGGAACGACTGCGCGATCAAGCCGACCTGGCGTGCCGCCAGCCCGAGGGCATCGTTCGGTTCGGTCAGGCGCACCAACAGCACGAACTCATCGCCACCGATGCGCGCCAACGTGTCCTGGCTGCGCAAATCTTCGCGCAGACGCAAGCCGACCTCACGCAACAACTGGTCGCCCATGTGATGGCCGAACGCATCGTTGACCGGTTTGAAGCCGTCGAGATCGATGAACATCAAGGCAAAGCAACCGCCCTGCTCATGGACCTTTTTGATCGCCTGATTGATCCGGTCGTCGAGCAGCATGCGGTTCGGCAGGCCGGTCAGCGGGTCATGCAGGGCCAGTTGGGTGAGTTCACGGTTGGCCACGGTCAGGGAATGCGCGAGGTCGGCGGTACGCGCTTCCAGCCGCGCGTCGAGGATCGACGTCAGCAAGGCAATCGACAACACCGCCAGCGTAGTGATCAGCACCAGACTGTCGAGGCCGTTGCCTTTGAGGCCATTGAGCGTTGCGCCGCAGAAGCTGCCATCGGGAAATTGCGCAGCCGCCATGCCGGTGTAGTGCATGCCGACAATGGCGATGCCCATGATGATCGCGGCGCCACCACGGATCAGACGCACATACGGCGAATGCTGACGCAGGCGAAAGGCAATCCACAGCGCCGCTGCCGAGGCACCGACCGCGATCAGCAACGAGGCGCCGAACAGCGTCGGATCGTAGTCGATGCCGGGGGTCATGCGCAGTGCCGCCATGCCGGTGTAATGCATGGCACTGATGCCGGCGCCCATGATCAAGGCGCCGAATGCCAGTTGCAGGATCGGCAGTTTCGGCTGGCTGACCAGCCACAAGGCAAACCCGCAGGACAGCACCGCAATCAGCAATGACAGCGCCGTGATGGTGATGTCATAGCCCAGATCGATCGGCAGCTTGAAAGCGAGCATGCCGATGAAATGCATCGACCAGACGCCGACACCCATGGCCAGTGCGCCGCCCGCTGTCCAGAAATGCACGGCGCGGCCCTTGGCAGTGGCGATGCGCCCGGTCAGGTCGAGCGCGGTGTATGACGCGAGGATCGCCACACACAAAGAAATGAACACCAGGGTGAAGGAATAGCTACCGATGAGCATGGAAATTCTCGTGATTCCCAAACCGTACTGCGTCCGTTCTCGGTCGGGCAAATGCGGCGATTGTACTGATTGCACAGCAGAACGCACTGACAAAGTAAGCAAATTGCCATCAACCCGATGAAACGCTTGTCAAATCGTCCTACAAGGCTCTGGCCCGCCCCTCACAGCCCACACCAAAATTCAGATCAACCCCTGTAGGAGCTGCCGCAGGCTGCGATCTTATGATCTTGTTTTTAAACATCAAGATCAAAAGATCGTCCGATCGCGGCCCGAGCCTTCGGCAGCTCCTACCGGGGAATAGCGCAGTCCCGAGGCGTCACGGTATCCGGGGGTATGGGTCTAGTTGGAATCCGAGACGTCGAGCTGTCCATCCCAACCGCCGCCCAGCGCCGCAATCAACTGCACGCTGGCAATCAAACGGCTCTGCAATATGTTCAGCACCGTGCGCTCGTTGCTCAGTGCAGTGGCTTGCACCACCACCACATCGATGTAGGCAATCAAACCAGCCTTGTACTGGTTTTCGGTCAGGCGCAAGGAATCACGCGCGGCATCCAGCGCTTCCTGGCGCACCGCGGCTTCGTCCTCGTACACCTTGAGTTGCACCAGATAGTTTTCCACCTCGCGGAAGCCATCAAGCACGGTCTGACGATACTTGGCCACGGTCTGGTCATAGACCGCTTCGGTGCGATCGACCTCGGCCGAACGGATGCCGCCGTCGAACAGCGGCAAGTCCAGCTTCGGCCCGACCGACCAGAAACGGTTGGGCAAGCTGATCAGGTTTTGTGAAGTACTGCTGCTGTAGCCACCGCTGAGGCTCAGGGACAGATCCGGGTAGTAGGCGGCTTTCGCCACACCGATATTGGCGTTGGCGGCAATCACCGAACGCTCGGCCGAGGCGATGTCGGGGCGACGTTCGAGCAACTGCGACGGCAGGTTCAGCGGAATCTGCGGCAGGTTCGGAATGTTCTGGGTTTCGGCGATGCTGAACTCGGCGGGCGCCTGCCCGGTGAGTACGGCAATGGCGTTCTCGAACTGCGCCCGCTGCCAGATCAGATCGACCAGGTCGGCCTGGGTGCTTTTCAGCTGCGTCTGCGCCTGGGCCACCGCATCACGCCCGGAAACACCGGCGCGGTACTGGTTTTGCGTCATTTTCAGCGAACGCTCATAGGCGACGACGGTGGCTTCGAGCAGACGTTTCTGCTGATCGATCACGCGCAATTGCAGGTAGTTCTGCACCAGCTCCGACTGCTGGCTCAGGCGCATGGCTGCCAGATCGGCAAAACTCGCCTGCGCACTGGCTTTATCCGCTTCAAGTCCACGGCGCAATTTGCCCCAGATATCGGCTTCCCAACTGACGCCCAACTGCGCGTTGTACGTGTCACGAATACCGCTGGAAGAACTGCTCAGGCTCGAACTGCTGCTGCCGGTGCCCTGGCTGGAGCGGGTCTTGCCAACGCTGAGGTCGACATTCGGGTAAAACGCCCCGCGCGCACTGCGCACCAGAGCCTGGGCCTGGCGGAACTGGGCTTCCGATTGCGCAACGGTCTGGTTGGAACTGTTGAGTTTCTCGATCAACCCGTTGAGCTGCTGATCGCCATACAACTCCCACCAGGCGCCGCGGGCCAGCGAATCGCTGGGGTTGGCCTGGCGCCAGCCCTGAGCTTCCTTGTACTGAGCGATTTCGGCAGTCTGCGGGCGCTGGTAATCGGGGCCGACGGCGCAGGCACTGAGCATCGCTACGCACAGCGACAGACTCAACAGGCGCGAGCCACGCACAGTGGCCAGATGGATAAGCGAACGGTCAGTCATAGCGGAGTTTCCAGAGCGGCGTCAGTACGCACGCCACGCCATTTATTGAAACGATGGCGCAGCTTGTCGAGATAGAGGTAAACCACCGGCGTGGTGTAAAGGGTCAGCACCTGGCTGAAGATCAACCCGCCGATGATGGTCAGGCCCAGCGGCTGGCGCATTTCCGCGCCTTCGGCCCGGCTGAGCAGCAACGGCAAGGCACCGAGAATCGCCGCCAATGTGGTCATCAGGATCGGCCGCAGACGCTGCAGGCAAGCGCTGCGAATCGATTCCAGTGGCGTCATGCCCTGATGGCGCTCCAGTTGCAACGCGAGGTCGATCATCAGAATGGCGTTTTTCTTCACCACGCCGATCAGCAGGAACAGGCCGAGCAGGGAAATCAGGCTGAACTCGCCACCCAGCGCATAGATCGACAACAGCGCACCGACCCCGGCCGAAGGCAGGGTCGAGAGAATCGTCAGCGGGTGAATGTAGCTTTCATACAGCACACCCAGCACCAGGTACACCGCCAGCAACGCGCCGAGAATCATGAACGGCTGACTCTTCTGCGTGGCGGCAAACGCGTCGGCGGTGCCGGCCATTTTCGCAATGACATCTTCCGGCAAACCGAGCTTGGCAATCGCCCGTTCGATGGCGGCACTGCCCTGCTCCACGGTCACGCCTTCGGCCATGTCGAAGGAAATGTCTTCCGAGGCGAATTGCCCCTCGTGGCTGACGCGGTCGTCTTCCAGGCTGTTTTCGTAGTGAGCGAAGGTCGACAACGGCACGCGCGCGCCGTCCGCCGTGATCACTTGTACCTGCTTGAGCGTCACCGGGTCCTGGGCATATTTCGGGTCGACCTCCATCACCACCTGATACTGGTTGAGGCTGTCGTAGATCGTCGAAATCTGCCGCTGGCTGTAGGCGTTATTGAGCACGGCGGTGACCATGTCCATGTCGACGCCCAGGCGTTTCGCCTGATCGCGGTCGACAATCAGCGTCACCTGCTGCGCACCCTTGCCTTCGCGGGCGTCGATGGCGGTCAGCTCGGGCAGCGCACGCAACGCGGCGACCACTTTCGGATACCACTCGCGCAGCGAACCGAGGTCCGCGCTTTGCAGGATGTAGCTGTATTGCGACGTGGTCTGCTCGCGACCGCCGCCGAACTGCAGATCCTGATCCGCCATCAACATCAGTTGCGCACCGGCGACTTTGGGCATTTCCTTGCGCAGGCGTTCGATGACTTTCTGCGCCGACAACTGGCGATCCTTGATCGGTTTCAAACGTACGAGCATGAAGGCGTTGTTGGTGCCGTTGGTGCCGCCGATGAAGCCGGCGACGCTTTCCACCGCATCATCCTTGAGCACGGCGCGACGAAAGATCTCCATTTTCGGCTGCATCACGCTGAACGACAGACCGTCATCGCCGCGCACGAAACCGATCAACTGGCCGGTGTCCTGCTGCGGCATGAAGGTTTTCGGTACCACCACGTACAACGCGACGTTCACGCCCACGGTGATCAGCAGACTGAGCAATGTCAGGCGCCGGTGACGCAGAACCCAATCGAGGCTGGTCGCGTACTTGCCGACCATCCAGTCGTTGGTCCGCCGGCTCCAGCGTTGCAGACGGTTTTCCTGCCCCGGCGTGTGCGGCTTGAGCCAGCGCGCGCACAGCATCGGTGTCAGCGTCAGCGAGACCACCAGCGACACCACAATCGCCGCCGCCAACGTAATCGAGAATTCACGGAACAGGCTTTCGACGATCCCGCCCATGAACAGGATCGACAGGAACACGGCCACCAGCGATACGTTCATCGACAGCAAGGTAAACCCGACTTCCTTGGCCCCGAGGTACGCGGCCTGCATCGGTTTGACGCCTTCGTCGATGTGCCGGGAAATGTTCTCCAGCACCACGATGGCGTCGTCGACCACCAGTCCGGTGGCCAGAATCAGTGCCATCAACGACAGATTGTTCAGCGAGAACCCGTAGAGGTACATCACCGCAAAGGTGCCGACCAGCGATACCGGCACCGCCAGCGTCGGAATCAGCGAGGCGCGGAAGTTACCGAGGAACAGGAACACCACGAGGATCACCAGCGCCACGGCAATCAGCAGGGTCATCTCGGCTTCATGCAACGTGGCTTTGATCACCGGCGAGCGGTCCATCGCCAGGTTGAGTTTGACGCTGGCTGGCAACACGGCCTGCAGTGCCGGCAGTTGCGCCTTGATATCGTTGACCGTCTCGATGATGTTGGCCCCGGCCTGGCGGTTGATCACCAGCAGCACCGCCGCGTCATCGTTGAAGAACCCACTGTTGTAGCGGTCTTCGACGCCATCGCTGACCTTGGCCACGTCCTTCAGGCGCAGCGCGGCACCGTCGGCGTAGTGGATGATCAACGATTCGTAATCCTTGGCTTTTTCCAGTTGATCGTTGGCCTGAATCTGCCACAGACGCTGACCGTCCTCGACCGAGCCTTTGGGCCGGCGTACGTTGGCATCGGCGATGGTCTTGCGCACGTCATCGAGTGCCACGCCGTACTGGTTGAGTGCCTGCGGTTCGAGTTCGATGCGCACCGCCGGCAGCGAACTGCCGCCGATCTGCACTTCACCGACACCCTGCACCTGCGACAGGCTCTGCGACAGAATGGTCGAGGCCAAATCGTAAAGCTGGCCTTTTTCCAGCACGTCCGATGTCAGCGACAACACCATGATCGGTGCCTGCGACGGGTTGACCTTCTTGTAGGTCGGCATGCTGCGCATGCCGCTCGGCAACAAGTTGCGCGAGGCGTTGATCGCCGCCTGTACTTCGCGCGCCGCGCCATTGATGTCGCGATCGAGGTCGAATTGCAGAATGACCCGGGTCGAGCCCTGGCTGGAACGGCTGCTCATGGTGTTGACGCCGGCAATCGCGCCGAACGAGCGCTCCAGCGGCGTCGCCACGGTAGACGCCATGACCTCGGGGCTGGCACCGGGCAGGCTCGCCTGCACGACGATCACCGGGAAGTCCATTTGCGGCAGTGGCGCCACTGGCAACAAGCCGAAGCTGACACCGCCCAGCAGCATGATCGCCAGGCTCAGCAGCATCGTTGCGACCGGACGCTTGATGAAAGGACCGGACAGGTTCATCGAACGCAATCCCCAACGTCACACCACACTCCTGTGGGAGCGGGCTTGCTCGCGATAGCGGTGTGTCTGTCTATTTTGATGTTGCAGGTGCGGGCCTCATCGCGAGCAGGCTCACTCCTGCAGGGGTTATTTCTACGGACCGTCATACCGAGACCTCTTTGGCGTCGGCATTGGTTTTGCCGAAGCGTCGGCCGAGACGGTCGAAATACAGGTAGATCACCGGCGTGGTGAACAGCGTCAGCACCTGGCTC
Source organism: Pseudomonas sp. NPDC089741 (assembly GCF_044748825.1). Lineage (NCBI taxonomy): Bacteria > Pseudomonadati > Pseudomonadota > Gammaproteobacteria > Pseudomonadales > Pseudomonadaceae > Pseudomonas > Pseudomonas sp. NPDC089741. The sequence goes on along the minus strand of NZ_JBIVGT010000006.1, from coordinate 163,647 downwards.
ACCAGCAAGCCGCCGACCATCACCAGACCCAACGGTTGACGCAATTCGGCGCCGGAACCGGTGGCCAGCATCAACGGCACCGCGCCGAACAACGCGGCCAGCGTGGTCATCAGGATCGGCCGGAAACGCAGCAGCGCCGCCTGATAGATCGCCTGCTCCGGCGCCATGCCTTGCGTGCGCTCGGCGTCGAGGGCGAAGTCGATCATCATGATCGCGTTCTTCTTGACGATACCGATCAGCAGAATGATGCCGATGATCGCGATCATCCCCAGATCGTTGCCACTGAGCAGCAACGCCAGCAAGGCACCGACCGCCGCCGACGGCAACGTCGAGAGAATGGTGATCGGATGGATGTAGCTCTCGTACAGCACGCCCAGCACGATGTACATGGTCACCACTGCCGCGAGAATCAGCAGCAAGGTGCTCGACAGCGAGGCCTGGAACGCTTCGGCTGCACCCTGGAACTGGGTTTGCACGCCCACCGGCATGCCGATGTCCTTCTGCACCTGCTCGATGATGTCCACCGCGTGCCCCAGCGCGACGCCGGGCGCAAGGTTGAACGACATCATCACTGCCGGGAACTGGTCGATGTGAGTGATGGCCAGTTGCGCCTGACGCTCCTCGACATGGGCCAGGCTCGACAGGCGCACCTGTGCGCCGTCAGTGGTCTTCACATGAATCTGATCCAGCGCCTGCGGACCGATCTTCTCCCCGGCCTGCGCTTGCAACACCACGCGGTACTGGCTGGCCTGGGTGTAAATGGTCGAAATCTGCCGCTGACCGAAGGCGTCGTACAGCGCATCGGTGATGTTCGCCACCGACACGCCGAGGCGTGAGGCGGCATCGCGATCGATCACCAGATAAACCTGCAAGCCCTTGTCCTGCAAATCGCTGGCAACGTCGGTCAGTTCCGGACGCTGCGCCAGTGCCTCGACCAGACGCCCGCTCCACTGGCTGAGCAGCTCGGAATCCGGTGACGACATGCTGAACTGGTACTGGGTGCGGCTGACCCGATCCTCGATGGTCAGGTCCTGTACCGGCTGCATGAACAGGCGGATGCCGACCAGTTTGTCCACTTGCGGTTGCAAGCGCGCGATTACCTCGGTACCGGTCAGGTCACGCTGGCCATGCGGCTTGAGATTGATCAGCAAACGGCCGCTGTTGAGCGTGGCGTTGTCGCCGTCGACACCGATGTAGGACGACAGGCTTTGCACGGCCGGGTCTTCGAGAATGATCTTCGCCAGTTCCTGCTGTCGGTCGCCCATCGCCGCGAAGGAAATCGACTGCGGCGCTTCGGAAATGCCCTGGATCACCCCGGTGTCCTGCACCGGGAAGAAGCCTTTCGGCACCACCATATAAAGGACAACCGTCAGTGCGAGTGTGCCGATGGCCACCAGCAATGTCAGCGGCTGATGCTTGAGCACCCACTGCAACTTGCGCCCGTACGCGGCGATCATCCAGTCGATGACCGCACCGCTGGCGCGGTAGAAACGGCCCTGCTCATGAACTTCCGGCTCACGCTTGAGCAGACGCGCGCACATCATCGGCGTCAGGGTCAGCGAGACCACCAGCGAAATCAGGATTGCCACGGCCAGGGTGATGGCGAATTCGCGGAACAGGCGCCCGACCACATCCGCCATGAACAGCAGCGGAATCAGCACCGCGATCAGCGACAGGGTCAGGGAAATCAAGGTGAAGCCAATCTGCTTCGCGCCCTTGAGCGCGGCCTGCATCGGGCTGTCGCCTTCTTCGATGAAGCGCGCGATATTTTCCAGCATCACGATCGCATCGTCGACGACAAAACCGGTGGCGATGGTCAGCGCCATCAGGGTCAGGTTGTTGACCGAGAACCCTGCCAGGTACATCACCCCGAAGGTACCGATCAGCGACAGCGGCACGGCCACCGACGGAATGATCGTCGCACTGGCGCGGCGCAGGAACAGGAATGTCACCATTACCACCAGTGCGATGGCGATCAGCAATTCATGCTGCACATCGGTGACCGAGGCGCGGATGGTCTGGGTGCGGTCAGTCAGCACCGTGACGTCGAGGCCGGCCGGCAAGTTATCGGTGATGCTCGGCAGCAACGCCTTGATGCGGTCGACCACTTCGATGACGTTGGCGCCCGGCTGACGCTGGATATTCAGCAATACCGCCTGATTCTGGTTGGCCCACGCGGCGAGGCGTTCGTTTTCGGCACCATCGACGATTTCCGCAACGTCCTTGAGCCGCAACGGCGCGCCGTTCTTGTAGGCAAGGATCAGGTTGGCGTAATCCTTGGGCGAGGTCAGTTGGTCGTTGGCATCGAGCATCGACACCCGGGTCGGGCCGTCAAAGTTGCCTTTTGGCTGGTTGACGTTGGAGGCACTGATCAGCGTGCGCACATCCGACAGGTTGAGGCTGTTGGCCGCCAGTGCCTCTGGGTTGACCTTGATCCGCACCGCCTGGCGTTGGCCGCCGGCAATGCTGACCATGCCGACGCCGCTGATCTGGGCGATCTTCTGCGCCATGCGCGTATCGACCAGGTCGTTGAGCTTGGGCAGCAACATGGTTTTCGAAGTGATGGCCAGGGTCAGCACCGGGGTGTCCGCCGGGTTGACCTTGTTGTACACCGGTGGCGCCGGCAGGTCGGTCGGCAGCAGATTGGTCGCCGCGTTGATTGCCGCTTGCACCTGTTGCTCGGCGACATCCATGTTGATGTCGAGGCTGAAGCGCAGGGTCAGCACCGAAGCGCCGCCGGAGCTGGTCGAGGCCATTTGCGTCAGGCCGGGCATCTGGCCGAACTGGCGCTCAAGCGGCGCCGTGACCGCGCTGGTCATCACATCCGGGCTGGCGCCGGGGTACAGCGTCATGACGCGGATGGTCGGGTAATCGACCTGAGGCAAGGCCGACACCGGCAACAGGCGATAAGCGATCAGACCGGCCAGCACAATGGCCAGCATGCTCAGGGTAGTGGCTACCGGACGGAGGATGAACAGCCGCGAAATGTTCATGCGCCCTTCTTGGCCTTGTCAGTGACAGCAGCGTCCGGGGCGTTGGCGGCGGATTTTCCTTGCAGATGTTCGGTCGGCGTGGTCGGCACCTGATTGCTGTCGTTGACCACTTCCACTTCGCTGCCTTCCTTCAGGCGGTCGGTGCCTTCGAGGACTACGCGGTCGCCTGCGGACAGGCCTTCGGTGACCACAGTATTTGAACCGTCGCTCGCGCCAATCTTCAACTGGCGGATAGTGACCTTCTTGTCGCCGTCCATCGCGTAGACAAAGGTGCCATTGGTGCCGAACTGGATGGCTGCCGACGGTGCCAGCACCACGCCCTTGAGGGTGTCGGCGAGCAAGTGCACGTTGACGAACTGGTTGGGGAACAGCGACTGGTCACGGTTTTCGTAACGCGCCTTGAATTTCAGGGTACCGGTGGCGACGTCGATCTGGTTGTCGAGGCTTTGCAGCACGCCAGTGGCTTGCAGTTTGCTATCGCCGCGATCCCACGCTTCGGCCGGCAGTTTGGCACCGCTGCGATAGCGGGCGAGCACGGTTTCGAGGCTGTTTTCCGGCAGGGTGAACGCGACGCTGATCGGTTGCGTCTGGGTGATCACCGCGAGGAACGTGGTGTCGTTGGCCGCCACCAGATTGCCGACATCAAGCTGACGCAGGCCGACGCGACCGGCAATCGGCGCGCGGATTTTGGTGAATTCGAGATTGAGCTTGGCGTCGTTGACCGCCGCCTGATTGGTCTTGACCGTGCCCAGATACTGGCCGACCAGCGCTTCGGCGGTGTCCAGCGTCTGCTTGGCGATGCTGTCTTCCTTGAACAGGCCGCGATACCGCTCGACATCGACCTGAGCGTTTTTCAGTTGTGCCTGATTCTGCAACAGCGTGCCTTCCGCCTGCAGCAAGGCATTCTGGTAAGGACGCGGGTCGATCTCTGCCAGCAGGTCGCCGGCCTTGACCATCTGCCCTTCTTCGAAATTGATTTTCATCAATTCGCCGCCAACCCGGCTGCGCACGTTGATGGTATTGAGCGCCGTAACCGTGCCCAACGCCTTGTAATACAGCGGGAAGTCACCGGTGACTGCCGGCGCCACGCGCACCGGAATCGGCCCGGTGCCGCCGCCGAAGCCCGGCCGCATCATCCCCGAACGCCCGGCGTGTCCTGCGGCCGCTTTCTCGGCGCCCTCCTTGTGGGCCGAGCCGGCAGGCCAGAATTTCCAGCACAGCACGGCGATAACCAACAAGACAAGCAGGCTGATCAGCCAGCGACGGGAGTTGCGGGGGGACGATTGCATGGAGTGATTAACCATTGGGCGCGTGGGCTTCTTTTACGGGAGGCTGAACGATAAGCACTGGTGACGATTAAGCAAAGCAGCTTTACCGGCAATTTACCTTCAACTTACGTTTCAAGGTGTGAGGCAAAACACTGATACACAAATGAAAACGGCCTGGACAGGGCCAGGCCGTTAACAATTGTAAAGCGTTTGTTTCAGAACACTTATTTCAACACAGCAAGGGCTGCATCGTAGTTTGGTTCTTCAGCGATTTCCTTGACCAGTTCGCTGTGCAGGACGTTGTCGTTTTCGTCCAGAACCACTACCGCGCGGGCGGTCAGGCCTTTCAGCGGGCCGTCAGCAATGGCCACGCCGTAGTTTTCGATGAACTCGGCGCCGCGCAGGGTCGACAGGTTCTGCACGTTTTCCAGGCCTTCAGCGCCGCAGAAGCGTGCCTGGGCGAACGGCAGGTCAGCCGAAATGCACAGCACTACCGTGTTGGCCACTTCGTTGGCCTGGGCGTTGAACTTGCGCACGGAAGTGGCGCAGGTCGGAGTGTCGACGCTTGGGAAGATGTTCAGCACTTTGCGCTTGCCGGCAAAGTCTTTCAGGGTGACATCGGACAGATTGCCGGCAACCAGAGAAAAGGCTGGCGCCTTGGAACCGGCTTGTGGCAGTTGGCCGTTGACTTGAACCGGATTGCCTTTAAGGGTGACTTGAGCCATGACTTGAGTCCTTCTGATGTTTTGATTGGAAAGCATGCAAGAGGCGGAAGTTAACCACGAAATTGTCCGACGACCTATGCCCTGCCTGGAAAATTGTTGGGGGACTGCACGAAAAATTGTATACAAAACCAAACGCATTACCTGTAGGAGTGAGCCTGCTCGCGATGGCGGTGTATCAGTCAACATCTGCGTGTATGACACGCCGCCATCGCGAGCAGGCTCACTCCTACAATTAGATTTGAGGCGTTATCGGAGCAGTTGCAGCATGTTGCGATGCCGCACCTGAAAAATCCGCCGCATATAAGCGTCCACCAACACACGCTCGCTGAACGCTCCGCCAATCGCCAAATACGTCACCCGGTCGGTATAAAGCGTGCCGCCCTCTCCCGCGGCTACCCGATGTTCATGACGAAAGGCACGCAGCGGCCCCTTGAGCATTTCATCAATGAAATGTGCCTCACCCACTTCGCGGATCAGCACCGTCCAGGTCGCCGGAATCAGGTTGAACATCCAGTGCCGAAAGCGAAACTGCCGCCCGGCTTCGATACGCAAATTGTTCAGATCGACATCGCCCAGCGGTGTGATGCGCTCCGGGAATATCTTCGGGAAATTCGTCCCGTCCAGACAAAAGTCGAGCACTTCGGCCGGTGTGCGGGCGGGAATCAATGTGCTGAGTTCGAGGATTGGCATGGCCGACACATTCCGTAGGCAGGGATGCTTGTTAAAACGCAGGTCTGCATCTTTTATTTACAAGCCTGTCGATTCAACCCCGGCCCGTTCGACTAAACAACGAATCCCCACAATCCACGGAGTAACCCGCCATGCGATTCATGATCCTTGTCAAAGCCAGCGCCGATTCGGAAGCCGGCATCATGCCCAGCGAAGAACTGATCACCGCCATGGGCAACTTCAACGAAGAACTGGTCAAGGCCGGCATCCTGATCGATTGCGATGGCCTGCATCCGAGCAGCAAAGGCGCCCGCGTACGCTTCTCCGGGGACAAACGCACGGTCATCGACGGGCCGTTCATCGAGACCAAAGAACTGGTGGCGGGCTACTGGATTTGGGAAGTGAAATCGAAGGAAGAAGCCATCGAATGGGTCAAGCGTTGCCCCAATCCGATGCCGGGCGATTCTGAAATCGAAATCCGCCAGATATTTTCTGCCGAAGACTTCGGCGCCGAATTCACCCCCGAAGCCCGCGCGCAAGAAGAACGCATCCGCGAACAGGCCAAGAAAAACGGCTAAACCGGATATCCCGATGTAGGAGCTGCCGAAGGCTGCGATCTTTTGATTCTGCTTTTAGAACACAAAATCAATAGATCGCAGCCTCGTTTTACTCGCCAGCTACAGAATCATCAGTCGGGCATCGATCGGATGATGTCGGCCAGATCATCCTTGGTTATTTCATTGGCCTTGATCGCAGCGGCGACATCTTCTTTGGAAAGCGGAAAACGTTTGAAAATTTCTTTCAAGGTTTCCTCATTAACATTGGCCAGCCAGAGCGGATTGATAAATGAGCCGCCATACTCAGGCTTCATGGGTACTTCTTCGTGTGCTATTGCACCTTTATGGTTGAAATACACGACATAACGGTCGTGCCCTTCAGGAAAGCTTTTATCGTAATAAAGCGTGGTACCCAAAGGCAGTAAAGAGTAGATCTCGTCGCCATTTGGCCCTTCAATCAGTAACGGCTCTTGGGTTTTGATGATTTTCATATCGTGCCCCTTCCCGATATCACCAAAAATCAGAAAAGCCAAAAAACCGCGTTGACGGATAAAACTGCTACCAGCCATACGCTAATCCGCCTGTTTGTAACCATTTCCCTTATCAAGCCTTTACTCCTGCAATTGTCACGGTTATGCCCAAACGTCTTTCAAGGGACGCTCTGCGTTCCAGCTTGCGAATTTGCCGCAGAGCCTCAAGGGCTGCATTCCCACGCTGAGCGTGGGAATGCTCATTCAAGAGCGATCAGTTCTTGAGCTCGACGTGATCCAAGGCTTGATTCACCGCGAGTTCACCCAGCATGACGACCTGTGCAATACCCAGCGCGGTCTTGCGCTGTGAGGTTTCCAACGAGGCGGCGAAGTTCATCAGCATCTCGCTGGCCGAGCCGAGGGTTTCGCTGGCGTTGGCGAGCAGGGATTCGGTGTTTTACCTGGGATTGGCGAGGTACATGGGTTCCGGCTCGTTGGCGCTGGACATGATGCGGGCAGCGGCGACCCGGTCGACCCGAAGGTCTCCCGCGCACAGCCGCCATAACGGAGTGCACACATTCGAAGTGCGCAAGGATACGTTATGAAAGGCGTGTACGCGCCACTAATACCCGTCGGGGTTTCCAGTCCCGGTCGCTGATTTGGCAGCGACGAACACAGGCTAGAGACCCGACGTCCGACGGACAACCTGAAAACCTTGTGGGAACGTTCCGCAAATTCGAAACAACATTTAAACATCCCGAATTGAAATACGTATAGGTAGGAGCTGCCGAAGGCTCGCGATCGGCCGATCTTTTATGTTGATCTACAAAAACAAGATCAAAAGATCGCAGCCTGCGGCAGCTCCATGGGCATTTTTGTGAACACAACTTGGTTGTGATCCCGTACACAAAACCAAAGAATTAATCCATTCGACTGGCTAACCCCCGATTAGCTGCTAGCTTCAAACGGACGTGTCCTACAGGCTTGATAAGAAAGGGATTACGCCGTAACGGCCGACAAGTGCCGAGTTGTCCATAAGCCACCAGGGAATCGGGGATGATGTTCAATCGAGTGGGAAAAACTCTGTTTCTGGCGAGTTCGCTGGCGGCTGCGTGCAGCGCTCAAGCGGATAACGCCGAGGATTCGAACAAAAGCAACAACCCGTTGAACGTCGCTCCGGGTGCCAACCTGCAGGATTACTACACGCCCAGGCTTTACGACAGCAACGTGCATACCAATGACGTGTTGCTGCGCGGCACCTTGCCGATCGCGCCGAATGACTTTATCGGTGTGCCGCAACTGATCCGCGCCACCCTGCCGATCAGCACCCGCCCCGACCCGCACAACGGTTACAGCACCGGCATCGGCGATCTGAACCTGTTCGACATCTTCATTCTGAAAACCGAAGGCGTGCAATTAGGCATTGGCCCACTGATCACTGCGCCGACGGCTGAACAGGACGAACTCGGCACTGGCAAATGGCAAGGCGGCCTCGCCGCAGTGGCTATCGACGCTTCGCCGCGCGGCTTGCTCGGCGCACTGGTGCAATACCAAAGTTCGTTTGCCGGCGACAGCGATCGCGCGCACGTCGAGAGCGCAACGATGCAGCCATTCATCATCCATAACCTGGAAAAAGGCTGGTACTTGCGCTCCACCGGCACCTGGACTTTCGACCTGAAAAACGACACCCACTACATCCCCATCGGCCTCGGTGTGGGCAAAGCCTGGAAGTCCGGCAGCAACATCCTCAACGCCTTCGTCGAGCCGCAGTGGACAGTCGACCGCAAAGGCGACGGACTGCCGCAGTTCGTCGTGTACACAGGCATTAACGTGACATTCGGCAAGTAAGGAAAACGCCATGCAAGGAGCCATCAAAGCCGCCGGATATAGCCTGATGACGATGTTCGTCAGTTGCGGCGTCGGTGCCCAGGGTTTCACCGCCAGCCCCGAAGAGGCACGCGCAATTGCCAAGGAAGCTTACCTCTATGGCTTCCCGGTCGTGGAGATGTACAAGACCCTCTACACCCAGGCCATCGACAGCAAAAGCCCGAACTACAAGGCACCGTTCAACCGGATCGGCAACACGGCGAAAGCTTTTACCGCCAAGGACACCGCATTCGTCACACCCAACGCCGACACGCCTTACTCGTTCGTCTGGATGGACCTGCGCAGCGAGCCGCTGATCCTGTCCTTGCCGCCCATCGAAGAGCACCGCTATTACTCGGTGCAGCTGATCGACGCCTATACACAGAACTTCGCCTACCTGGGCACCCGCAGTACCGGCAACAACGGCGGTCACTTCATGATTGCCGGCCCCGAATGGCAAGGTCAGCAACCGGTGAATATCGACCGTCTGCTGCGCAGCGAGAGCAATATCACCTACGCGCTGTATCGCACCCAACTGTTCGACGACAAGGACCTGACCAAGGTCAAGCAGATCCAGCAAGGCTACAAGGTCGAAACCCTCAGCCATTACCTCAAGCAGAAAGCCCCGGCGCCTGCACCAAAAGTCAGTTGGCCGAAACCGACGCCGACCATGAGTGAAACGCCGGATCTGTTCCGCTACCTGAACTTCATGCTGGCCTTCGCCCCGCCGCAGGACGTCGAGAAAGACCTGTTGGCGCGTTTCGCCAAAATCGGTATCGGCGCCGGCGCACCGTTCGACGTGAAGAAACTCAGCACCGAACAACGCAAGGCGCTGGAGGACGGCATCGGCGACGCCAAAGCCGAGTTCGCCGGGTTCAAGAAGGACAAGGTCGATAGCCATCAGGTCAGCAGCGGCGATTTCTTCGGCACCCGCGACCACCTCAAGGGCAATTACCTGTATCGCTATGCCGGGGCCAACATGGGCATCTTCGGCAACTCCGCCGAGGAAGCCAATTACATCGGCTACTTCGTCGACAAAGACGGTCAACCCGCCGATGCGTCGAAACACGATTACACCCTGCATTTCGACAAAGGCGCCCTGCCCCCGGCTGACGCTTTCTGGTCGCTGACGATGTATGACGGCAAAAACAAATTGCTCGTGGCCAACCCGCTCAATCGGTACCTGATCAACTCGCGGATGCTGCCGGATCTTGCGCTCGACGCCGACGGCGGACTGACCCTGTACGTGCAGCACGCCAACCCTGGCAAGGACAAGCAGATCAATTGGCTGCCGGCACCCAACGGACCGTTCTACGGGATTTTGCGTCTTTACCTGCCGAAACCGGAGGTGGCCAGTGGCGAATGGAAAATGCCCCTGCTCGATCCGGTCAATTCAAAACAATAAGCGGAGCTTTTGATGGTCAAGCCTTACGTTGTGCGTCCGCTGTTGGCGCTGTGCATGATCGGCAGTCCTCTGCTTTACGCGGCAGAGGGCGGCGTGGGCCGGCCGATTACCGGGCAGCAAGTGTTTTCCAACGCGGGAGTTGTGCCGCCTGAGCCCGGCTGGATCATGTCGCTGACCAGCATCTGGTACGACGGCTCGCTCAAGGGCAGCTCCGGAGCGCCGATCTCCGGCGCTGTCAGTGGCGGGATCGACATGAAAGTCTCCTACACCATGGGCAATTTCACCCACGTCTGGGATACCGGCAAAGGTCGCTGGAATTACGCCTCGGCGATCGGCGTGCCGGTGCAGTACACCGACATCAAAGCCAGCATCACCGGCCCGCGCGGACGGACGCTGGGTGACAGCGATTCCGGCACGCAATTCGCCGACGCGCTGATCACCCCGATTGCCGCCGGTTATCACTTCGATGAGTTCAACCACATCTCGTTTTCGCTGCCGATCTACGTGCCTACGGGTGCCTATAACAAAGATCGTCTGGCCAACCCGGGCCAGAACAATTACACGTTCATGCCGACCGTGGCGTTCACTCATCTGGACGGCAAGGGTGGTGAGTTCAGCCTGATGAGCGCGTTCGAGCGCTACACCGAAAACGACGCGACCGATTACCGCAACGGCAACATCTTCCGCCTCGATGCGCTGTGGACCCACGGCTTCGGCGAAGGCTGGAACGCCGGTGTCGCCGCCGGTTATATCCAGCAACTGACTGACGACAAAGGCCAGACTGCCAATACCTTCAACGGCTATCGCGGACGTTCGGTCGGTGCCGGGCCGGTGATCGGCTGGGCCGGTAAATTCGCTGACGCCCAGGCCAACATCAGCGCCCGCTGGGTGCCGGAGTTCGACACCAAGAATCGTCCCGAAGGCAACGGCTTCAGCGTCAACCTGACCCTCGCGTTTTTCTAGACCGGACACAAAGGACTGCTGCCATGACTGCTCTTACCGACCTCAACGCCCTGCAAGCCAGCATCGCCGAAGCGGTGCTCGGCCAGGATCAAGTCATTCGGCAGATCCTCCTCGGTCTGTTGGCCAATGGGCATTTGCTTCTGGAAAGTTTGCCGGGGCTGGCCAAGACCCGCACGGTCAAGGCACTGGCCAAGCACCTCGATGCGAAGATGAGCCGCATCCAGTTCACCCCCGACCTGTTGCCCTCGGACATCACCGGGGCCGAGGTGCTGCATCAGGTCGAAGGCAAGAACGAAATCCGCTTTCAGCCTGGCCCGCTGTTCGGCAATCTGATTCTTGCCGACGAGATCAACCGCGCGCCGGCGAAGGTCCAGGCAGCGTTGCTCGAAGCCATGGAAGAGCGGCAGATCACCGTCGCCGGCAACAGCCATGCGCTGCCGGAGCTGTTTATCGTGGTGGCGACGCAAAATCCGATTGAACAGGAAGGCACCTATCCGTTGCCGGAAGCGCAGATGGACCGGTTCCTGATGAAGGTTCTGCTCGATTACCCGAGCGCCGAAAACGAGAGTCAGGTGTTGCGTTTGCTGCGCAACGAAGAGTTCGCCCAGGGTGCCAGCACCACGCCGGTGAAGGGCTTCAGCCTGTCGCAGGAAGTGATCTTCGCGGCGCGCAAAGAGGTCAGCGCCGTGCATGTATCGCCGGCCATCGACAGCTATCTGATTGATCTGATCAACGCCACCCGCCACCCGGCTGACTACGACGAAGACCTCGCGCGCTGGATCAGCATCGGCGCCAGTCCGCGTGGCGGCATCGGTCTGGATCGTTGCTCGCGCGCCGATGCGTGGTTGCAAGGCCAGGATTTCGTTTCGCCGGACAACGTCCGCGCGGTGGTGCATCCGGTGTTGCGTCATCGCCTGCAGCTGAGCTACGACGCGGTGGCCGATGGCGTCAGCGCCGATCAGGTGCTCGACCGGATTCTCGACAAAGTGGCGATTCCGGCATGAACGACGAAGGGCTGGTCTACGTCTCTCTCGCGCAATTGATGGCGTTGGAGTTCAAGGCCCGCGACCTGAGTTTTCTTGCCCGCCAGCCGCAGGGCAGCATTCTTGCCGGCAATCATGCTTCGCGCCTGCGTGGCCGTGGCTTGAACTTCGATGAGCTGCGCCGTTATCAGCCCGGCGATGATTTGCGCCACCTCGACTGGCGCGCCTCGCTGCGCACCGGCAAACCGGTGGTGCGCACCTTCACTGAGGAGCGTGACCGCCCGGCGTTGATCGTGGTTGATCAACGCATGTCGATGTTCTTCGGCTCGCAACGCAGCTTCAAATCCGCCGTGGCCGCCGAGCTCGCGGCACTTGCAGCGTGGATGGTGTTCCATGCCGGCGACCGGGTCGGCGGTCTGGTGTTCAATGACCAGCGTATCGACAGCATCGCGCCGCTGCGCAGTCGCAAGCGAGTCGAGGCGTTGCTCAGTCGCGTGGCCGAACAGAACCGCGCCTTGAACGCCGGTAACCGCGATGCCGAGGACGAGGATCAACTGGACAAGGTCTTGCAGCGTTGCCTCGCCGTGGCCGGGCACGATCATCTGATCTGCATCGTCAGCGATTTCGCCGGCGCCGGTGAACGCACCTTGCAACTGATGCGGCAACTGTCGGCGCATAACGATGTGATCGCCCTGCAAGTCTACGATCCACTCGCGCTGAAGCTGCCGAACAACGGCCGCTTGCTGGTCACCCAGGGTGAACTGCAGGTGGAGCTGGCCATCGAAAAACGCAACGTGCATCAGCCGCTGGGGGATTTTCTCAGCGGTCGTCTCAAGGACGTCGCCACCCTGCTGCGGCGCAGTCAGGTGCCGCTGATGATGATCAGTACCGCCGAAGAAGCCCATGAACAACTGCGCGCCGAACTGGGCAAGAAAGCGGGAGCGCGACGGTGAATCCGAATATCCCCAGCATCGACCAGCTCAAGGAGTTGGGCTTGCCCGCGCCGGTCAGTTATGCGCCGCAGACGTGGGGTTGGTGGGTGTTGCTGGGGGTTTTGCTGGTGCTCACGCTGATTATCGCTGTCCGCCGTTATCGGCAATGGCAGCGTGATCAGTATCGGCGTGAAGCCCTGGCGCGACTGGAGCAGTTGCGCAGCCGTAGCGACGACCTCAATGCCTTGCGCGAATTGCCGGAGTTGCTCAAACGCGTGGCCCTGTCGATGCCCACACAATCCCCGAGCTGGAACCCGATCTCTGTAGGAGTGAGCCTGCTCGCGATAGCGTCATCACGTTCAACACATTCATCGACTGACCGGACGCCATCGCGAGCAGGCTCACTCCTACAGGGTTCTGCGGCGCTTGGGCGCGAGGATTGGCAAGTCTTTTTGCAGCAACACTGTAGGAAACCGCTGCCGGCAAACTTCAGCGCGCAACTGGCACAACTCGCCTACGCGCCGGACGAGGTCTTGCGCGCCCTCCCCGCGCCGCAGCGACAGAGCCTATTCGAGACCTGCCAGGACTGGGTGGAGCATCATCATGTGGCAGCTTGATTATCCGTGGCTGTTGTTGCTGCTGCCGCTGCCTTGGTTGGCCTACCGGTACCTGCCCGCCTACAACGAAGCACGCAGCGCGGTGCGTGTGCCGTTTTTCAGCGCGATGAGCCGCGCAGTCGGCGAAGCACCGAGTAACGTCGGCAGTCGACGCAATGCCTGGCAGTTACTGCTCAATGTACTGGTATGGGCACTGATCCTGCTGGCAGTTGCACGGCCGGTGTTCGTCGAAAAACCCATCGAACGCCAGCAACCGGTGCGCGACCTGATGCTCGCCATCGACATTTCGCAGTCGATGGAAACCGAAGACTTCACCAACGCCAACGGGGAAAAGATCAATCGCCTCGCTGCCGTCAAAGAAGTCGTGCAAGGCTTTATCGACAAGCGCAAGGACGACCGCCTCGGCCTGATCGTCTTCGGCAGCGGTGCTTATCCGCAGGCGCCATTGACCCTCGATCACGCCAGCCTGTCGCTATTGCTGGCCGACACCGGCATCGGCATGGCCGGCCCCAACACCGCGATCGGCGACGCTATCGGCCTCAGTCTGAAGTTGCTCGACCAAGCCCACGAACAGGAAAAAGTCCTCATCCTGCTCACCGATGGCAACGACACCAGCAGCGCCATCACCCCGGATCATGCCGCCGAAATGGCCGCCAACAAAGGCGTGATCATTCACACCATCGGTATTGGCGACCCGAGCGCCGCCGGTGAGGCCAAGGTCAATCTGGCGGGGCTTGAACAGATCGCCCGCACCACCGGCGGCCAGTTCTTTCGCGCCGAAGACCGCAGCGCGCTGGATCGGGTCTACAGCACCCTCGATCAACTGACGCCGCATCAGGTGAAAACCTTCCGCCACCAGCCACAGCGCGAATTGTTTTATTGGCCGCTGGGCGCGGCGCTGCTGTTGCTCGCGGTGTATCAGCTTGGCGCGCTGTTGCGCCCGCGCCTGGCGAGCGCACGGCAAAGGCAGGAGGCCTGAGATGGACATCAATCTCAGCGACTTGCATTTCCTCCGGCCGCTATGGCTGCTGCTCGCGGTGTTCGGCGCGCTGTTGCCGCTGATCTGGCGCCGCAGCCGTGACCTGCAACGACGGCTACGCGGCAACATCGCCGAACATCTGCTGCCGCACCTGTTGGTCACCCCGCAGGATCATCAACGGCTGCGTCCGGTGCATCTGCTCTGCGCGCTGTTGATCCTCGGTGCACTCGCGGCGGCCGGACCGACCTGGGAACAGGATCGCCCGGACTTTCTCGAGAATCGTGCGCCGTTGATTGTCGCGGTGGATCTGTCGCCGTCGATGGACGCCAGCGATCTCCAGCCGACGCGCCTGGAGGCAGCCAAGCACAAGCTGCACGACCTGATCCAGCGTCGTGCCGGCGCACGCACCGCGCTGATCGCCTATGCCGGCAGCGCGCATCTGGTGTTACCGCCGACGGACGACCCGGCGCTGCTCGACACCTTCATTCAGGCCTTGAGCACCGGGTTGATCGATAAACCGGGCAAGGATGTCGGCGCGGTGATTGATCAAGCCAAGCGCCTGCTCAGTGCCGAGAAAACTCCTGGCAGCCTGCTGCTGATCACCGACGGCGCCGATACCGCGCAACTCGACAGCCTCGACAAACGCCTCAGCGGCAGTCAGCTGCAAGTGCTGGTATTGGCGGTGGGCAGTGAGGACGGCGGGATCGTTAACGGTGCCAACGGCCAACCGAAAATCGATAGCAACGGGCGACCGATACTCGGCAGTTTCGATCAAGCGGCAATCAAGCAGTTGGCTTCGGCTGTCGGTGCACCGCTCGGCAGCCTGACCCTCAAAGACGATGACCTGGACTGGATCGAGTTGCATGCACAAGCGCACTTTCAGAGTGCCAGCGCCGAACAGCGTGAACTGCACTGGAAAGATGCCGGTTACTGGCTGTGCTGGCCGCTGTTGCTGCTGGCGTTGTTCAGCGTGCGCAAGGGCTGGAGCGTCAACTGGATGCCGGCGTTAATACTGGCCGCAGGCCTTGGCTGGCCATCGGCACCGGCGCAGGCCAATGCCTTGACCGATGCGTTTTTCACCCGTGACCAGCAAGGTCGCTGGGCCTTCGAGCACGAACACTGGCCGCAGGCTGCGGCTCTGTTTGTCGACCCGTACTGGAAAGGTGTCGCCGCCTATCACGCCGCGGACTACGACCTCGCACTCGCGACATTTGCGCGACTGGACACGCCGCAGGCGTACTTCTATCTGGGCAATATCTACGTGCGCCGCTTCAAGTTCGATGAGGCGATAGCCGCCTATACGCAAGCCTTGAAACTGCAACCGCAGTTCGCCGAAGCGACGGCCAATCTGGCGCTGGCGCAGGCTTTGTTGAAAGACACCGAAAGCGCCGAGAAGAATGCACCGCAGACCAAGCCCGACGAGGTGAAATTCGACAAGGCACCGGGCAAGGGCCAGAGCAAAAAAGTTGCGACCGAGCAGGCCGCGTCCGATGCGCTGTGGTTGCAGAACCTGACCACCTCACCGGCGAAGTTTCTCAAGCAGAAGTTCAGCTTGCAGGATCAGCAGGGAGCGAAGCCATGAATCGTCTAAACCCGGCTACTGCCATCGCTGGCAAGCCAGCTCCCACAGGGATTTGCGATGGTTTCACTGGTTTTGTTCACACTGCATCCCCGTGTGGGAGCTGGCTTGCCAGCGATGGGGCCCGGGCAATCACCACAAGATTCGGCGCTTTGCTGCTGACTGGCATTTTCAGCCTCAACGCCTTGGCCGCCGATCCGCAACTCAAAGTCCAGGCCCACCTGCAACCCGCCGAGGGCGCCATGGTCGGCGGTCTGGTCGAGTTGCAAGTCGATGTCCTCACCGACACCTGGTTCACCAGCGGTGCCACCCTGCCCGACCTCAAGCTCGATGGCGCATTGGTGATGCCACCAGACGGCCAGGCCCAACATCTCAATCAAACCATTGACGGCCAGTCCTTCAGCGGTCTGCGCTACAGCTACCTGATCACCCCGAACGTCGCGCAAGGCGTCGACATTCCGGCGCTGACCGTGCGCGCCACACCCGGCCAGGCCACGAAGGAAATCAGCGCACAGAGTCAGCCCGTGCATTTCAGCGCCGCCCAGCCGCCCGGTTTCAAACCCGGGGAAACGCCGCTGGTTGCGACCGGTCTGCGCTTCACGCAAAACATCGTCAACTCGGCGACCCCGCTGAAAGTCGGCGACAGCATTACCCGCCAGTTGACCCTGCAAGCCGACGGCACATTGGCGATGGCCCTGCCCGCACCGGTGCTGGGTGAAGTTGCCGGTTTGAGCCACTATGTGAAAACCCCGCAAGTCACCAGCCTCGATGACGGTCGCGGTGACATTCTGGGTGGGCAGCGCATCGACGCTGTCAGCTACCGCATCGACAAGACCGGCGCCTACACCCTGCCGGCGATCGCGGTGAAGTGGTGGGATTCGGGCGCCAGACAGACGCGCACCACCCAAGTGCCGGCAGTGACGTTCGAAGCGGCAGCCAACAGCGCTTACAAACCAGTGTTCTCGATCGCCGAGGACCTCAAGCAAATCGGCCAGAATCGCCTGTACTTCTCTGCGCGCTGGCTGGTGTGGTTGACCCTGCTCGTCGTCCTTGTCGGTGCAAGTTATGTCTGCCGTCCGCGAATGACTCGCGCCTGGCAACAATGGCAAGCGCGCAAACACGCCAGGCAACTGGCCTGGAAGCAATCACCTGACTACGCCTGGCAGCACATCAACGGCGAACTTCAAGCCAAGCCGCCACAACTGACGGCGCTGTATCTATGGCTGCGGCGCAGTCGGCTGGGCCTGAAACTGGTCGATGCCGGCCCACGCCTGCAAGGACTGTTACGCGGGCTTTACGGTCGCCAGCCAACCGCCGAGCAAACACTTGTTCAACTGCGCGAATCCTTGACTACGCTTCACAGTCAGGTCCAACAGCAGCAGGTAAAACCGGCGTCAGCCCTGCGCCCGCTCAATCCCGTTCACGAGAAGGATTTCCCATGACGAACCCGATGCTGTACCGCCAACGTTTCGGACTCGCCCTGCTGTTCAGCCTGGCGTTGCCCCTGCTCGCGCAGGCCAGCGAGCCACTGCCATCGTGGAACGACGGGCCAGCCAAAAAGAGCATTATCGAGTTCGTACAAACGGTCACTGACCAAAGCAGCAAGGACTTCGTCAAACCGGCCGAGCGCATCGCCGTGTTCGATAACGACGGCACCTTGTGGAGCGAGCAGCCGATGTATTTCGAGTTGCTGTTTGCGCTGGACGAGGTCAAACGCACGGCCGCACAGCACCCGGAATGGAAAACCACCCAGCCTTTCAAAGCGGTCCTTGAAAACGACCACAAAGCCCTCGCCGCGGCGGGCATGGATGGCTTATTGAAAATCGTCGGCGCAACCCACACCGGCATGACCACCGAGGCGTTCGACGACTACGCCAAGACCTGGCTGAGTCAGGCGCGCCATCCGAAAACCGGTAAACCCTACACCGAAATGATCTTCCAGCCGATGCTGGAAATGCTCGACTACCTGCGCAGCCAGGACTTCAAGACCTACATCGTTTCCGGCGGCGATACGGCGTTCATGCGTGCGTTTGCCGAGAAGGTCTACGGCATCCCGCCGGAACAGGTGATCGGCACCACGTTCATCACTTCCTACCAATTCAAGGACGGCCGGGCGTCGATCCTGCGCACACCGAAACTCGCGCACAACGACGATGGCCCGGGCAAACCGGAAAGCATCGATGCGGTCATCGGTCGGCGGCCGATCCTCGCCTTCGGCAACTCCGACGGTGACCTGCAAATGCTCCAGTGGACTGCCGCAGGTTCCGGCAAGCGTTTCATGGGCCTGGTGCACCACACCGACGCCAAGCGCGAGTGGGCCTATGACCGCAAATCCGATATCGGGCGGCTCGATAAGGCCCTCGACGAAGCAAATTCCCGTGGCTGGACCGTGGTCGACATGGCGTCCGAATGGCGCCGGATCTACCCGTTCGAGTCACCGGTCTCCGAGCAGGTGCAATAAGAAAAGCGTGCTGCAGGACTGCAATAAACGTAAGTCGCAATAAACGACCCCCGCGAAAAGGAGCAAGTCAGATGACTCGCATACGCAAGTGGCTACCGAAATTCGCCCTGGTGGCAACCTCGGTGATGGCGCTGTCGGCAACTGCCACAGCGGCTGAAAAACCCAACATTCTGGTGATCTTCGGCGATGACATCGGCCAGACCAACATCAGCGCCTATTCGATGGGCGTTGTGGGCTACAAAACGCCGAACATCGACCGCATCGCCAAAGAAGGCATGATGTTCACCGATTACTATGCGGAGAACAGTTGCACGGCCGGGCGATCCTCGTTCATCACCGGACAGACGCCACTGCGTACCGGCCTGTCGAAAGTCGGCATTCCGGGCGCCCCCGTGGGCCTGCAAAAGCGCGATATCACCATCGCCCAGGCACTCAAGTCCCAAGGCTACGCCACCGGTCAGTTCGGCAAGAACCACTTGGGCGACAAGGACGAGTACCTGCCGACCAACCACGGTTTCGATGAATTTTTCGGCAACCTGTATCACCTCAACGCCGAAGAGGAGCCGGAGCGTCCATACTGGCCCAAGGATGACCCCGACTTCGTCAAGGCAACCTCCCCGCGTGGTGTGATCCACAGTTTTGCCGACGGCAAGATTGAAGATACCGGCGCGTTGACCGCCAAACGCATGGAAACTATCGACGACGAAACCACTGCTGCTGCACAGGCGTTCATCGAGAAACAGGCCAAGGCGGACAAACCGTTCTTCGTCTGGATGAACACCACGCGCATGCACTTGTTCACCCACGTGCGTGATTCGATGAAGGGCCAGAGCGGCATGCCCGGCAACGAATACGCGGACGGCATGGTCGAGCACGACGGCGACGTCGGCAAACTGCTGAAAACCCTCGACGACCTGAAAATCACCGACAACACCATCGTCGTCTATACCACCGACAACGGCCCGAACCAGTTCTCCTGGCCGGACGCGGCGACCACGCCGTTCCGCAACGAGAAGAACTCCAACTGGGAAGGTGCGTACCGGGTGCCGGCGATGGTTCGCTGGCCGGGTAAAATCAAACCGGGTGAAGTGTCCAACGAGCTGTTCTCCGGTCTCGACTGGTTCCCGACGCTGCTTGCGGCTGCCGGTGAAACCGATGTGGCGAACAAGTTGCTCAAGGGCTGGGCGCCGACTTCCGGCGGCACCAACTTCAAAGTGCATCTGGACGGCTACAACCAACTGCCTTACTTGACCGGCCAGAGCCCTAAGAGTGAGCGGAAGGAGTTCTACTACTTCAACGATGACGGCGTGCTGGTGTCGATGCGATTCGGCAACTGGAAAGCCGTATTCTGCGAACAGCGTGCACCGGGCGGTTTCAAAGTCTGGAGCGAGCCGTTCGTATGCCTGCGCGTACCGAAAATCTTCAACCTGCGCATGGACCCGTATGAACGTGCCGATATCGTTTCGGACCAGTATTACGACTGGACGACGAAAAACGTTTATCTGACCGAGATGGCCGTAGGCAAGTCCGCAGCGTTCCTGCAGACCTTTGTCGAATACCCGCCAAGCCAGAGACCGGCCAGCTTCAGTGTTGACCAGATCCGTGCTGCGGTAGACGCGAAAATCGCCGAAAAAATGAAAGCACAACCTGCACAGTAAGACCGCAAGACTGCCGCCCGCCCTCACCGGCGGGCGGCCTCTATCCCAAACCGGCCGTAACCCTTGCAGGAGCTGCCGCAGGCTGCGATCTTTTGATCCTGATTCTAAAAAAACAAGATCAAAAGATCGCAGCCTTCGGCAGCTCCTACAGGGTGTGCGGTCGGTCATTTTGTATAAGGCAATTCGCATGTCTTCACGTATCGCCAGCAAGTCGTCGGCCGTACCCGTCCCGCACACCGCCACTGCGGCACTGCTGATTCCCGCCCTGCTGCTGTGCATCTCCGGTGCGGCAGCATTGGTCTATCAGGTGCTGTGGATCAAGCAACTGTCGCTGGTGGTCGGCGTCGAGGTCTACGCGATCACCACCGGCATCAGCGCGTTTTTCGCAGGGCTGGCGATGGGTGGCTGGCTGTTCGGGCGTTGGGCCGATCGCTTGCAGCAGCCAGCGTTGCTGTATGCCGGGCTGGAAGTGCTGGTAGCGATTCTCGGCGTCGGTGCGACGTTTGCCATGAGCCTGGCGGCCAGTACGTTTGCCTGGCTGCAAGGCCACGTCGGCATCCTCGCGTGGCTGCTGCCGTTTGCCCTGGTGGGCATTCCGGCGGTATTGATGGGCGGTACGCTGCCGGTGCTGGTGCGTGCGCTGGCGACGGACCCGGGCAAGACCGGCGGTCAGTTGTATGCGGCGAACACGCTGGGCGCGATTGTCGGCACGTTGCTCGCTGCGTTCGTGTTGATCGCCACCCTCGGTGTACGCGGCAGCGCGCTGTTTGCAGCGATGCTCAACCTGCTGGCTGCCGTCGGCGCGTTATGGTTTGCCCGGCAACATCCGCTGCCAGTGACCACCCACGTCAAACATCACGCGGAAAAAGCCCCGGATCGCACTGCACTCTGGTTGTACTCAATCGCTGGCGGCGTAGCGCTGGGCTACGAAGTGGTCTGGTCGCAGTCGATCGTGCAGTTCATGAGCACGCGCACTTATGCGT
The DNA here is from genome assembly GCF_044748825.1 of Pseudomonas sp. NPDC089741. Taxonomy (NCBI): domain Bacteria; kingdom Pseudomonadati; phylum Pseudomonadota; class Gammaproteobacteria; order Pseudomonadales; family Pseudomonadaceae; genus Pseudomonas; species Pseudomonas sp. NPDC089741. The sequence continues at coordinate 142,539 of NZ_JBIVGT010000006.1, read as the reverse complement.
TTGCCGTGGTGCTGGCGACTTATCTGACCGGGTTATTTATCGGCAGTGCCCTGCTTGCGCGTCGCGTTGAGCGCATCCGCGACCCATGGGGCGTATTCGGTTTGCTGATTGCCGGCGCCGGGCTGATCGCACTGCTGGAGATCGCTGTGCTTGGGCGTTGGCTGGTGATCGCGCAAAGCCAGGCGGAAATGTGGTTGCTGGGTCTCGGCGCCAGTGAGCTGGCCGGCATGAGTGCACGCTTTGGCGTAGCGGCGCTGAGCATCGTATTTGTGCCGACGTTGCTGCTCGGTGCGGCATTCCCGCTGGCCCTGCGCCTGAGTGTTGGTCATGAGCGCGTCGGCCGTGATGTCGGCGCGGTGGTGGCTTTCAATACCTTGGGCGGGATTATCGGCGTGATGCTTTGCGGCTTCCTGTTGATTCCGCTGCTGGGATTGGTGCGTACGCTGGGACTGCTGGCGATTGTCGCGGCGGGCATCGGCTACTTCGCCGTGCGCAAGGGACACCACGTCAAGAAAGGCCGGCGCCAGGCCGTCGTTGCACTGGGACTGGTCTCGGTGGCACTGGCGCTGCTGACCCCGGTCGACAAACTCGCCAGCCTGTTGCCCGGCGCGCGCAACGGCACTCTTTCGTTTTACGAAGAGGGTCGCGGCGGCACCGTGGCGGTGGTGGCTCAAGGTCGCGGCGAAAACACCTTCCACCGTTTGTATATTCAAGGCGTGTCGAACACCGGTGATGCCATGCCATCACTGCGCTACATGCGCGTGCAAGCCTTGCTGCCGTTGCTGATTCACAACGGTGAGCCACGCTCGACGCTGGTGATCGGTTTCGGCACCGGTATAACCGCCGGTGCGATGTTGCGTTATCCCGGGCTGGAGCACCGCGTGGTCGCCGAATTGCTGCCGTCGGTGGTCAAGGCTGCGCCACTGTTCAAAGGCAACTTCAACGCCGCCAGCGATCCCGGCGTCGAGGTACGCCTGCGCGATGGTCGGCAGGAACTGCTGCGCAGCACGCAAGCCTACGACCTGATCACCCTTGAACCACCACCGCCCTCCGCCGCCGGCGTGGTCAATCTGTATTCACGCGACTTCTACCAGTTAGCGGCGAGTCGTCTGGAGCAACAAGGCATCGTCGCGCAATGGCTGCCGCTGCCGACGCAGAACATCGACGACTCGCGTTCGCTGGTGCGCAGTTTCCTTGACGTGTTCCCGTACGCCTCGCTGTGGACCAGCGAGTTCCACGAGATGTTGCTGGTCGGCTCAATGCAGCCGATGCAACTCGACGCGGCGAAAATCACCGCACGATTCCAGCAGGACAGCGTACGCAGCACCTTGCAGGATGTCGGCATCGGCTCGGCCGCTGCGCTGCTCGCGACGTGGGTGACTGATCGCGCCGGGCTTGAACGCTTTGCCGCCGATGCCCTGGCGGTGACCGATGATCAGCCGCGCATCGAATACGCGCCGTGGGTGCGCAGCAAGGAGATCACGCGAGTGCTGCCAGCGTTGCTGGACCTGTATCAGGCGCCGCCGCTGGTGAATGCCGATGCCGGCTTCAACGAGCGCATGGAAACCCATCGCCAGCGTCTGATGCAATTTTACCGGGCGAGCCTGCATGCGTATGACGGCGATCGGGATGCGTGGGGACGGGACATGCGCGAGGTGATGCGCTGGGAGGGTGCGAATCCGTATTTCCGCTGGTTTACCGGGCAATGAATCAGCGCCTGATCCACCGATGAACCTGATAAACCAATCCTGTAGGAGCTGCCGCAGGCTGCGATCTTTTGATCTTTTGATCTTTTGATCTTTTGATCTTTTGATCTTTTGATCTGTTGAACAGCAAGATCAAAAGATCGCAGCCTGCGGCAGCTCCTACATGGGGGTGTGGTTATTTGGATTCGGACTTGAGCTTCAGATACATCTGGTGCATATCCACCGCCCAGCCGTCGATCACCGCTTTGACATCGCTGGCCTTCATCACCTGCGAGTCATTTTCCAGTGGCTTGCCGGTGCCTTTGCGCACCACCTGCGCCACGACCTTGTTGCTGCCGCCATCGAGGAATACCGCCTCGGTGGCCAGGGTGGTTTCCTGATCGCGGATGCCGCTGGCGGTACTGACGGCGGCAGCGACCAGCGCAATCGGGATCACTTCATAAGCATGCAGGCCTTCGGTCTTGCTGCTGACGGCGGTAATGGCCGGACGCACCACGATCACACCAGGGCCGGGGCCGGTGGCCAGCGGCAACGATTTGCCGATTTCACGCTTGAGTGCCTGATCGTAGTAACTGGTGATGCCGTTGAGGGTCTGCTGCGGAATCTTCGCGGTCGGCTGCGGCTTGGGATAGAGCTGGCTTGGTTCGATGTAGACACTGGTGTACTTGTTGATGTCGAATTTAGGGTCCATCCAGCGCATCACCTCGGCACCGGACGGTGACTTGGCCTCCTTCAGTTGGCTGTAGTCCTTGAGGAAGCCCGAATACTCTTTCGGGTCGACGGTTTTGCTGGAGCAGCCCACTACGGCGAGGGTGGCAAAACACAGCGTGCCCATCATTACTGCTAGCTTCATGCTGTAACTCCTGTCAGAAGGCCGAAAACTTTGCCTGGGGGAGTTACAGGTATAGCTAAAACCTCAGCATTTGCGATTGCAAATTACAAAATTCACGCAAGCCTGAGCGACAGATCACAACCGTCATTTGACAGACGCCGGTCATCCGGCAAAGCTGCACCGAGCTTGAACGCACGCCAGTCGGCAAATGCACCTGGACTACGGAAGTCGCAATGCCCAAGCATAAAAATAAAGCAGCACAACCTGACCCTGATTCGACTCGATCTCCACTATCAAAGTATCTGTTCCCGATCACCATTGGCGTGCTGCTGGCCGCCGTGGCGGGGATCGGCTGGTTTCTGTTCAGCCCGGCTCCGGCGACAAAGCCGACCAAGGTGGCGCCGATCAGTGCGCCGGCACCAACGCCGCCCAAGCCGCAACCGGTCGCACTGCAACCGGCAACGATGGTCGACGAACAACAATGCCAGGGCTGCCACACCGAGCAGTTCAAAGACTGGCAAGGCTCGCATCACCAGTTGGCGATGCAGCCGGCGAACGCTGAAACGATGCTCGGCGATTTCAACAACATCACCTTCAAAGCCGAAAACGAGACCACACGTTTCTCGCGCAAGGGCGATCAGTTCTGGGTCAATACGCCAGGCATCGACGGCAAGAATGCCGACTTTAAAGTCGCCTACACCTTCGGCATTGCACCGTTGCAGCAATACTTGATCGAGGTCGGCGAAGGCCGCTTGCAGGCGCTCGGTGTGGCGTGGGATACCGAGAAGCATCGCTGGTTCCACCTCTATCCCGGCCAGGGCGTCAACTTCAAGAATCCGCTGCACTGGAGCAAGCCGAGCCAGAACGCCAACTTCATGTGCGTCGAGTGCCACACCACCGGCTTCAAGCGCCATTTCGATGCCGCGAGCAACACGTTCAACAGCCAGTGGAACAGTCTCGGTGTCGGCTGTCAGGCCTGTCACGGACCGGCGTCCAATCACCTCGAATGGACGGCGAAAAAAACCGACTTGATCCATCAGGGTTTCGACGTCGATCTCAAGGATAAAAACGCCACGGTCGAAATCGAAAGCTGCGCCCGCTGCCATGCGCGGCGCGCGCCGCTGGGCGATGGCTACACGGTCGGCAAGCGCTTGATGGACGATTACCTGCCAAGCACCCTCACCCGCGAACTGTATGCGCTGGACGGCAAGATCAAGGATGAAGTGTTCGAACACGGCTCGTTCCTGCAAAGCAAAATGTTCGACAAGGGGGTGCGTTGCAGCAATTGCCACAACCCGCACAGCAGCGAACTGAAAGCACCGGGCAACGCGGTGTGTCTGCAATGTCACAACACGGCCGGCAAGACTTCGGTCGAAGGCGTTGACGGTAAAGGCCTGCAAGCGAAGAACTACGACTCCATCGAACACACCCGTCACACCATGGGCCAACCCGGTTCGCAGTGCGTCGATTGTCACATGCCCGGCAAGTTCTACATGGGCAACGACTTCCGGCATGACCACAGCTTCAGCATTCCCAACCCGGAACGCGCGCAGAAGCTCGGTACGCCGGACGCCTGCCTGGCCTGTCACCAGGGCAAGGCCGGCGACAAGGTCACCGCGCAATTCAAGCTGTGGAGCGCCTCCACCGCGGCGCAGGCGCCGCGCTACGACGAAAGCCTGTGGCTGATCCGTAATGGCCAGCCCGGCGCTGCCGACGCGCTATATCAGCAGTTACAACGCAGCGATCTGCCGGCAATCCAGCGCGCAACGTTGCTCGCGGAACTGCCGCTGTATCCAAGTGAGCAGGCTTTGAAACTGGCGACACAGGACCTGAAAAATCCGCAGCCACAGGTTCGCGAAAGTGCGGTGCGGGCGATCAGTGCGTTCCTTCCGCCACCGGAACGCGCGCCGCTGCTGACACCGCTGCTGGCCGATCCGGTGAAAGCCGTGCGCATTGTTGCCGCGCGGGATCTGCTCAGTGTCGCGCGTAATGGCCTGGGCACTGCGCAAGCCAATTGGCAAGCGGCAATTGGCGAATACGAGGCGGTACAGAAAAGCCTGCTGGAACGCGCCGAAGCCAATCTGAACCTGGCAATGCTCTATCAGGCCAGTGGCCGCAGTGGCGAGGTTGAAGGCTTGCTGCGCTCGGCGCTCAAGCGCGATGCGGACTTCTACCCGGCGCTGGTGACTTTGGTGCAATGGCTGGAGAGCAATGGTCGCGGTGGTGAAGCGCAAAAACTGCTGGCTGACAGCCTCAAGGAACACCCGGACGCAGCGTTGTTGCAGCACACTCAAGGGTTATCGCTGATCCGCGCCGGCAAGGCTGGCGAGGCCATGGCACCGCTGCGCAAAGCCGCGCAACTGGAGCCGCAGAACGCCCAGTACGGGTATGTGCTGGCGGTGGCGCTGCATGAAAGTGGCAAGGTCGATGAGGCCTGCGCCATCCTCGAAGGCTTGCTCAAGGCGCAACCGGCGAACCGCAATGCACGGTTGTCGCTGATCCAGTGGTATCTCGACAGTGGGCAGGAACCCAAGGCACAAATACTGCTGCAGGGCTGGAAGAAAATGAACATGGGCGATCCCGCGCTGAAATAACCCACATCCCCCCTGTAGGAGCTGCCGCAGGCTGCGATCTGTTGATGTTGGTCTTTAAGATCAACAGATCGCAGCCTGCGGCAGCTCCTACAGGGGTATGGGGTTTACCAGGAGGATTCGCCGCTGCGCAGGGCGATTTCGCGGCGGCTGTGGATGCGCATCGCCTTGATCAGCGACACCGTGCCGACCATCAATATCGCCGCGCCAAACAGGAAATCGATGTTGTACAGCTGGAAGTCCTGCACCGGCCCGATCAACAGCCCGCGCACCACGGCAACGCCGACCAGTGTGGCAAGGAAGTCGATCCCTGGCGCGTCGCGATAGAACACCAGCATCAGCGGCAGGCACAGCACCAGCAGAAGCATCAGCACGACCATCTTGAACGAACCTTTGCGCTCGACGCTGAAGGCACATTCGTGCGGCCCGTAGGCCTTGTAATCTTCGTCGCGGATCATCGGGTTTTGCTCGTTGATGTAATCGACGCGGTTGTACTTCTGGATCGGCGTGAAAGTATTGGACATCTCCATCAGCGTGGTGATGTTCTTGAAACGCAGGTCGATGCGTTCGCTGCCCTTGAGGTAATAGAGCACCGGTTTGTAGCCGTAGCGATAAGTGTCGAACGGGAATTCGCTGACCTGGCCCTGAACGCCGATCGGGCGCGATTCGAGTTGCGTGTAGGCACTTTTGTTGGTCGCCGAGAGGTTGCGACTCAGTGGCTGGAGCTTCACTTGTTCGAGGAAGATCGGCGTGGCGCCGTAGGTCCACTGCAACGGTTCCAGACGCAGGCGCAGTTCGTTGCGGCTGAGGTCATAACGGTTGAAGGTGCGTTCGGAGACCACCAGCGAACCGCTGAGCATGAACTCGCCGCGCAGGTTGTTGGTGACGCGCAAGGTCAGTTGATCCTTGCCCAGCAACGCCGCTTCGTTGGACGGCGGCGTGCCGCACCACGCGGTACTTTCGCCGGCAGCGCCGAGCTGACCGTCGCGGCTTTCCTTGAACACATAAAAGTAACTGGCCCACAGCGTCACCATTAACAGCAATGCTGTGAGACCGAGGATTTTTTTGCCCGGACTCACTGATCAGACTCCCTTCTTCGGTTCCATCGTCCAGCCGAAAACCCGCTGGCGACGGCGACTCTACCAAAAGGCCATCACTGACCCAAGGGAAAATGCCCAATCCATGAGGTTTCTAAGGGTTTCCCCGGTGCGTAATAACGACATAAAACCTCTGTGGCGAGGGGGCTTGCCCCCGTTCGGCTGCGCAGCAGTCGCAAACCCGGTTGCTGTCAAATGACTGACACACCGCATGTACCGGGGACAGAGGCTACTTCGTAGCCTGACGGGGGCAAGCCCCCTCGCCACAAAAGCACGGCATGACCCCTGTAGGAGCTGCCGCAGGCTGCGATCTTTTAAAGCGTCAGCGTCTTCGGAACAGTGGGCGTGGTTCGATGACTGAGCGGCCGTAGAGTACGCTCATGCCAGCCAACCCCTTCAGTGCATCCTCGGCAGACTTGTCCTCACGCACGGCAAAACTGTCAAAACCGCACTGGCGCATGTGGCTGAGCTGATCGCGCAACACATCGCCAATCGCGCGCAACTCGCCGGTCCAGCCGAACCGACTGCGCAGCAGATAGGCCTGGCTATACGCCCGACCATCACGAAAACTCGGGAAATCCAGCGCGATCAGCGGCAACGAACCCAGCCACGGCACCAGACTTTCCACGTCATCCTCCGGGCCGAGCCACACGGCGTGGGTCGCGGGCGATTGCAGCCAATGCGCCAGGGGCAAAATCTGCAGCCCCGAAGGCCTGGCCGCCAAAGGATCACGCACCAGCGTCCACGGATCATCGTGCACCAGCCGCGCCACACCCTGCTCCAGCCGCAGCAAATTGTTCATGCCATTGCCTCCAGCGTCTTCGGGTAGACCCGTTCCTTGAACGGCTCGAGGCCAATCCGCGCGACGGTGTCGACAAACAATTCTTCGTGCTCGCGATAACGGACAAAGGTGCCGATGATCCGCTCGATCACCTGCGGCACCTCGGCGGCGCTGAACGACGGGCCGATCACTTTACCCAGCGCACTGTTTTTGCCCTGTGCGCCGCCCAGGGTGATCTGGTACCACTCGCTGCCATTCTTGTCGACGCCGAGGATGCCGATATTGCCGATGTGGTGATGACCGCAAGCGTTCATGCAACCGGAGATGTTCAGGCTGATATCGCCCAAGTCGTGCAGGTAATCGAGGTTATCGAAACGTGCCTGGATCGCCTGGGCAATCGGGATCGACTTGGCATTCGCCAAGGCGCAGAAATCGCCGCCGGGGCAGGCAATGATGTCGGTGAGCAAGCCGACGTTAGCGCTGCCCAGATCGTGTTTGCACGCCAATTGCCACAGGGCATGCAGTTCGGATTTCGGCACATCCGGCAGGACGATGTTCTGCTCGTGGGCAATACGAATCTCGCCGAAACCGAAACGCTGCGACCAGTCGGCCACCGCCAGCATCTGCGCACCGGTGACGTCCCCCGGCGGCGAAGCCATGCCCGGTTTGGTCGACAGCACCACACTGGTGTAACCCGCCACCTTGTGCGGCTGCACATTGCGCGCGACCCAACGCGCGAACGCCGGGCTCTCGGCCAGGCGCGTGCCGAAATCCAGATCGGTGTCGGCCAGCACGCGGTAAGTCGGCGGTACGAAGGCACTGGCTACCCGCTGGTATTCAGTCTCGGTCAACTGCGCCGGACCGTCCTTGAGGTGCTGCCATTCCTCTTCGACTTCCCTGGCGAACGCCTCGATGCCGAGTGCCTTGACCAGAATCTTGATTCGCGCCTTGTACTTGTTGTCGCGCCGGCCATGACGGTTGTACACGCGCAAAACGGCCTCGACGTACGACAGCAGATGCTGCCACGGCAAACCTTCGCGGATTTGCAAACCGAGGATCGGCGTACGCCCCAAACCACCGCCGACGATCACCCGCAGGAGCATTTGCCCGTCGCGAGCGGGGTAAAGATACAGGCCGATGTCGTGCATCATGATCGCCGCGCGATCCTGCTTCGCCGAGCAGATGGCGATCTTGAATTTACGCGGCAGAAACAGGAACTCCGGGTTGATCGTCGACCACTGCCGGAGGATCTCGGCCAGCGGTCGCGGGTCGATCAGCTCATCTGCCGCAACCCCGGCAAACGCTTCCGTGGTGATGTTGCGCACGCAGTTGCCGGAGGTCTGGATCGCGTGCATGTTGACCTGAGCAAGGCGTTCGAGGATGTCCGGCACCTCGGCCAGTTCGATCCAGTTGAACTGCATGTTCTGCCGCGTGGTGAAGTGGCCGTAACCGCGGTCGTAATCGCTGGCAATGCTCGCCAATGTGCGCATCTGCTCGGCGCTGAGTGTGCCGTAAGGAATCGCCACCCGCAGCATGTACGCGTGTTTTTGCAGGTACAAGCCGTTTTGCAGGCGCAGCGGCAGGAACTCCTCTTCGCTCAATTCCCCGGCCATGAAGCGCTCGACCTGATCGCGAAACTGCGCGACGCGCTCGAACACCAGCGCCCGGTCGTAATCATCGTATTGATACATGCACACCTCATCAGAATTGATCACGGATCAAAACTGTGGGAGCGAGCCTGCTCGCGAATGCGGAGTGTCAGGCAACGGATTTGTTGTCTGACACTCCGCATTCGCGAGCAGGCTCGCTCCCACAGAATTTTCCCAGACTATGGCCGAACGGCGCAGCACGTTACAGATTCACCTGAAGTCATAAAAACCATATCAGGGCGCGGCAGAACGCCGCAGCCAGCACTTCAATCTGATCCGCACAAATGAACAATTCCTGAGCCTGTTTTGTTTCCGGCGGGGTTTCTACAGTGCAGCTCATGCCAGACCGGGTGGCCTGGCAAGACTTTGCAACCGTGGATGAACTGACGATGAGCACAGCAACAATCGGACAGGCTTATAACTACAAGGTCGTCCGCCAATTCGTCATTGCGACGATTTTCTGGGGTGTGGTGGGCATGGCGATGGGCGTGTTGATCGCCTCGCAACTGGTGTGGCCGGAGATGAACCTGGACCTGCCATGGACCACTTTCGGCCGCTTGCGCCCTTTGCACACCAGCCTGGTGATTTTCGGCTTCGCCGGCAGCGCACAATTCGCTGCGAGTTACTACGCGGTGCAGCGCACCTGCCAGGTGCGGCTGTATTCGGACACCCTCGCCGCGTTCACCTTCTGGGGCTGGCAATCGGTGATCGTGATTATGCTGATCACCTTGCCGATGGGCTACACCACCACCAAGGAATACGCCGAGATCGAGTTCTCCGGCGCGGTGTGGATGGCCGTCGTTTGGGTCGCCTATGCCGTGGTGTTCTTCACCACCGTGGTGCAGCGCAAGACCAAACACATCTACGTCGGTAACTGGTTTTTCGGCGCGTTCATTCTGGTGATCGCCATGCTCCATGTGGTCAATCACCTGTCGATCCCGGTCGACTGGTTCAAGTCGTATCCGGTGTATGCCGGCGCCACCGATGCGATGGTGCAGTGGTGGTATGGGCACAACGCGGTGGGCTTTTTCCTCACCACCGGGTTCCTCGGGATGATGTATTACTTCGTGCCGAAACAAGTCAATCGGCCGGTGTATTCGTACCGGTTGTCGATCGTGCACTTCTGGGCACTGATCACCCTGTACATCTGGGCCGGCCCGCACCATTTGCACTACACCGCGCTGCCGGACTGGGCGCAATCGCTGGGCATGGCCATGTCGCTGATCCTGCTGGCACCAAGCTGGGGCGGGATGATCAACGGCATGATGACCCTGTCCGGTGCCTGGCATAAGTTGCGCACTGACCCGATTTTGCGCTTCCTCGTGTTGTCGCTGGCGTTCTACGGCATGTCGACATTCGAAGGGCCAATGATGGCGATCAAAACCGTCAACGCCCTCTCCCACTACACCGACTGGACCATCGGCCACGTGCACGCCGGCGCCTTGGGCTGGGTGGCAATGATCACCTTCGGCGCGACCTATCACATGGTGCCGAAAGTGTTTGGCCGCGAGCAGATGTACAGCACGCCGCTGATCAACCTGCACTTCTGGCTGGCAACCATTGGCACCGTTTTGTACATCGCCTCGATGTGGGTCAACGGCATCACCCAGGGCCTGATGTGGCGGGCGATCAACGAAGACGGCACGCTGACCTATTCGTTTGTCGAAGCGCTGCAGGCCAGTCATCCGGGGTTCATCGTGCGCTTTGCCGGCGGGGTGTTCTTCCTCACCGGGATGTTGCTGATGGCTTACAACGTCTGGCGCACGGTGCGGGTTGCCGACGTGGCGCTGGCCCACCGTGAAGCGCAGATCGCCTGAGGCAGGGAGCCGGACGTGACGGATATTTTTTTCAATGTGCTGGGCGTGGTGTTTCTGTGGCTGGCGGTCGAGTACTGCTTGCGGCGCGAGACGGCGGACAGCCTCGATGAGGCGAGCATGGTGCCGTTTGCCGATGACCCGGAGGTGGCACGGCGGGTTGAGCTGGCCACGGGTAAACCGGTGAAAGCGGTGGCGCCGGAGGTGGCGAAGCCGGGCTGGATCAATCTGGAGATGTGAGGCGTGTCAGGTGGGCTGCCCTCACCCTAGCCCTCTCCCAGAGGGAGAGGGAACTGAGCGAGTTGATTATTCGAGTTACACCGACCTGAAATATCCAAGGTGAATGCAATCTCAAAACCAATGAAGATCGGCTCCCTTTCCCCATCGTCCGCGGAGGGAAGAGGGAACTGAGCGAGTTGATCATTCGAGTTACACCGACCTGAAATATCAAGTCGAATTCAAGTTTTGGCCATCCCCCAATCGGCTCCCTTTCCCCCTCTCCCCCCTGGGGGGAGGGTTGGGGTGAGGGGGTAAGCTCTTGATCTTAACCGCGCTCGCGCGGAATCAAACTCTGCAACTGCTGCGCCAGAAAGTTCGCATCAAAGGCAAATGTATCCGGATCCTTCAGGCCATTGGTCTTGCGCCACTGCCACTCGCCATTTGGCAGGCCGACCAGTGAAATGCTGCCATAGCGCGCTGCCGTCAGGCCCATCACCGCCAGGGAGATCTGCCCCGCGCTGCCCATCACATCCGGCACGAACTCCACCGGTTTGCCGGCAATCACAATGCTCAGCTTTTCTGTTTTGAAGGTCGAAGTTTCCACCGGCGTACTCGGCCCGAACGCAACATACGCCTCGCGGCTCACCTCCAGCAGATTCGGTGCCTGCACCGGTTCCAGCCATTGCTGAATCTCCCCGAACAGCGCGGTAATCCGTGTGGCCCATGCCGCGGATTGCGTTTCGAACAGTTGCTTCTTGTGCGCTTCACTTTCGGCATAGTGACGAAGCATCTCGCCCAGTTGCTGTACGTCGTTCATTGCGGTGTTCCTCGTAAAGGACCTGCGAAGCGTAATAGTGGCAGATCCCGGTCACGGCGTACGTTTAAGCTGCGAATCGCGCTGAAGCAGCACACCTGAGTGAAAGATCGACGGTACAGTCAGTGGCCGCTGGCATCGCACCGCGAACAGAAGGAAACTGCGGGCAGAGCTGAACGTTCGACACCGACATTTGCCAGAGGAAATCCAATGCGCACCATCGGCCTTATCGGCGGCATGAGCTGGGAGTCCAGCGCCGAATATTATCGCCTGATCAACCAACAGGTCCGGGATCGTCTCGGCCCGCTGCGCTCAGCGCAGATGCTCATGTACAACGTCGACTTCGGCCCGGTCGAACAGGCTCAGCACGCCGGGCGTTGGGATGATGCGGCGGCGATTCTGGTGAAGGCCGCGCGCAGCCTTGAAGCCGGCGGTGCGGAGTGTGTGGTGCTGTGTACCAACACCATGCACAAGGTGGCGGAGCAGATTCAGGCGGCGATCAGTATCCCATTCCTGCACATTGCCGAACCGGCTGCACACGCCGCGCTGGCCATTGACGCGCGCACCGTAGGCCTGCTTGGCACGGCGTTCACCATGGAGCAGGATTTCCTCAAGCAACGCCTGATCGCTCAGGGTTTGACGGTACTGGTGCCGGACGAAGCCGAGCGCAAAGAGGTGCACCGGATCATCTACGACGAACTCTGTGTCGGTGTGATCAGTGAACCGTCGCGGCAAATCTATCAGCGGGTGATCGAATCGCTGACCGCGCGTGGCGCCCAGGCAATCATCCTCGGCTGCACCGAAATCGGCATGCTGATCAAACCTGAACACAGCGCCCTGCCCCTGCTCGACACCACCGAGCTGCATGCGCAGTCGGCGGTGGCGTTCGCGCTCGGCGACTGACTCAGGTTTTCGCACGAGTGCGCAGGCGGGCCATGCTCAGGGTGTCGACCCAGTGCCCGTCGCGCACGGCGTAGTCGCGGAACAGGCCTTCGGTTTCGAAGCCGAATTTCTGATAGAGACCGATCGCCGCTTCGTTATCGGCATAGACCGTGAGTTCGACACGGTGCAGATTCATCCAGTTGTCGGCGACGTCGAGGGCGGCGGCCAGCAACGTCGAACCGACACCCTTGCCCTGCCACGCCACCGCGACCGCCATGCCGAAACTGCCGGCGTGCGCCCGGCGCATCCGCGAGTGGGCTTCGAGGCCGAGATTGCCGATCACCACGCCCTGATGCAGCGCCACCAGTTTCACCGCGCGTTCATTGTCTGCCAGCAGGCGTTGCCGCCAGACCTCGGTGGACTGGAACGGCATCTGCAACACCTGCCGTGCCACGGCCGGATCGTTGTAGAGCGCGGTGATGCCCTCGATGTGCGATTCGTTGAAGCGTTCGAGGTGAATGGCGGGGTTGTGCTCAGGCATGGCTGATCCTTCCTGGATCGATGTGTGGCCGTCCACTCTAAACCGCCCACCTCAACACATACAAACGGTAGGAGCTGCCGCAGGCTGCGATCTTTTGATCTTGATCTTGATTATTAATTTTAGAAAAAACAGATCAAAAGATCGCAGCCTGCGGCAGCTCCTACAGGGGTGGTTATTCGAACCATTCGTGGCGTTCGTTGAAGGTGTGGTGGATGAGGTCCAGCAGGGTTTGCACTTCGGCGATCTCTTGCGATTCGGCATTCACCGCCAGCCAGGCCTGCAATTGCATCGGTTCAGCGAACAGCCCCGGCAGCGCGATCAGGCCCCGATCGAAGCGGCTCATGTAAGCCGGCAACAACCCGATGCAGGCGCTGCAGCGGATCATCTCCAGCATCAATTCGTAGGACTGCATCTGCACCACCCCGGCCAGACGCTGTTCGACCAATTCATTCCACGGCCGGAAGCTGTCGATCTGCCGGTCGTGCTGCCATTGCACCAGCATGAAGTCAGCGAGGTCGTCGGGGGTGTCCGGGCGTGCGGTGACGCGGGAGTAGCGCTTGGCGATGTGTGGCAGGTAATCAAGCTTCGCCAGGCGCTGCGGTTTGCCAATGGCGAACGTCGGCCCGGGGTAAGGCGTATCGCCGTGGGCTAGCCACAGGACGATGTCGGCACTCACTGCACGCAGCGACAGTTCGCTGTCCAGCGCGATGATTTCCAGGCGCACGCTGGCGTTGCGGCGCAGCAGTGCGATGAGGTCGCGGCCGAGGATGTCGTGCAGGATCGACTCGGCGACGGCGAGGCGAATCAAGGGTTGTTCGATCACCGGCAGTTTGCGTTCGTTGGCCAGCGCGACGAGTTTGGCCTGCAGTTGTTGGCCTTCACGGGTAAGGCTCAAGGCGCTGCCTTGAAAGCTGAACAGTGAATGCTCGAGTTCCTGCTCAAGTTGCGCCAGCTGTTTGCGCAGCAGGGTCGAACGCACATTGAGGCTACGCGCCGCCTGCATGAAACAGCCACAGCGGGCGCTGACCAGAAAATACTGCGCAATATCGCCATCGATCGCGGCAGCCTGTATCAGCCAGGAATCGCCCTTGTCCTGCGCCCAGCGATACTCGGCGCTGCCCTGTCGTCCTGCGGGTTCGGTGAATGACATCGATGACTCCCTGTCGATCTTTGTATTTGTCGTTACGCAGCTCCCCTGTAGGAGTGAGCCTGCTCGCGATAGCGGTGGGTCAGGTAAGTCAATGTCAATTGACAGGCCGCTATCGCGAGCAGGCTCACTCCTACAGGGGGCAATGTGTGTCAGTTGCCGAGGACTTTGTTCAGTTCAGCACCATCAATGCTCAGCGTTGCGGTGTTGAGCATGCCGTCCAGGTAGGCCTGGGCGATTTGCTCCTGACGTTGCGCACGCAAGGCCTGGGTCAGTTGATCGCGCAGTTCATCGAGGGTCGCAGTGCGCGCCGGTTGTTGCTCGGTGAGTTTGATCACGTGGAAACCGGCAGCACTTTGCAGCGGATCGGAAACCGCACCGACCTTGAGCCGTGCCACGGCGCCACGCACTTCCGGCACCAATTGCTGCAAAGGTTGCAGCCCACTATCACCGCCGCGTTCAGCAGTGACGCGATCCTGCGAATATTGAGTCGCCAGTGCAGCAAATTCCGCCGGCGTCGCCTGAGCTTTTTTGCTCAATTCGGCAGCCTGTTTGCGCACCGCTTCAACAGCCTGAGGATCACTCACGCCGAGGAAAATCTGACTGACCCGATACAGCGCCGGGGTCTGCCAGTTCGCTTTGCCGGCGTCATACGCCTGCTGCAACTCGGCGGCACTCGGGTACTCCGCCGGCACCTCGCTGACCGAACGCAAATAATCGCGAAAGACGATCTGCTCGCTCGCTGCACGCGTTTGCCGCGCCACGTCCGGGCGCTGCGCCCAGCCTTGCGCATCGGCCTGCTCCAGCACCGCTTTCTCGGCCAGACGGGTACGGATCCAGCGCTCCAGCGCTTGGCGATTACCGCGCAATTGTTCGCGGGTCTCGGCTGGAACCGTTGCGAGCAACGCCTGCAACTCCTCCGGCGTCACCTGCTGATTGCCCAACCGTGCCAGCGCCGGCCCGCCGGCAACCGCCGCCAGCGGCGACGATTGCTGGGCGGCGACCGGGTCATTGCCCGGTCGCACCACCAGCGCCACGGCCACCACCAACAGCGCCACCGCAGCGGCGCTGATCACCATGGCAGGCTTTTTCACAGCGCGACTTCCTCTTCTTCGGCCACCGCGACTTTCGCGGTTTGCGCTGCACCGGCCTGGGTGAAATCACGCAGATAAACGATGAATTCCTGCAACAGGCGATCCCACAATTCCAGATTGCCGCGCAGGTGATCGTTGCTCACACCGGCGGCCACCACCACGTCCATTTCCATCACCAGAAACTCGCCCTGCAACGACAACCGCGCGAAACGCCGCGTGGCGTTCCACTGCTCGGCCACACCCTGCGGCAACTCACCCTGCACGCGCAGCGCACAGCTGAAGGTGAAGTCGACGTAGCTGCCCTGCTCCACCGCCGCATTGCCGAAACGCACGGCGTAACCAATGCCCTGGCTGGCGCTGAGCAGCTGGACGATGCCGTTCTGCTCGGTTTCGTTAACGCGATAACCGGCGGCTTGCAGGACTTCGGTCAGGGATTTTGGCGATACGTGGGAGATCAATTGAGTCATTACTTCTTCCTTGTCTATCAGTGCGAGAGCGCAGCTTGGGGCGCGTCGAATTGAGTCTTGTAAAGGTCATCGCCGAACCCCTGGGCCAGTTCATCGAACTTGACCCGGGCGCTGCCCGCGAAGGGCTGGCGGATCTTCATCACCTCGGCCACATCGATGTTTTCGTAGGCGGTGAGGATCTGTTTGGCGACGCCGTACATCTGCTGATTCTTGACTGAACATTGCTGCACTTGTGTGTCACGTTCAGTCAATTGCGCTTGAAGCTTAGACCGTTCTGCCTCTTTGGCACGGGCCAACACCAGCAAGTCGTCATAGGCTTTCTTGAACTTGCCGGTCTGCTCGGCGCTGGCCGCCACTCGCGCCTGGGCCTGGCTGTGCAGGCTCTGTTGCTGCCCGGAAAGCTGCTCGGCGAGGCCTTTGGCCTTGGCCAGTTCAGCGCTCAATTGCTTGATTTGCGCCTGCGCCACCTTGACCTCGTTCTGCGCCGCCAGTTGTGCAGCGCTGGCCTGGGCCTGCTGGCTTTGCAGTGCCTGCAACTGCTGGGCGGTGCTGCGCAACTGGGTGCGCAAGCGCTCTTCCATGCCTTCGGCATTCGCCCCGGTGGCGATCAACAAACCCAGGCCCAGCCCCAACAAACGCGTTTTCATAACCCTCTCCCGGCGCCTTAGAAGCGCGTGTTGATCTCAAGCTGCAAGACGTCGATGTCGAACGGCGCGCCGTACACCGCTTCGGTGCTCAACCAGCGACCCGTCGCGTAAACGTTCTTCGCCAGACCGTAGTTGCCGCCAATGAAGTAGCCCTTGGCGTTGGTGCCGCCGAGGTGGAACGAGGAGTCGTTGAAGCCGTCCGGCAAGGCATCCGGCTGGATGTATTTGTAGCCGGCGAACAGGTTCCAGTCGCCCTGCTTCTTCAGCTCCAGCGCGCTGCCGAGGGTGAACTGCACCATCCATGCATTGGCACCGCTTTCGATGTTGCCGTTGCTGTCGAGGTTGTTGACGATCTGCCCGGCAGAACGCTTGCGCATCTCGCCTTCGTCGTAGCTGAGGTTGTGGATGTAGTTGCCCTGGCTGCGCAACTTGAAATCTTCCGGCAAGTCGGCGTCCCACACCACGTTCAGATCCAGCAGGTTGAACTCGGAGGCCAGGCCAACGAATTGCGGCTGTGGCGTGGTGCTCGGGTTGAGCGGGTTCGGGGTGATGTCGCGCAGCAGGAACACGCTGTTGCCCTTCTGCATGAACGCCGCGCGGGTGCCGTCGCTGTCGCAACCCGGCGCGCCGGCCCACGGTTCGCAAGGGCTGGAGCGTTCGCCCTGAATGTCATCGAAACGGTAGTAAGCCAGTGCGCCCTTCAGGCGGTTGTTGCTGTTGATCGCCCACTTGGCGCCGACTTGCGCGCCGTACAACCACTTGTTGTCGCTCTCTTCCTTGTCGAAGCCGTTGCTGCTGGTGGTGTCGTTGGTGTAATCCACCGGGAACGCGCCGACAGTACCGAACACACCCCAATCGCGGTTGAGCTTGTGGTCGAAGATCGCCGCCACGCCGTCGAAATTCAAGTCGTTGGAATAGAGCATGTCGGTGGACATGAACGGGTTGGCGAAGCGCCCGCCGGTCAGGGTCAACTCATCCGTCGGCTTCCAGTTCAGGTAACCCTGATCAAGCCAGATGTCCTTCTTGGCGAAACCGCCGCCGAGGCTTTGTGTGGTGGATACCGGGTTGTTGTCCGAGCCGGTGCCGATGCGAATACCGGCGGTCCATTCCGGTGTAATCACCGCTTTCATGCCCAGGCGTGCGCGAATGCGGAACTGATTGGTGCGGTCTTCGCGGGTGTTGAGCAGCGGCGGCAGGCTGGTGCTGCTGTTGGGGTTTACGTCGTACGGGCCGTTGTTGTTGAGCTTGGCGAAGTCGACGATTTCGTTGCTGTTGGTATCCGAGTAGTAGCGCGATTCATCACGCAGACGAATGTCGCCATCAAAACTGATGCGCGAGGCCCAGTCCGGGAAGGTGTTGGGCGCGGCCCAGTTTTCCTGTTTGGCGGTGGCCATGACTTCGGCTTTGACCTGATCGCGGATCTGGTCGCGCACCGCTGCCGGCACGTATTGCACTCGCACATCACCCGGCGCCGCCACTGGCCCGGCCGCAACAGCGGTGGACGCCGCAGCCTGCTTGGCCTGGGCGGCTTCGTTTTGCGCCTGGGCAATCAATGCGTCGGCCTTGTCCTGTTTCAAAATGCCCTGCTCGACCAGCAAGCGGATCAGATTGATCGTGGCGTTCTCCGAAGGCGCGGGCGCAGGCGCTGCCACGGCCTGACCGACCAGGGTCGCAACGACCATGCCGACCGCCAGGGACAATCGATTCACGTTGGAAATCATCTGCACACAACTCCTTTTGGCAAAGCTTGAAGGCTTGGCAATAAATATTCGGTTAACCCGGACGCCGCCCTTGCAGGGACAGGCGCACAGGCAAAGTGATAGAGGCCGGAGGCCGTTCGCTGAGGGCCGGCGCACCGCGCAGCGCGGCCAGCACTTGCGTATCGATGTCGGGGTTGCCGCTGGACTTGATCAGCTCGACCCGGGTGATTTCGCCGACGCTGCTCAGCCAGACATCGGCCTGCAACGAGAACGCGAGGTTGCGCAGCTCAGGGTTCTCACGCAGCAAGCGCTGGAAGGTGAACGCCAGAAACTGGCTGTACGTCCCCGTGCCCAAACGTCCGCCGCCAGTGCCAGCCATACCGCCGCCCTTACCCGCGCCGATGTTGAAAGCGTCGCTGCCAGACTGTGCGTCACCGTCCATTTGCATCGGGTTGGCCAGATCGTCCGCCGGTGATGGCGGTGCTTCTTCCTCGGGCTTGACCTCTTGCGGCTCCGGCGTTGGCTCCGGCTCGACGACTTTTTCTTCCACCGGGGTCTCAGGCTCCGGCGGTTTCTCCGGCGGCGGAGGTGGCGGTGGCGGCAACGGAATGATCGTCGGCACCTTCGGCGCTTCGCGGCGGATGCCGCTCATGTCGTTGGCCCACTGCCACAGAAACCACGCGGCGAGCGCGCCGATCAGTAATCCGGCGCCCCACTTGGCATAACGCAGCGCGGGCTTTTTCACCGGCAACGGCTCGATCGGGAGTTGTGCGGTCATGACTCAGCCCTGACTCGGTTTGCCGGTGACGAGACCGACCTGGGACAGTTCGAGCCGGCGCAACAGATCCAGCACTTCGATGACTTTCTGGTATTGCACCGTCGCGTCGCCGCGCACGATCACCGGGAAGTCCGGACTCTGCGCCTTCTCGATGCGCAGGCGCTCTTCCAGCTCGGCCAGGGTCACCGGATAAGCGTCGAGGAACACCTGGCCGCCGTCGTTGACCGAAATTGCCTTGGTCTTGGCCTCGGACAGCGAAACGGAGGCGCTGGCCTTGGGCAGGTTGATCTGGATCCCGGAGACCTGCGCGGTCGCGGTGAGGATGAACATCACCAACACCACCATCAGCACGTCGACCAGCGGGGTGATGTTGATGCTGTCCACCGCAGCATCTTCGTCATCGTCGTGGGAGGCATTTACAGACGCCATGTCAATGCTCCTCAGGCCGGTACGGAGTGGTTGGCGTGATGGCCGCGATGCGACGCCTCACTGAACTGGCTCTCGCCGTGCATCTCCGCCAGACGGGTGATGAACTCGTCGACGAACACGCGCATGTCGGCGCTGACTTCCTTGTTGCGGGTGATCAGGCGGTTGTAGCCAAACAGCGCCGGGATCGCGACGAACAGACCCATCGCCGTGGCCAGCAAAGCGGCGGCCATACCGGGTGCGATGGCGTTGATGTTGACGTCGCCGGCCATCGCCGTACCGAGGAACACCACCATGATCCCCAGCACCGTGCCGAGCAGGCCGATGTACGGGCCGCCGGCGATGGCGTTGGACAGGGTCGAGAGCTTCGAGCTGAGCTGCTGGTTTTCGCGGGTGCGCACGCCGTCCATCGAGCAGCGGATCGCTTCGATAGTCGCTGCGGAAACCGACGAGGTATCGGCGCCCTGCTCACGCCGGGTGCGAATCTCTTTGACCGCCACCAGATACAGGCGCCACAGCGACGAATGCTGCAGGCGCTGAGCGAGTTGCGCGTCGTCGGCGAACATCTCCAGACGCGTGCCGACCTTGGCGAACTGCACGCGGAAGTCTTCGTTGGCGGCAGATACGCGGCTGAGGGTGCGGTTCTTGCGCAGCATGATGATCCACGACTGAAACATCATCAGCACCAGCACGGCGATGATCACCCAGGCGTCGATCGGCACGGCGTTGAGCAGGAAGCCGAGGCTGCCGAAACCGAACCCGGACTGTTCTTCATCGACACCGTAAGCCACCAGCTTCGACTCGGCGCCCTGCGAGGTCGCGTCGGCCAGCAACAGCGGCGCCGGACGGGCGACTTTCGACAGGCGCAGTTCATCGATGGCGCCTACGAACGGCTGGAATGGACCTTCGTGCAGGTCGGCGCCGATGGCCATCACCGAGTTGAAAGCCGGCATCGCCTGAGCGAGAGTCGCGCCTTCACGGCCATTGATGTAAAGGGTGACTTTGGCGCCTTCAGCGGTCAGTGCGACGTGTTGCCATTGGCCCGGATTCAGCGCTTGCGTGGCGACGGCGCGTTGGCCATCGATCTCCACAAACGGCACGCCTTGGTTGGCACCGATCAGCAGGCTGTTGGCGCCCTCACGACGGGCGAGAATCAGTTGCTCGCCATTGGCCTGGTCCAGACGCAACCAGGCACTGAAGGTGAACGCACTGCCGGCGTTGTGCTGCAACGAAGGACTGGCTGGCAGCAACAACGGCTGGCCGCTGAACTGCAAGGCGCGCCCTACTACACCGTCAATCGCCGCGCCGGTCGCACTTTGCGCGGTGTTGCCGTAGGCGGTGGTGTCTTTGGCCGGGGTGCCGGTGGCGCCCTCGAAGTGATACAGCGCGGTGTAATTCGGGTCGAAGGTCAGTTGGCCGTTGCCGGTCGCCGGGGCCTTTTGATTACCGTAGTACATCCAGATGTCCTGGCGCTGACCGCCCTCGACATTCGGCACATCGACCCAGATCAGCGCCATGCCCATCAGCGCGTCGAAGCTTTCGATCTGGTGGTTGAGCACGGTCTTGTCGTCGGCGGCGACAAAGCGCAGATCCGAACCATCCTCCTTCACGCCGTCAAAGGTGAAGTTGCCGGTGTGCAGGCGCACCAGCAGCGCGGTGCGGCCGAGGGCCTGATTGATCGCCGCGCCTTGTGGCGTGGTGTCGACGGCGATCTGTTTGCGGTAATGCCAGTCGTCCTGCCACCAGGCCTGAGCCGTGGCCGGGAGCACGAAGCCCAGGCAGATCAACAACGAAAGGAAGAGGCGCTGCATGAACGTGCTCCTTGTCAGAAAGTGGCTTGAAGGTTGAAGTGCAGGCGCGATTCCTGTTTCGAGGTGTTCGGCCCTTCGAGTAGCGGGTAGCCCCAGTCGAGGCTGCCGGACAGCCATTTGCTCAGGCTGGCGCGGGTGCCGAGGCCGACGCTGGCCAGGGCATAACTGGCGTCCTGGTCCGGCAGTTCGTCGCGCAGATACAACTGCGCGCCCTCGGCAAAGGCGTAGAAGCGCCAGTCCTGCATCCACGTGCCGGCGTACTTGGCCAGCGATGGCGTGCGCACTTCCTGGCTGAGCAACACGCCGTCATCACCGGTGCGTTCGGCAGCCAGGTAGCCGCGCACCGAGGTGGCGCCGCCGGCAGAGAATTGTTCGTTGGAAACCAGTGGCCCCGACGCCAACTGAAACGCGGCTTTGCTTGCGCTCTGCCAGTCGCTGTCGAAGGTCCAGGTGTAATTGCTGTCGCCCTTGACCACGGCAAAACTCGGCTTGGCGCGGTAGCGTTTGTAGTCGAAGTCTTCGTCGGAACTGCCGTAGCCGAAGATGCTGCGGGTGGCGGCGACCAGGCTCAGGCCGAGGCCGAGCTGGCTTTTCTCGGTGTAGCGATAGCCGTTGTAGGCGAAGGTGAATGGCGCGTATTGCAGCGGGACTTTGTCGCTCTCGCCGGACAGGGTCAGGCGTTCGTCGAAGTCCTTGAAGTCGATGCCGGCCGACAGCGAGTTCGACCAGTTGCCGCTGGAGGGCAACGTATAAATCGCCGAGACGCCATAGGAATGGCCCTTGCCGAGCACGTTGCTGCCGCCGATGGTGGCGACGTTGCTGTCGGACTGGTAACCGGAGAACTGCACACTCCAGCGATCGGTCAGCGGCGCGGTGTAGGAACCCGACCAGACCTTGGCGTTGTCGGTGTCCTGCGGCGCGGTGAAGAACGTCAGGTTGACGCTGTGGCCGAGCTGCCAGAGGTTGTTGTAGCCGAGGCTGGTGACGGTGCGCAGCTTTTCCGTGTCGGCGCTGTAATCGTTGTTGAGTCCGACGCTGGCGGTCCACGGGTTCTGGTCTTCGACCTGCAGATCGACGTCCATGGTGCCGGGGCGCTGGCCTTCGCGCACCAGCGGCATGACTTGCCGACCCGGGGTCTTGTTCAGTTGCGCCAGCTCGCCCTGGACCTTGGCGAAGTCCGGCACCTCGCCTTCTTTCAGTGCCGGGACGTTGTCGCGGATGTCCAGCGGCGAATAGTGTTTGGCGCCGACCACACGGACCCGGCCGACCTTGGTTTCGCTGACTTGCAGGTAGACGATGCCGTCGGCAACCGCTTGCTCGGGCAACTCGACGAACACCGATTGATAGCCGCGCTCTTGATAAACTTTTTGCAACGCGTCGCGCGCCCCTTCGATATCCGTGAGGGCTTTCTGCGGGCCGAGGAACGGGTACACCGCTTCTTCAATGGCGCGCGCATCGAGCACGGTGTTGCCGCGCACGAAGTATTCGTTGACGTCGACCAGACGCTGCGCCGCCGCTTTTTCAGCGACCTCTTCGGCCAACGCCGGCTGCGCGCCCGCCGTCACCAGCAGCCAGCCCCACAGCGCCAGCCGTGACTTGAAAATCGGTTCCACACTACCCCCTGAATTCGCGATGACCTGTTGGCGTTTCGAACGCCGCGTGTATGGCGTCAATTGCTGGCTGTCGAGGCACAGGCGTGCTTGCCCAGCCACGTGTGCAAGAGCGCGAAGTTCAGCGAGAACTCGGGCATTTGCAGCAACGCGCCGCAAAACACTTCGCCGATGATTTTTTGAATGAGCAGCACCGCACGCGGGTTGTTGAGCAGCGTGGCGATGTCGCGACTGAGGACGTTGAAGCTCCAGACTTTCTGGTTCAGACCGAGGCCGACGAACCAGCGGAACAGCAGGTTGTAGTTGAGCTGTTCGTAAAGCTGCTGTTCGCTGGGCACCGAATACAGCAGTTGCAGGAGCAGGATGTGCATGACCGTTTGCGCGGGAATGAGCATGCCGGGCTCGGCATTGAGGTCATGCATGAGGCCTTTGTGTGCGTCGAGCAAATCATCGATCTGCGGGCGCAGCAGCACCAGCGAATGGCCTGGCGGAATGTAGCTGGAAACCTCTTTCAAGGCGCCCTGCCAATCATCCTGCGAGACGATCCAGACCCACGGCGCGCCGTAGCGATACACCGAAACCGGCTTCTTGCGCGCGGCTTCGACGATCTTCGACAGGCGTTGATCGCGTTCCTGCATGCCCACTTTCGAGTAGCGTTCCATAGTCCCCATTGCCTCACTCCCGGCGTCCCGCCTCGGCTTGTGAAAAGCGCCCCGTTGGGCCCCTCAAGCGCGTTACATAGGCATGACCGGACTGGCGATGTGCTACCGAACTTTTGTCATAAAAGCTTCATTACGGAGGGTAGGGTTGGTGCATAGCGACAGGTGTACACAAATCAAATGTAGGAGTGAGCCTGCTCGCGATAGCGTCCTGTCAGTTGATATTTATTTTGCTGACACACCGCTATCGCGAGCAGGCTCACTCCTACAGGGGATTTGTGGGGATTTTGGGTCAGGTGTAGACGGGCCAGGTGTCGACGATTTTGCCGCCGCGCACCGCCAGCAGGTCGCCGAATTGCAACAACACCGCTTCGGTCTGGGTAGGGCGCAGGAACACTTGATCCTCAACGGTCAGGCCCACGGCATTCGAGCCGTTGACCATCTCCTGATTGGAGCTGCGGCCATACACGCTATTGCTCTGCAAACCGGACGGCGATTCGAACTCGGCCATCCAGTTGCCGCCATAGATGAAAAAGGTCTGGCGCTGGTTGGTGTCCCACCACGAAAACAGCCTGGACTTGTCGTCCAGCGCCGGGATGTTCACCGCACCGGTGCTTTTCAGCACTGGCGTGGCGATGTAAACCGCCGGTTCGTGCTCGACCAGCGACGGCAAATCATAGTGCGTCGGCTTGAGCATCGCCGTGCCCACCGACACCTCGGTGCTGAGCTTTTCATTTTCATGAATGCGGTAACTCGGGCTGCCGGCGGTGTTCAGGCACAAGCCGTCGTGCCACAACCCCGGAAACTGCTGCCGGGTGAAATCCACGCAGCGCTGATAAATCAGCATGACCTTGGCGAACAGCTCTTCAGGCGAACCGAGAATCCCCGGCACGCCCATGCCCACGAACGGGTCGTAGCCCATGAACCCGGCAAACTCCAGATGCTGCGCATTGGCGCTGATCAGCGTGAGCATCTGCCCCAGCACATTCAAATCACTGACGCCGCCGCGATGCAGGCCGACATCCAGTTCGATGTTGATGCGCATCCGCGTACCCAGGCCCTGCGCGAGTTGCAGGTATTGCTGCAAACGTTCGGGGCCGTCGAGCAACCATTGCAGTTGCTTCGCGGGATCGAACGGGCCTTTGTGGGATTGATAAAACAGCTCTGCCGAACGCACCGGCAACGGCTTGCCGAGCAGAATGTCAGACTGGGGGAACGTGACAGCATCGTGATTGAGAAACGGCTGATGGAACGACATCAATTTTTGCGTCCCGGCACGTTGGGCGATGTAGCTCAACAGTCCCGGTGACGGCAGCGACTTCTCCACCAGGCGCAGTTGCTTGCCGCCGCGCTTGACCGACTGCATCACCACATCGATGTTGTGATCGAGACGATTCAGATCGATCAACAGTACCGGGCGCATCGGGCCTTTGTCCTTCAGCTCCTTGTTCAAAGCACGGAAATACTCGGTATACGGCCCGCCACGATCACCCGGCCGCAGCCACGCCCCGGCACCCACCAGCAACACGCCTGCACCGAATGTACCGAGGAGGAAATTACGTCGATTGACCGCCATCAGCTCACCCCCAGAATCGACGACAGATGCGCGTTGAGAAAGCGCCCGCTCGGATCAAGCGCCTGGCGCACCTCGACAAACTCGCGCCAGCGCGGATACAGCGGCTGCAGACTCTTCGCGTTGAGCGTGTGCAACTTGCCCCAGTGCGGCCGGCCGTTGTACTTCCAGAAGATCGGCTCGACGGCGGCAAAGAAGTTGTGATGATCCATCTGGTAATGCTGGTGCACCGAGATCGAACAGCTGTCGCGCCCCTCGAACATGCTCAATGGAATGTCATCGGCTTTGACGTAGCGGTACTCGATGGGAAACCAGGTGCGCAGGTCCTTGTCCTGAATCAGCTTGAGAATCTCGCGCAGGCAGGCCGGGCCGTGTTCGGCCGGCACTGAATATTCCATCTCGTTGAAGCGCACGGTGCGCACGTTGGCGTAGATGTCGAACGAGTCGCCGACGCGGTCATCGAAACTCGCCAGATGGCGCAGGCTGTTGAGCATCGTGCGGCGCAGCTCGGGGAAGTCGCTGCCGTACTTGTCGATCTTTTCGATGAGGGTGACGAACTCGTTGCCGCCCTCCTCTTCGGGCGGGATTGGCGGCGTCGCCGGGTCGTCGGTTTCGTTGAGGGCGATGGACAAGGCGTAGTCGGAATGGGTGACGACGAGCATTTCCCAGTGCTGGTTTTCAGCGGTGTTCTTGTCGATATCTTCGAGCAATTCTTCAGTCTTGGCGATCCATTGACGCTCGCGCAGGCGATAGGCCGGGCGATTTTGCAGGCGGATTTTCGTCGCCACGCCAAGGGCGCCGAGGGATACGCGAGCAGCGCTGAACACGTCCGCATGGCGCTGACTGTCGCAGTCGAGCACCTCGCCACTGGCGGTCACCAGTTGCATGCCGCAGACGTGCGCCGAGTAGGACTGGAAGGTTTTACCGGTGCCGTGGGTGGACGTCGAAATGGCCCCGGCGAGGGTCTGGTAATCGATGTCGGCCATGTTTTGCAGGGCCTGGCCGATGTCTTTCAACGGCGTGCCCATGCGTGACATCGGTGTGCCGGCGGCGAATTCGGCTTGCAGGGTTTTCGCGTCGTGGTCGAGCAGACCGTTGAAGTAGCTCAGCGACAACAGCGTGCCGTCGGTAGGCACCAGCGCGCTGAAGGAATGCGCCGAACCGACTGGGCGGATGTTGCCTTGTGCCTGCTTTATCACAGTTGTCAGTTCATCGAGATTCTTCGGTGCCAGCCGCGCTGCTGGCAGGCAACTCTGTGCGCCCGACCAGTTGCGCCATGGGATCAGCCGTGGCGCGCGCATCAATTGGCCCAATGCCGGATTGCTCGCCAACGCGCTGAATGCGCCGACGATGCTTGCCCGTTGCAACAACTGACGCCGTGTCAGATCCATGGTCATGCCAGGCACCTTATTGAGGGAGAGGCTGGTCGGCCATGAAGCCGATCAATTGCAGGAACTGCTCTTGCGAGCACTCGACGCATTGGCCCATCGGCGGCATGCCGTTATAGCCGTTGATGGCATGGTCGAGCAGTGTGTCGCTGCCCTGCTGGATGCGCGGCTCCCAGGCTTTGCGGTCACCGGTGAGCGGCGCGTTGGCGGCCGGGTTGGCGTGGCAGAGCTGGCAGCTGTTGGCGTAGATCTGCGCCAGGGCCGGGTCTTTGGGCATGGCGTTGCTGTTGGCGCTGGCCGGGGGTTTGGGGTCTTCGCCGCAGCCGAACAGCGCCGTGGACAGTGCCAGCAGTAAAGTGAGTGGGAGTACCCGCATAACGATCCTCAAGGGTGGCATCGCTTATTGTTGTGAGCACACCATAAAACAGCGGCTTCAGCGGGTTGAGGGCATTGCGGGACAACGAGGGGGGCAAACGGGGCCAGCCCTCTCTCCGATGATCGTTCCCACGCTCTGCGTGGGAACGCCTCAAGGGACGCTCCGCGTTCCAATGGGACGCAGAGCGTCCCGGGCTACATTCCCACGCGTAGCGTGGGAGCGATCAACGCTCTGCGGGGGAGCGATCAAGATCGCAGCCTGCGGCAGCTCCTACACAGGGGTTCGGTGTATAGGCCCGCTCTGCTTTGCGCCTTTGCGTGACATTCGGGTGACATTTGCGGGTTTAAATTTCGGCGTATTCAGGCGTATAACCTGTAGAGACTTTTTGATCTGCATGCGGACATCAACACGGGGTAGCGACATGACCACAGCAAACATCCTTGGCAATCTGTTCCCTTCTGTCAGCGACATCCCGGAAAAATACCGCCTCGACGCTCAGGTCGAGCAACGCGAATATCTGGTCGACGGCCAGTTGCGCCGCTGGGACGGCCCGCTCGCTACCGTGCGCAGTCCGGTGTATCTCACGGGCGCCAACGGCGACGAACAAGTGATTCTCGGCAGCACGCCGCTGCTCGATGCCGACACTGCCCTCACTGCCCTCGACGCCGCCGTGCGCGCCTACGACCGGGGCCAGGGCCTGTGGCCGACCATGCGCGTGGCCGAACGCATCCAGCACGTCGAAGCCTTCCTCGGGCGCATGCGCCAGCAGCGCGATGCCGTGGTCAAGCTGTTGATGTGGGAAATCGGCAAGAACCTCAAGGACTCGGAAAAAGAGTTCGACCGCACCTGCGATTACATCGTCGACACCATCAATGCGCTCAAGGAACTCGACCGTCGCTCCAGCCGTTTCGAGCTGGAACAGGACACCCTCGGGCAGATCCGTCGCGTGCCTTTGGGTGTGGCGCTGTGCATGGGCCCTTACAACTATCCGCTGAACGAGACTTTCACCACGCTGATCCCGGCGCTGATCATGGGCAACACCGTGGTGTTCAAACCGGCCAAGCTCGGCGTGCTGCTGATTCGTCCGTTGCTGGAAGCGTTCCGCGACAGCTTCCCCACCGGTGTGATCAACGTGATCTACGGTAGCGGCCGCGAAACCGTCAGCGCGCTGATGGCCAGCGGCAAGATCGATATCTTCGCCTTCATCGGCACCAACAAAGCTGCCAGCGACCTGAAGAAGCTGCACCCGAAACCGCACCGTTTGCGCGCCGCGCTCGGTCTGGACGCGAAAAACCCCGGCATCGTCCTGCCGGAAGTCGACCTCGACAACGCCGTCAGCGAGGCCGTGACCGGTTCGCTGTCGTTCAACGGTCAGCGCTGCACCGCACTGAAAATTCTCTTCGTGCATGAAGACGTCGTCGACAGCTTCATCGAGAAATTCAACGCTCGACTGGCCACACTGAAACCGGGCATGCCGTGGGACAGCGGCGTTTCGCTGACGCCGTTGCCCGAGTCGGGCAAGGTCGATTACCTGCATGGTCTGGTAGCAGACGCGCAAAGCAAAGGCGCACAAGTGGTCAATCCGAATGGCGGCGAATCCCGCGAATCGTTCTTCTATCCGGCAGTGCTGTACCCGGTGAACCCGCAGATGCGCGTCTATCAGGAAGAGCAGTTCGGCCCGGTGGTGCCGATCGTGCCGTACCGTCATCTCGATACGGTGATCGACTACGTGCTGGAGTCGGACTTCGGCCAGCAGTTGAGCATTTTCGGCACCAATCCGGTGGCGATCGGCCGTCTGGTCGACACCTTTGCCAACCAGGTCGGGCGGATCAATCTCAACGCGCAGTGCCAGCGCGGGCCGGACACTTACCCGTTCAACGGCCGCAAAAACTCCGCCGAAGGGACGCTGTCGGTGCACGATGCGCTGCGGGTGTTTTCGATCCGGACGCTGGTGGCGACCAAATTCCAGGACAGCAACAAGGAGCTGATCAGCGAGATCATTCGCGGACGCGATTCGAGCTTCCTGACCACCGATTACATTTTCTGACCTGTGCGCAGAGCGCTTGGCGATAAACGCAGGAGAAGTCATCAGCTTCGGGTCTAAGGCCACGACCCTCCCGGCCATTCAGTGTCTACACTGTTCCCAGCGCTGCGCTGGATGCCGGGAGGTGAATCATGCTTGATTACTTCGCGTTGGGACTGTTGGTGTTCGTCGGTCTCGTGCTGTTCTACGGGATCATCGTGTTGCATGACATACCGTATGAGATTGCCGTTCATCGCAACCACCCGCATCAGGATGCGATCCACGCCACCGGCTGGGTCAGTCTGTTTACCCTGCACGCGCTCTGGCCATTCCTGTGGATCTGGGCGATGGCGTACCGAGAGGATCGCGGCTGGGGATTCGGCGATGGCAAATCGGTGCAAAGCCATGTCACCCGCCTCGAACAACAAGTGATCCAGTTGCAAACCCGCCTCGAACAACTCGAAGCCCGCGCGCCCAGCGCTGCGCCGCCCTCCAGTCATCCTGGCGAGGGCATTTGAGCAATGGATCTTCTCCTCGTTCTGACTTATGCCGCCATCTGCGTTGCGATCTTCAAGATCTTCCGCATTCCATTGAACAAATGGACAGTGCCCACGGCAGTTCTCGGCGGGATCGCGCTGGTCGGCGCGCTGATTTTCACCATGAATTACAACCATCCCTACTCTGAAGTGGCGCGTTCCTATTTCGTCTCGGTACCGGTGATTCCGATTGTCAGTGGCCAGGTCATCGAGGTGCCGGTACACGGCAACGAACCGCTGGAAAAAGGCGATGTGCTGTTTCGCATTGATCCCACGCCTTTCGAAAACCGCTTGAAATCGCTCAAGGCGCAACTGGTTGCCGCCAAGGGTGATCGCTATCGCATCACCGAACTGATCCGCCGCAATTTCGGCACCCAACGCGAACTGGATGCGGCAATTGCCCGCACCGATGACCTGCAGGCGCAGCTGGATAACGCCCAGTTCGAACTGGACAACACCACCGTTCGCGCGCCGAGCAAAGGCTTTGTCACCCATGTTTCGTTGCGCCCGGGGATGATGGCGAGCAAGTTGCCGTTGCGCCCGTCGATGGTATTCATTCCCGAAGAGGGTCAGTATTTTGCCGCGTGGATGCGCCAGAACAGCCTGTTGCGGCTGACCGTCGGCGATGAGGCGGAAGTGGCGTTCGACGGCATCCCGGGCAAAGTATTCGAAGGTCGGGTGAAGAACGTCATCGGGGTGATTGCCGAAGGCCAGGTACAACCGTCCGGCACACTGATCGGCTATACCGGTTCGCCGCCGGCCGGACGGGTGCCGGTGATCATCGAAATCACCGATCCCGACTTCGCCCAGTACAGCAAGCTGATGCCCGGCGGCGCTTACGGTCAGGCGGCGTTGTACAGCCAGCACTTCCATCACATCGGCGCGATGCGCAAAATCCTTCTGCGCATGTCAGCGTGGATGAATTACATTTTTCCTTTCCACTAGGAATTGATTACGAGAGGCCCGCACTGAGTACTTACAGCACCCATCGACTTCCGCCCTTGCTGCGCCGTGTCTTGCGTCCGTTGCTTGATCCCTATCGACGTTACCGGCATGCGCGGCTGATTCATGCGGTACGCGTTGCCCTCGGATTGTTGGCGACCATCCTGCTGACCACCGGCATCAACCTGCCTCACGGTGAATGGGCTTCGGTGACCATGCTGGTGGTGATCGGTGGTTTGCAGCATCACGGCAACATCGGCAAGAAAGCCGCCGAACGCGCCACCGGCACGCTGATCGGCGCCGGCGTCGGTTTGTTATTGGTGGCACAGCAGGCCTGGCTCGGCATGCCATGGCTGACCTATTTTGCGATGGCGGTGGTCTGCGGATTTTTCTCCTATCACGCCATCGGCAAGGGCGGCTACACCGCCCTGCTCTCGGCCATCACCGTGTTCATCGTCGCCGGGCATGGCGACAATCCGATCACCGACGGCTTGTGGCGCGGTGTCGACATCCTGATCGGCATCGCCCTCGCCCTGGCCTTCTCTTTCGCCCTGCCGCTGTACGCCGTGTACTCGTGGCGCTACAACCTGGCCGACGCCTTGCGCGATTGCGCCACGGTGTACGGGCGCATCATCAGCGGCCAGGCGGTGAGCGCCGATGAGCACCTGAAACTGATGAGCCGCCTCGGTGCGGTGATGGTGCAACTGCGTTCGCTGATGCCATCGGTGTCCAAGGAAGTGAAGATTTCCATGACCGAACTCGATGCCATACAGCGCAACCTGCGAATGTGCATCAGCACCCTGGAGATCCTCGGCAATACCCGGCCGGACAGCAACGATCCGCAGGCCATGGCCCATCTGCAAACCGCACTGAAGGCTGAACACCGGCAGATTCGTGTGCAACTGATCGGCATGGCACGGGCCTTGAAAACCGGCGCTTCGCAACGACTGGAGCGACCGCTGGAGTTGCCGGACGCCAGCCTCGACACAGCGGTCTACAGCGCACTGGACGGCTATCGCCTGTTGACCCGGCAACTGGCCGCGAACATCGGCGAGATGCGCCAGCGCCTGGCGAAGACCGCACCGCGCTGGAACATCTGAACAGCGCCGGAGAATTTACATGTAACAAAACCGACAGGATCATTACAATGCGCCATCACAGTGGACGTGTCATGGGCGCATAAATGCAATTCAGGAAGAATATCAATGCTTTACGAGCGCTAGCCGTCCTCGCGGTGGTGCTTTTTCACTTCCGGATTCCGGGCTTTGACGGCGGTTTTGTCGGCGTTGACATATTCTTCGTGATCTCCGGCTTTCTGATGACCGGGATCATTGTCAGCGGTCTGCAGCAACAAAAGTTCTCCCTTCTCGGCTTCTATGCCTCCCGTGCCCGACGGATCATTCCGGCGCTACTGACCCTGTGTGTGGCGCTGCTGATCTTCGGCTACGTGTACCTGCCGCTGGATGATTTCCGCGAGGCGATCCGCACGATCAAAAGCAGCCTGCTGTTCAGCTCCAATTTCCTCTTTGCCAAAGACGGCAATTACTTCGACGCGCCGCTGCACGAAAACTGGTTGCTGCATACCTGGTCGCTGTCGGTGGAATGGCAGTTCTACCTGCTTTACCCCTTGCTGCTGATGGGCCTGTTCAAATATCTCGGCGCCCGCGCAAGCAAAATCGCCCTGATCGTGCTGGCGGCAATCTCGCTCGGTGCTTCGGTTTACTTGAGCATAACCCAGCCGGTTTTCGCCTTTTACATGCTGCCCACACGCGCCTGGGAGATGATCGCCGGCGGCCTGGCCTTTGTCTTCCCGTTGGCACTCAGCCGACGCAACAGTGCGCTGTTTGAGGGTGCCGGACTGCTGGCGATCGCACTCAGCGTGGCATTTTTCTCGGAGGAAGACCTCTGGCCGGGTTATCTCGCTTTGCTACCGGTGATCGGTACTCTGCTGGTGATTTACAGCAATCGTCAGTCGCTCTTTAGCCGCAATGAAATCCTGCAATTTACCGGCAGCATTTCCTACTCCGTCTATCTCTGGCACTGGCCGCTGGTGGTACTGCTGTATCTCTGCGGCCTGTTGAGTAGTTGGCCGCACGTGCTGGGTGCAATCGCTTTTTCTTTGTTGCTGGGAGCGCTCTCCTACTACTGCGTCGAATCGAAAGTCAGCAGAGTAACCACCGCGCCACGCACGCTGTTCAAGTTTGCTGCGCTGGTGGTTGGTGTCATCGGTCTGTCAGCCGCAACCTCCTCGCTGGTGAAGAAATACCCCGACGCCCGCCTGGCTTTTGTCGATCTCGGGCAGCCTGAATACACCAGCAAACTCTATCCGCAAGAGTGCTACCCCAATCGTTTCGCAGCGGCTGACTGCAAACTGGGCACCGGCAAGATCTCGGTAATTTTGTTCGGTGACAGTCACGCGCAATCCACCGCTGCTGCCGTGCAGATGAGCAATCCGCAAGCCGCATTGTCCTGGTCGCGCGGCGGTTGCCCGCCGTTGCTGAACTTCGAAATGCGCGACAAGGATCTGCAAGACAAATGTCGCGCTTTCAACGAGGAAAAACTGCAAGTACTGAAGACTGACTTCTCCGGCGTTCCCGTAGTGCTGTTCAGCCGCGCCGCGCTGTACGCCGATCCCGGCAGAAGCAACAATTACCGCATTCACTTTCCGGGCAGCCCACATGCTGGCGACGCGGCATTTGTCGATGCTTACATCGCCGAATACAGCAAAACCGTTTGCTCGATTGCCGAAAACCACCCGGTGTACATCGTCCGGCCGATCCCGGAAATGCCGTTCAGCGTCTATAAGGGCCTGAATCTGAATCAACGCCTGTTCCAGCAGACCGCCGATATATCGATCCCGTTGAGCGAGTATGAAAAGCGCAACCGGATCGCCAACTACACGATTGAAGCGGCCGCCAAACGCTGCCATGCGACGGTTATCGATCCGACGCCGTACCTTTGCCCGGCGGGTACTTGCATGGGTTCCAAGGACGGCGTGGCGTTGTACTTCGATGACAACCATCTGGTCGATGCCGGTAACCAGCGGTTGAAAGACCTGTTCAAGGATCTGCTCAAGCCAATCTAGGGCCGCGCCGCCACGCCGGCCCTGGATTTCATCCCCCAACCCTGTTGCATGCCGGCGGCCGCCAGCAGGATCGCTGCCACCCCGAGCCATTGCAGGATTTGCAGACGATGGCCAAAGGCAAACCAGTCGACGAAGATCGCCGCGATCGGGTAGATAAACGACAGCGCGCCGGTCAATGCCGTCGGCAGTTTCTGGATCGCTCCATACAGCAGCACATACATCAGGCCGGTGTGGACGATGCCCAGTGTCACCAGGCTGGCCCAGGCACCGGGTGCTTGCGGCAGCGCCGAAAAGTGCGCGAACGGTGCCAGCAACAGTACACCGGTGCACACTTGAATCAGTGCGATCAAATGCGGTGGCGTGCCGGTCAGGCGCTTGATGATCAGCGCCGCAATCGCATAGAGAAACGCCGCGCCCAAGGCCAGGCCGATGCCCAGCAAGTAGTCGTTGCCGCCCTCGCCCTGCGTACTGTGAGCACTGACAATCGCCAGCATGCCGATGAACGAAACCGCCAGCCAGAACAGCTTCTGCAGGGTGATTTTCTCGCCAAGAAACAGCGCCGCCAGACCGACCAGCATAAACGGTTGCAAGTTGTACACGGCCGTGCCAATAGCAATCGAAGCCCGCGAGTAAGAGGCAAACAACAGCAGCCAATTGCCGACAATCGCGACCCCGCTGAGCACCGCCAGCAGGAACGTCGTGCGCGTGAGAATGCCCGGACGCAAGAAGCCGAAGGCCGCGCAGATCAGCAGCAAGGTGCCGGCGCCGAACACACAGCGCCAGAACACCACGTCGAGTACCGGTTGCCCGGACACCAGTACGAACCAGCCGATCGTCCCGGAAATCAGCATGGCCGCGGTCATTTCAAATGAGCCGCGCCGGATTGGGTTGTCCATCATCAATCTCCTCAGCAGTTGGCGAAAACCTGACAAAATTATGCCAAGCCCGGCGGGGTGTTCTCCAGAGTAAAAAGCAGGCTAAACTCGATTTACGCCTTTTTTATCGCGGGTAATTTCCCTCGATTGCCTAATTTCGGAGTGAGCTCATGACCGACGATATCGACCAGATTCTCATCAGTGCCTTGATGGAAGATTCGCGGCGCTCGCTGAAGGCGCTGGCACAGCTCAGCGGGCTGTCGTCGCCGAGCGTGGCCGAACGTTTGCGCAGGCTGGAGGAGCGCGGTGTACTTCAGGGTTATACCGTCGAAATCGACCCGAAATGCTTCGGTTACCAGTTGCAGGCCATCGTGCGCGTGCGGCCGCTGCCGGGACAGTTGCAGGAAGTGGAGCGGCAGATTATGGCGATTCCCGAGTTTACCGAGTGCGACAAGGTCACCGGCGAAGACTGCTTTATCGCCCGTCTGCACGTGCGCTCGATGGAGCAACTGGACACCCTCCTCGACCGCCTCAACACCTTGGCGGAAACCAATACCGCAATCGTCAAGAAGACCCCGGTCAAGCGCCGACTGCCGCCGATGGCGTGAGTGCTTTTTTTGCACGTTCGGCGTAGATTGAGGTTTTTCCGGCGAAGGATTGGCGGTAATGAGAATTCAGGCAATAGTGCTCGCGGCGGTGATACTCGGCGGTTGCGGGACGGTACAGACCGTGGTGCGCGATGATCAGGTCGCGGTGGACGGCCTCAAGAAGCAGAAGAGTTATTGCGGGGCGGTGCCAAGAATCTACAGCGGCCTCGCCTACGACTTTTGCAGCTTGCATGCCCCTTTGGGCGAAGGCGTGGATGCCGACGACTACAAAAACGCCGCAATTCCTGTGGTGTTGATCGATGCCGTGGTGTCCGGGGCACTCGACACGCTTTTGCTGCCCTACACCGTCTACAAACAACAGACTGACGGCAGCATCGTGATCAACTAGCCGCGAGCATGGCTTCAACACTTTCACACAGACAACAAAAAACCCGCCTAGGCGGGTTTTTCGTTATTTCACAGACTGCGATCAGTCGTCGCGGCTCATGATGCCGAAGATCTGCAACAAGCTGATGAACAGGTTGTAGATCGATACATACAGGCTGATGGTCGCCATGATGTAGTTACGCTCGCCGCCCTGGATGATGGCGCTGGTCTGGAACAGGATGCACACCGACGAGAACAGCACGAAACCTGCGCTGATCGCCAATTGCAGGCCGCTGATCTGGAAGAAGAAGCTCGCCAGCGTTGCACCCAGCAGGACGAAGAAACCGGCGGTGATGAAACCACCGAGGAAGCTCATGTCCTTGCGGGTAATCAGCACGTAAGCCGACAGACCACCAAACACCAGTGCGGTCATGGCGAAAGCCGAGCTGACCACTTCAGCGCCGCCCTGCATGCCCAGGTAACGGTTGAGGATCGGGCCAAGCAGGAACCCCATGAAACCGGTCAGCGCGAAAGCGGACACCAGGCCCCACGCGGAATCACGCAGCTTGTTGGTAAGGAAGAACAACCCGTAGAAGCCGATCAGCACCACGAAAATATTCGGGTAGCCAACGCGCATCTGCTGGGCAACGAAAGCCATCACGCCGCTGAATGCAAGGGTGAGAGCCAGTAGGCCGTAAGTGTTGCGCAGGACGCGGCTAACCTCTAGCTGCTCAGCCTGCACGCCGTTATTAACTGCGTAATCCTGTTCGCGCATGGCGACACTCCTGTTGGTTTGAAACGTTCAGTCGCAAAGATCATAACAGACGCTCTGTAACAAGCCATGCAGAGAGTTTGACAGTGTGTTTCATTCAGGTATTATGGCGCCCGCAACGCAACGGAGGTGTGGCCGAGTGGTTTAAGGCAACGGTCTTGAAAACCGTCGACTGTAACAGGTCCATGAGTTCGAATCCCATCGCCTCCGCCATATTTGGTACCGACAAAGCCCTGATTATTCAGGGCTTTGTCGTTTCTGGGGTTCGCGGAAATACCAGCCCTCACGAATGTGTTCCATGACTTTTATGGACGCGTTCCATGACTCGACCTGTTTGCACCCTTCCCCGGCGTCCTGCCGAACCTGAAACACTCTTCATGTAACACGGTGCCACGCCGGGTTCTTCCACGCAGAAAACCCGATGCAGAACTCAGATCTGCTCCCGTCCCTCAGGGCCAGCAGAATCGTTTTTCGAACCACGTAACATCCTATTGAATGGTCGCATTCATGCCAGCGTTTGGCGCAGATCAGTACCAGCAAAAAGGCAGTGACGCCGTATCAGCCACGAAAGTGAATGGTAAGTCGATGATCACAAGCGGACCGAGAAATTGCGCGAGTACATATTCACCCTTGACGCCGTCATAGCAATCATAGGGAGGGTTCGTTACGGCCCCAAGCCAAGCACAACCACCGAGTTGAGCTATGGCCAAAATCAAGATGAGCTTCCGTAGCACGTAACTTCCTTATTTTTTCCATTGTGCGATCTGTAGACGCTGTCGCGAAGAGTTAGTTACTTTTCCGACACAACCCGAATGCACTCCCCTCCGCGCCCAAGGGCAACCAGCGGCGCGGATGGGTGAAGATCTGTGGTGGAACTGCCAGGGTTGAATCCACCCCCTAAGGTGGACACGATGATGGCAATTGGATAGTGTCCGGCGTTCTGCCTGCGACATCAGCGAACAGCAGATTCCGCCTTCGTCCGTGCAGCGATTTTCCCAAAACAACACCGCGTTCGTCGCAATCACCTTTGAGCCAACGGCGAGCCAGGACAACAGATAACGTTGCACGACACAACATCACATAACATCCAATATCAGTTAGAACTCAGGAGATCTCCTTGAACAAGGTTGTTTACGTACCAGCAAAATTCAAACCAGTCGGAAAAGAAGTCACTGTGAAAGTCCCAACAGGAGAAACCAAAAAGGGTTTTTTTGGTGGCTTGAAGGACGTGACCGTCAAAGAAAAGGAATGGCAACAAACCGGTTGGTCTGACTGTGAAATTGATGGGGAAGTTCTTTCTCAGGATATAGCGTCAGCCGTTGCGGAGCTTAATGCTGAAGGTTACGAAGTCGTTGCCATCCAACCCATCACTTCCGGGGCATATGATTACAAATGGGATAAATACAGCTCGGCTGACACCGGAGCCTCTACCTGCTACAGCTATGGATATGGCTACAGCTATACGGAAGGCACAACCATCATTGCAAAAAAAACCAGCAGCAACTAAGCGTGGTTGCAATGGGACCTGACAGACGGTCCAAGGTTGCTGCGGATGGGCGATGCGAAACCTGATACCAAATCTGCGCGCACCTCGCCGCCATCACTTCACCTACAAAAAAGCCCCGATCACTCGGGGCTTTGTTCTATCCAGGATTTGCAAATACACTCAACAACCTCAACCCTCTGAACAAGGACAGGTTCATGAAGAAGATTTTCCTGCTGTTCACGCTCATCAGCGTGCTGGCCGGCTGCAACACCTACTCTGACGGACACCCGCGTAGCTCCGAAGACCCCGGCTGCAAAACCGCTCAGAAGCAGGCGGGATGCCTTTGAGTCAGCGTTCGTCGATGGGCGCGATAAAATTTTGCCTGGGCATTCTGTTGCTGTTTTGCAATGCCGACTTTAGCTACCGAAAGCCTCGGAGGGTCTTCACTACGGGTTTCGTCTGTTTCTGCATGGTAGTCGCCGTGACTGAGCTGTTGATCCTGACCATGATTTATTACCCACCCCGGTGAAGCCTCGACTAACAACGGCAGCGAACGCGGCTTTTCTTCTATTGGCCCACGATCGCCGCTGATCCCAGTGAACAGTTTGCTAGCCGCCGCAGTATCCGCCCGGCGTACATGCGAGGCGCAAAAATTCTTTCGCCTGACTCAACATCGGAAGATGCCTAGTTCTGCAACGCAACCTGTTTGGCCTCGATTTTCAGTTCACTGAGGCGCTTGAGCATCGCGATGATGTTGACGCGAGCAGAGCCTTCATTAGCCAGGCGCAGGCGCTTGACGCCAATCACGGAGTCACCGAAACCCGCGGTAAAAGGCGTACGGATGACTTCACGCAGAACGACCTTGTTGGTCTTGGCTTCCACCAGCGTGTATTCCACTTCGCTGGTGACCTCGAAATTCAGTCCGAACAGAGGCTGGTCAACGCGCAGCAAATTCGCCCGCAGAGCATAAGTGGCTGATTTTTCGTCGCCAAGCAAATCAGCGTTAGCGAGCGATTGCTTGAGTGCTGCGCCGAAGTCAGGGCTGTCGATTTCCGAAGTCCACAGAGGGTTGGTTGTATCCCCGCCATTCACTTCGCAAACCCGCACATTTTTCTTCAGCTGTGCGTCGTAAGAGCTTGCCTTGTCTTGATCGGCCGCGACGGTCATACCGGAAACCTGTGCGGAGGAGGCACAGCCAGTGCAGAGAGCGATGAAGGCAGAAGCTAAAAGCAGGCGCAGATAGATCATTTGAAAATCCTTGAGAGTGTAAATTCCAACGAGATTGCAAATGCTAGCACTTGGCCACTTTTTCAACCACCCAGCAATTCGCCCCGACAACTCAGTGGGTCCCTCCGCCGCCATTCTCGTGTTCTTTCAAGGACTGCACGACTGGCTTCGGCAGGTTGCAACACGCTCAGGAACAGTTGTGTCTTTTCCCAGAAAAATTGAATTAGCCAGTCATCCACCCGGTCAAGAATCATGAACGCAGTAAATCTGACGAGGTAACAGCGATGACTATCGAAGCAGAGACACTCGTAGAATTGACCGAAGCGCTGCAAGAGCGCGGCATGACCTTGGGTGCCGATGTAGCTTTCACACGGGCGCCGTACCGGCACAACCACCGCTGGATCTGTACATTGGAATAACCCTGCGCTATGCCGACGGCGCGACGTTAACGCCCGCCGCCGGCTCCATCCTGCCGCGCCACGCGTGTTCGCGCTCGACAGCAACCAGCCAAAGCCGCCGATAAATGGCAGAATCCCCTCATCCTGATCATTTCGGAGACCACAATGCTTCGCGTGTTTGAACAACGGCTCGACCCATTCCCGCCCGACGAGGCGCCGCCTCCGCCAGTCGGTCTGATGCGGTTTCTGTGGGCCTGCATGCGCGGTGCGCGCGGTTATGTGCTGGTGCTGGCGCTGCTCAGCGCCAGCGTGTCGATCTATGAAGCGTGGCTGTTTTCGTTTCTCGGCCAGGTCGTCGATCTGCTGTCGACATGGCAGGCCGGCGGCGAGGCGAATGGCCAGGAAACCCGAGTGCTTTGGGGGATCGGCATCGTGTTGCTCACCAGCATTGGCCTGGTGGCGCTGCGAACCATGGTCCAGCACCAGATATTGGCGATCAATTTGCCGCTGCGCCTGCGCTGGGATTTCCACCGACTGATGTTGCGCCAAAGCCTTTCATTCTTCTCCGACGAGTTTTCCGGGCGGGTCACGACCAAGGTCATGCAGACCGCATTGGCGGTGCGCGAAGTGCTGTTTACCCTGATCGAGATCCTCCCCGGCATCGGCGTTTATTTCATCGCCATCATTGCCTTGGCCGGCGGTTTCGCGCTGAAACTGATGCTGCCTTTCATTATCTGGGTCGCATTGTTCGCAGTAGCGATGCTGTACTTTGTCCCGCGCCTGGGTGAGGTCGGGCAGGAGCAGGCGCATGCGCGCTCGTCGATGACCGGGCGGATTTCCGACGCCTATACCAACATCACCACGGTGAAACTGTTCTCCCACTCCAAACGTGAAGCGCATTTCGCCCGTGCGGCGATGGAGGACTTCAAGCAGACCGGTTTTCGCCAGATGCGTCTGGTCAGCCAGTTCGAGATCGTCAATCAGGCGCTGGTGGTCGCGTTGATCATGGGCGCCGGCGGCTATGCGTTGTGGCTATGGCACCAGGGCGAAGTCGGCACGGGCGCCGTCGCGGCGATTACCGCCATGGCGTTGCGCATCAACGGCATGTCGCACTGGATCATGTGGCAAATGACCTCGCTGTTCGAAAACATCGGCACCGTTCAGGACGGCATGGCCACCCTCACCCGTGGCCCCAAGGTGCAGGACGCGCCGAACGCCACCGCGCTGGTGCCATCGGGCGGCGCGGTGAGTTTCGACAACGTCAGTTTCAACTACAACGGTGAACGCCAGGTGCTCGACAGCTTGAGCCTGAACATTCGTCCGGGTGAGAAAATCGGTCTGGTGGGCCGCTCCGGCGCGGGCAAATCGACGCTGATCAACCTGCTGCTGCGCTTCTATGACGTAGAAAGCGGCGAGATTCGCATCGACGGGCAAAACATCGCGAAGGTGACACAAGACAGCCTGCGCAGCACGATTGGCATGGTCACTCAGGATACGTCCCTGCTGCACCGCTCGATTCGCGACAACATCGCCTATGGCCGGCCGGACGCAACCGACGCGCAAATCCATCGCGCCGCAGCCAATGCTCAGGCCGACGGTTTCATCAGCCAACTGAGCGACAAACAAGGTCACAACGGCTACGACACGCTGGTCGGC
Source organism: Pseudomonas sp. NPDC089741 (assembly GCF_044748825.1). Classification (NCBI taxonomy): domain Bacteria; kingdom Pseudomonadati; phylum Pseudomonadota; class Gammaproteobacteria; order Pseudomonadales; family Pseudomonadaceae; genus Pseudomonas; species Pseudomonas sp. NPDC089741. The sequence continues at coordinate 101,963 of NZ_JBIVGT010000006.1, read as the reverse complement.
GAGCGCGGCATCAAGCTGTCGGGCGGCCAGCGCCAACGCATCGCCATCGCTCGGGTGATGCTCAAGAACGCGCCGATCCTGTTGCTTGACGAAGCGACAAGCGCTCTGGATTCGGAAGTCGAAGTGGCGATCCAGGAAAGCCTCGATGAAATGATGAAGGGCAAGACCGTCATCGCCATCGCTCATCGGCTGTCGACGATTGCCGCGATGGATCGGCTTATCGTCATGGATGAGGGGCGCATCGTCGAACAAGGCACTCACGCCGAACTGCTGGAGAAAAACGGCATCTACGCGCGACTCTGGCAGCATCAGAGTGGTGGATTTCTGGGTGAGGATCAGGGCGTGAGTGCGGCGCTGGATCAGGCGTAAACGCGTGCCCAAGGACCGTCGCTCGCCGTCGTGCGGTCCTTGTCCCACAGCGCCAGCGGCCCGCCAAACGGGCCAAACCGATCAATGCAGGAATGATCTTCGTATGCCGAAAAAACCGCCCGTTAGCCAACCAGCCGCCAGCGCCGCCGACATCGAGCGCTCGATCCAGGCCCTGAATAAAATGGCCGAGCGCCTTTGGGGCGAGGGTCGCGAAGCGGAAGCCAAAGCCCTGCTCGATGCCCTCGACGCGTTGAACCGGGCGCTCGATCGAATCCGCATTGGCGAGAGCCGCAGGGCCGCGACCCTGCATTGAGCCTTGCGCTTACGGCTTGAGAATCAGCAAGGGCTCAGCTTTCCTGACGATGTAGGTTGCCAGCTCCGAACCCTTGTCCGCGCCGACATTCCTGGCGATATGCGCCACGCCCTCAGGAATGAACAGCGAATCCCCCGCCTGCAACGTCACTGGCGCCCTGCCCTCCAGTTGATATTCAAAAGTGCCGCTGATCACGTATGCCACCTCGACACCGGGGTGCGCATGTTTCGGTGACGTCACGCCGGGGGCGAAATCGACCCGTGCCTGAATCACTTCGCGATCCGCCGCTCCGAGATCCTCGCGGACCAGATCGGTACGGCTCAAGCCTTGTTGCCAACTCTTCGGTTGAGCGTCTGCCGCGTGGGCGATACCGATCATTGAGACGAGTACTGCAGCGGTGGTCAGAAACAGGGGACGGCGCATGGTGTTGCCCTCTCAAACGTAGTGGTGTGGAGGGCTTTACTCTGAATGCGGCATGTCGGCGGAATGTGTCGCGAGCCTGGGGTTTGTTATGCGCGTGTGTACGCGCACGGGATGGATACACGCTTATACAAAGGAGGCTTCTTTTTGCAGCAGCGCCAACAGCCAGGTTCGGAAAGCGACGATCTTTTTCGAGTCAGCCGTTTCGTGCGGCGTGACCAGATAGAAGCCCAGATCATCTTTCAGGCGCAGATCAAAGGGCGCCACCAGCCGCCCCGCGCGCAAATCATCGTCGACATAACTTGAGCGCCCGATGCACACGCCCTGCCCGTCAATCGCCGCCTGCACCGCCATCATCGCCAGGTCAAAGGTCAACCGTGAACCTTTGGCCAATGCTTGCGGCTGACCGGCAGCATCGAGCCAGGTGTTCCAGTCGTTGGCGGTCATGCCGCTGACCTGCAGCATCGTCTGTCCGGCCAGATCGGCCGGCGTCCGCAAGGCCTGCGTTCCGGCAAGCAACGCCGGGCTGCACACCGGAAAAATTTCGTCGGACATCAGCCAGTCCGCGCGCAAACCCTTCCAGTCGCCGCGTCCATAACGGATCGCCGCATCGATACCACCGTGGCGAAAATCCACCAGTTCGGTCGAAGCACTGACCCGCACATCGATATCGGCAAATGCCTGCTGGAAGGCCGGCAAACGCGGAAGCAACCACTTCGACGCCAGCGAGACCAAGGTGCTGATGGTCAACACGCTGTGGCTGCCTGATTCGAGCAGTCTTTGCGTCGAGTAGCGCAGTTCATGAAACGCCGCGCGCACACCGGGCAGATACTCTTGCCCTGCTTCGCTCAGCGTCAGGCCGTCCTTGCGCCGCAGAAACAGGACAACGCCAAGTTCTTCTTCAAGCCTGCGAATTTGATGACTGATAGCGGTTTGCGTGACATTCAACTCAGCGCCCGCCTGGGTAAAACTCATGTGGCGCGCAGCGCATTCGAAAGCGCGCAAGCCGTTTAGCGAAGGAAGTCTGGCGACCATATGACAATTCATACTCATGAGATTTTGTCATACGCTATCACCCAAAATGCCCTTTGCGAAAGCCTTGTTGAAAGTCGATTCTGACGCCCTTTCACCGTCAGGAAAATGCCATGAAACTGTACTTCGCCCCGATGACCTGTTCGCTCTCCCCGCACATCGTACTGCGAGAATTGGGTCTGCCTTTCGAACTGATTCGCGTCAATAACCAGACCAAGCGCACTGCCGACGGCCGTGATTTTCTCGAGATAAATCCCAAGGGTTATGTCGCCGCGCTGGTGCTGGATAACGCTGAAGTGCTGACGGAAGGCCCGGCGATCCTGCAATACCTTGTCGACCTCGTACCGGGCCATCGACTGGCGCCCGCACCTGCAACCTGGGCGCGCACGCGCTTGCAGGAACAGCTGAATTTCATCAGCACGGAAATCCATGGCGGCAGCGCGCCGCTGTTCAGCGCGGACATTCCCGAATCGGTCAAAAATATCTTCAAGAAGAAGCTGTGCAAGCGCCTGGACTATCTGAACCAAACAATCGCCAATCAGGACTGGCTGATCGGCGACAACTTCAGTGTCGCCGATGCCTATCTGTTTACCGTGCTCAGATGGCTGCCGACCTTCAACATCGACATCGCCGACTGGCCAGCCCTCGGTGCTTACATGCGCCGCATCGGCGCGCGTCCCTGCGTGCTGGCGGCTATCGCCGCAGAAGCGGCGACGCAACCAGTCTGATCAGGGCGTGACGGCAGCCGTCGCGGCCTCATCGATGAACGCCGCCACCTCGTTAGCCCGGGAGGCCAGCGAGGCATGGCTGGCGTCCAGCGTGATGATCTTTTTCGCGCCCAGCCTTGCCGACATCTGCCGCTGGTTATCCGGGTGAATCATGTGATCTTCAGTGGAGATCTGATACCAGGACGGTTTGTTCTTCCAGGCCGGATTGCTGATCGTGTCGCCGAACGTGCTGGCCACCGGCGCCTTTTGAGTGACGGCCATGACCAGAGCCTCATCCGCCGTCAGGTCCTGACAAAAGCTTTGGTGGAATTTGTCTGCCTTGAGCCACAGAAAACCATCGCTGTCTGGCGCAAGGTTCGGCGCTGCGGCCGGCAGATGTTGTTGCGTCAGACCGCCGGGACTTTCCCCGGCGTCCGGCGCAAACGCAGCGATATACACCAGCCCGACGACATTCGGTTGGTTGCCCGCCTCGGTAATCACCGCGCCGCCGTAGGAGTGCCCGACCAACAACACCGGGCCGCTCTGTTGCGCGATCATTTTGCGCGTGCGCTCGGCGTCGTCGGCCAGCGACGTCAGCGGCATCTCCACGGCGTGAATATTCGTGTAGCCCTTGCGCGTCAGTTCGACAATGACTTTGCCCCAATGCGCGGCGCCGCCCCAGAACCCGTGTACCAGCACAATCGTTGGTTTGTTGCTCATGGCCCTGCTCCCGTGTGTGAAGAGAAGATGGTTTGCCAATTACGCGCAGAAGTATGGTGCCGATCGCCCGAACGGGCCATGTCGACAACGAATATGTAAACTGGCGCGATCTTCACTCGCTCAAACAAGAGAACCCCATGGCCAATCAAGACATCATCTTCACCCCCGATCCGGACGCCGATTCGATTTCCTCTGACGTCACCACGTTCAACGGCATCATGGTCTCCACGCAGATCCCGACCCGGGCCGATGGCAGCCTGGAACTGGGTGGCGTCACCGAGCAGAGCGAATGCACGCTGCAAGCGCTGAAAGTCGCACTGGAACGCGCCGGCAGTTCGATGGATCGCGTCATGCACCTGACCATCTACCTCACCGACATGGCTGACCGCGCCGCGTTCAACGAAGTCTACCAACGCTTCTTCGCCAAACCGTGGCCGGTGCGTGCGGCGGTGGGCGTGGCGTCGCTGGCGGTTGCAGGGATGCGCGTGGAAGTTACGGCGATGGCGGCAAAAGCCTGATTCAAGATTGCTCGCGATGGCGTTTGATCTGCGCATATTGAAATTGAATGTGCCGACGCTTTCGCGAGCAGGCTCGCTCCCACTCAGTGTTGTGTATCGCAGTGTGTACGAAGCTGCTGGCGATACAGCGACTTGCAACTGCAGCCTTCTTCGACACAGACCGGATACGTCTGCACGCTCCAATGCACTCAAGGTTTCAGGGGTTCATTCAGCACCCTTGGCCAACAGGCTCGCACAGGAGACGTCAGCATGAAGAAGGCCCTGCTCACCCGCACAAGCGCATTTGGTTTGTCGATTCTGGCGTTGGCGTTGTCCGGCACGCTTGCCACTGCTCAAGCGCAAACGGCTGAACCTGCCGCTGTCAGTTACTCCGCGCCCTCGCCTTTTGGCCCACTCAAGCATGTAAAGGCCGGTGTACTCGACGTGGCCTACGCCGAAACCGGTCCGGCCGATGGCCCGGTGGTGATCCTGCTGCACGGCTGGCCCTACGATATTCACAGCTATGACGAAGTCGCACCATTGCTCGCGGCCAAGGGCTATCGGGTGTTGATGCCGTATGCGCGCGGTTATGGCGATACGCAATTCCTCGCCAAAGACACATTGCGTAACGGCCAGCCAGCGGCACTGGCCAGCGACGTCATAGATTTCATGGATGCGCTGAAGATCAAGCAAGCAGTGCTCGGCGGCTATGACTGGGGCGCGCGTTCGGCGGACATCGTCTCGGCGCTGTGGCCGGAACGCGTGAAGGCGCTGGTCTCGGTCAGCGGCTACCTGATCGGCAATCAGGCGGCCGGGCAAAACCCGCTGCCACCCAAGGCGGAATTACAGTGGTGGTATCAGTTCTACTTTGCCACCGAGCGTGGGCGCGCCGGTTACGAGAAGAATACTCACGATTTCGCCAAGCTGATCTGGCAGACCGCCTCGCCGCAGTGGAAGTTTGACGACGCCACCTTCGAGCGCAGTGCCAAAGCGCTGGAGAACCCCGATCACGTCGCCATCACCGTGTTCAACTACCGCTGGCGTCTGGGTCTGGTGCAGGGCGAAGCGCGCTACGCTGCGCTGGAACAGAAACTCGCCACCGCGCCGTCGATCAGCGTGCCGACCATCACCCTTGAAGGCGACGCCAACGGTGCCCCGCACCCAGTGCCGGAGGATTACGCCAAGCGCTTCAGCGGCAAGTATCAGTTCCGTTTGATCAACGGTGGCATCGGCCACAACCTGCCGCAGGAAGACCCGCAGGCGTTTGCCAAAGCGCTGATCGATGCTGATCACCTCTGAGCAAACCTGAAAAAAACGGCTGGTGCTATTTGACCAGCCGTTTTTCTTTCGACGGCCGATAGCCGAAATACGCGCTGTAGCATTTGCTGAAGTGGCTCGGCGAAACGAAACCGCACGCCACCAGCACTTCCACTTGCGACAGCTCGGTGTGCTGCAACAACCGTCGCGCTTCGGTGATGCGCAGCTCCAGGTAATAGCGCTGCGGCGTGGTGCCCAGTTGTTCCTTGAAAAGACGTTCCAACTGTCGACGCGAGCGCCCGGCGTACACCGCCAGTTGTTCCAGCTCCAGCGGCTCTTCCAGGTTGGCGTCCATCAGTTTCACCACTTCCCGCAGCGGCGCACTGACGCAGATGTTCTCGTCCGGTTTGATGCGCCGGTAGCGCGACTCTTCGAAAGCCAGAATATCTTCGATGCCCTCGACCAGCGCTTTGCCGTGCAGGCTTTTGATCCAGTCCAGCGCCATGTGGAAAGCCCCGGACGGACTTGAGGCCGTGAGCCGGTCGCGATCAATCACGTAGGGTTCGCTGCTGACGTGGGTGCTTTTGGCGATTTCGGTCAGCGCCGGACGATGTTCCGGGTGGATCGCGCAGCGGTAGCCATCGAGCAATCCGGCGCGGCCGAGAAACCACGAGCCGTTCCACAATCCGGCGAGGCTGATACCGCGCTCTGCGGCAGCCTTGAGCAAATGAATGAACTCGTCATTGGCGCGCAACTCGGTGCGGTAACCGCCGCACACCACCAGCAGATCCAGTTCCTGCAACGCGGCTGAATCAATACGCGCATCAGGCCGGATCACCAGGCCCAGATCACTGATCACCTCGCCATCTCCCAAACCGAACGTGCGTGAAGAAAACAGCCCCGGCCGCAACAGGTTGGTGGTGACCACCGTATCCAGTGCCTGGGTGAAGGCCGGCAGTGAAAAGTGCTCGAGCAGCAAGAAACCGGTGCGAGTCACGCGCGTGCTGTCAGCAGATTGCTCATTCAGATAGCGGAGGTTTTTGCCTTTCATGCCTCCGCTGAATTGGCGTCGTTCGATCAAGTTGTGGTCCATCGGTCATGTTGTTATGCGCCGATAGTTGGCTTGATCCGCGTCAGAGTCAATCACGCCTGTGGTTGATGGCTCGTCACACAGTGAATTCCGCCACCACCGGCGGCGATTGCATCGATGTTGAGCTGGACGATTTCGCGCTGCGGATACAGTTGCGACAACAGATCGAAAGCCTTCTTGTCGGCGGCTTTATCGCCGAACTGCGGAGCGATGATCGCGCCGTTGATCACGAAGTAGTTGATGTAGCCGGCGGCGAAGTCCGGGTTGTTCTTGTTGAACTTGCTCTTGCGTGGATTCAGCGGCGGCGAAATCGTGTGGATCTGTAATTTGCGACCGTCAGCATCGGTGGCGTTCTTGAGGATTTCCAGGTGTGCCAAAGTGACCTTGTGATCGTAGGATTCAGGGTCGGTGTCGAGGTTGGCAATCACCACACCGGGTTTGATAAAGCGTGCGTAGAAATCGACATGGGCGTCGGTGATGTCCTTGTTCTTGATGCCCGGCAGCCAGATGATTTTGCGCAGGCCGAGGCGCTCTTTCAGTTCGGCTTCGACGTCAGCTTTGCTCCAGTCCGGATTGCGATTGCTGTTGATCCAGCTGCTCTCGGTCATGATCCCGGTGCCGTGGCCGTCGACCTCGATGCCCCCGCCCTCGCCCACCAGATCGGTGCGGATGTATGTGGCTTGTGCGTCGTCGGCGACCAGTTCAGCGATCTTCGAGTCTTTACTGTGCTGCTGTTTGCCACCCCAACCGTTGAAGTTGAAGTCCACCGCGCCGAGACCACCCTTGTCGTCGATGACGAAATTGGCGCCGATGTCGCGCATCCAGATGTCATCCAGCCCGGCAGTGACGTAAGTGATATTGCGCGTGCCGCAGAATTCTTCGGCGATGCTGCGCTCGTTCTTGCGGCAGAACACGGTGACGGGTTCAAACCGGGCGATGGCGCGGGCAATGCGGCCTAGAGCTTCCTGGACGTCTTCGGTGAAGTCTTCCCAGATCGCATCCTGCGCGCCGAAAGCGATGTAGGCGCGCTCATGTTTATCGCCCTCGTCGGGCATGAACCAGCGGCCTTGCGCAGCAGCCAGGACTTTGCCCGGCGAAAGGCCCAGGCCTGTCACCGCAGCGCTGACAGCGGCGACCACCGAGGCTTGTTTGATGAAATCGCGACGAGTCGTCATGTTGCTTTTCCTGTAGAAAAGAGGGCCGGCGCAATACGCCGGCCGTGGATCATTTGCCAGTGGCAGTCTTGAACTTGGTCCAAGTGCGCATGCGTGCGCGCATGTCTGCCTGGGGAATATCCTTGCCCGGGATCAAACGAGCGTAGGTCGCCTCGTCGAGGTAGATGTCCGGGTTGTCACGCATGCTCGCATCGACACTCGCCCGCGCCTTGGCGTTGGAGGTCGGGTAACCGGTGAAATTGCTGATCGCCGCCATGTTCTGCGGGCGCATGACGAAGTTGATGAACGCATAGGCGTAGTCCGGGTGTTTGGCGTCGACCGCAATGGCCATGGTGTCCATCCATACCGTGGTGCCTTCACGCGGCACGCGATATTCGAAGCGTGTGTGTTTGCCGGCGCTGTCGGAGGTGCGTTGCGCCTGGGTCATGTCGCCGCTGTAACCGAGCGAAAGGCACAGGTTGCCGTTGACCAGATCGGTCACCGGTTGCGACTGGAACTTGCGGATGTACGGCCGCAGCTTCATCAGCAAATCACTCGCCGCCGCCAGATCCGCAGGCTTGGCGCTGCGCGGATCGCGACCGAGATAATTGAGCACCACCGCCAGCACTTCGTCCGGTGAGTCGATCATCGAGATCCCGCAGTCGGCGAATTTCGCCGCCAGTTCCGGCTTGAACAGCATGTCCAGGCTGTTGACCGGTGCGTCGGCCATGCGCTTTTTGATCTGTTCTTCGTTGTAAGTCAGGCCGATGGTGCCCCAGGTGTAGGGCACCGTGGCTTTGTTGGAGTGCTCGTAATGGCTGCGCAGTTTCTGTAACCCGGGTTCGATGTCCGCTGTTTCAGTCAGCTTCGCCTGGTCCAGTGGCATCAGGCTGCCGGCGCGCATCAGCCGTTCGGCCACGGTGTCGCCGGGGAAGATCAAGTCATAGCCGCTGCCGCCGGAGAGCATCTTCGCTTCAAGGGTTTCGCTGCCATCCATGACGTCGTAGATCACCTTGATCCCGGTTTCGGCAGTGAAGCGGCTCAGGGTGTCTTCGGCAAAATAATCGGCCCAGTTGTACAGGCGCAGGGTTTTGTCCTCGGCATGCAATGACGGGATAACGCAGGTCAGCGCCAGGCCCATCGCGCCGAGCAACCGCTTGTGGTTCATAGCCATGTCAGACCCCTTGAGTGTTCCAGCGTGCATGAAGGTGGCGGCCATCCTGGCTGAGCAGTGCGCCGTACATCTCCGGACGGCGATCGCGGTAGATGCCCCAGATCAAACGTTCTTCGCGCATCGCCGCCAGATCGAGGCTTTGCAGGAGCACGCCAGTGCTGTCGCGGTCGGCTGTGGCGAGCAACTGGCCCTTGTGATCGCTGATGAACGATGAACCGTAGAAGCTCATTTGCAGCGCTGGATCGGTGGTCGCCACTTCGCGCCCGACACGGTTCGAGGCCACCACCGGCAGCAGATTGGCCGCGGCGTGACCGCGCATGGTCATCTGCCAGTGATCGCGAGAATCCAGCGCCGCGCAGCCCGGCTCCGAACCGATGGCGGTCGGGTACAGCAGCACTTCGGCGCCCATCAAGGCCAGGCAGCGCGCGGTTTCCGGGAACCACTGATCCCAGCAGATACCCACGCCGAGACGGCCGAACGCGGTGTCCCAGACTTTGAAACCGGTGTCGCCGGGGCTGAAATATTCCTTTTCCTGATAGCCGATGGCATTGGGGATGTGAGTCTTGCGATACACCCCCAGCAGGCGCCCGTCGGCATCGGCCACGGCCAACGAATTGAAGTAGGCGTTGCCGGCCTTCTCGAACCAGCTCAACGGCAACACCACGCCCAACTCGCGGGCCAATGCGGCGAAGCGTTCCAGCACACGGCTGTCGCGATATTCTTCGGCCAGGGCCATGTGCTTATGGCTTTGTTCGATGCAGAAATATGGCGTGGCGAACAGCTCCTGCAACAGGATCACTTGCGCGCCCTGCTGCGCCGCATCGCGGACGAGTTGCTCGGCACGATCGAGGTTGCCCGACAGATCCCAGGTGCACGGCATCTGGGTGGTAGCGATGGTCAGCGTTGTCATGATTTCAACCCTTCACCGGCCAGGCTGGCTGCTGCTGGGTGATGCAGTGCACCCCGCCGCCGCCATGCGCCAGATGATTGATGCGCACCGGCACCACTTCGCGTCCGGGGAAGGCTTGCGCCAATACCTTGGCTGCAACGTCGTCGGCCTCGATGCCATACGCCGGCATGATGATCGCGCCGTTGGCAATATAGAAATTGGTGTACGAGGCGCAAAACACTTCGGCTTCGGTATCGACCGCGTCGCTGGCTTCGAACAGTTCGATCAGCTCGAATTTGCGCCCCTGTGCATCGGTGGCGAGTTCCAGCGCTCGACGGTTTTCGCGTGCCACTTCGGCGTACACCGACGATTGCTCGTGAGTCGCATCCACCAGTAAAACGCCGGGCCGGGCAAATGCGCAGACGCCATCGACGTGGCCGTCAGTCATGTCGCCGGTGACGTAATCCGGATCGCCCGGCAGCCAGATGGTCTTCTTCACGCCGAGCAAACGGCTGAAGATCTCTTCCATCTCGGCCTTGCTCATGCCCGGGTTGCGGTTCGGGTTGAGCAGCACCGATTCGGTGGTGATCAGTGTGCCTTCGCCGTCAACGTGAATCGCCCCGCCCTCGTTGCTCAGCGGTGTGCCGAAACATTCCAGGCCGAGATGATTGAGCGCACGGCGCGCCAGGCTTTCGTCGAGATCGTGGGCCGACTTGCCACCCCACGCATTGAAGCGCCAGCTCACGCCAGCCAGCCCTTGTTGCGGGTGGCAGACAAACGTCGGGCCGGAGTCGCGACACCAGCTGTCGTTGACCGTCAATGGAATCAATTCAACGTTGGCGCCGCACAGTGCTTTCGCGCTGGCAATGGCCGAAGGATCGACCACCAGTTTCACCGGTTCGAACCGGGCGATGGCGTTGGCCACACGGGCGAAATCTTCCTGCACCTGCGCCAGGGTCACGCCCCAACCTGACTCCCACAAAGCCTTGTTGTGCGGCCAGACCATCCACGTCGCAGCATGCGTGACCCATTCTGCCGGCATCATCCAGGCGCTGTTTTTATTGTCGTTGTGCTGCATGATATGCCTCGTTAGTTAAGCCAATGTGTTCACGACGCCAATGCTACGTAGGCGCAAACAGGCAAACAAACGATGGATTTTGCGGATAACTGATTAGAGGAACTTATCGATATGCTCAAGCACTGGCCACCGCTCAGCTCGCTGCGCGGCTTTGAAGCGGCTGCCCGACTTGGCAGTTTTCACAAGGCGGCTGAAGAGCTGAGCCTCACTCAATCAGCGATCAGCCAGCAGATCCGCAGCCTTGAGGCGTATCTGGAACAGCCGCTGTTTTTCCGCAGCGGGCGCAGCGTCGCGCTCACCGATGCCGGGCATGATTTGCTCAGCACCACGCAGGCGATGCTGCAGCAATTGTCAGTCGGCATTCGTCGCCTGGGGCAATATCAGAAACCCAATCAATTGGTGCTCAACACCACGCCGGCGTTCGCCCGACATTGGTTGCTGCCGCGTCTGGCGGACTTTCGCGCGCAACATCCAGAGGTCGATCTGTGGATCTACAGCACCGATGAAGTGCCGGACATGGCCACGCAAACCATCGACATCGCGGTGCGCGACGACATCAGCTCGCAGGCCGAATGCAGTTTCAAGGTGCTGCACGCCGACCGACTCTATCCCGCCTGCCATCCGAGCCTGTTGACCCAGCCAGCAGCCGGACGCACCACGTTGCATGGTGAGCGGGAAATGGACTGGAGTCATTGGGCAGTCGAAGCCGGGATCGACGTCGGCCAGCAGGATCAGGGGCTGAACTTTTCCGATCCGGGATTGCTGCTCGACGCCGCCTGTGCGGGGCTTGGCATCGCTCTGGTCAGTCAGTTGCTCAGCCGTCAGGCGCAGGCTGACGGCTTGTTGCAAGCGCTGGTCGAAGACACCATTCGCGGGCCGAACTGGGCCTTGTTGACCCATCGCGACAGTGAGCATGACCCGCTGGCGAAAAGCTTTATCGCCTGGTTGTCAGCCAATCTCAGCGCTGATCAGATCACCGAGAAAACACCGGCGCCGAGTCTTCCTTCCAAGCGGCCATAAAGCACATAGTGCTGATAGCCATTCTTCAATTCACCGGTAGACACTGCGCGCCTGACGTCTTCGTTCAATTGCAGATACTGGGCCTCATCGAAATTTTCCGCACTGACTTCGCCAGCACGTCCCAGCATCTCGCTGTCCACCGGAAGTCCCATGCTGGCGAGATTCTCGAAATCAATGATGCGACTGACCGCGTGTCGCTCCAGTACCCCTTGGTTGGGGAACATCGAGTAGACATGCATGCCCTTTTTCGCGCAGCGGCTGCACATGTCGACGCAGTTTTTTTGCGTGTTTTTGCGCTGCATCAGTTCCGCCACCGGCATGTCGAGGTACTTGCCGACCTGATATTCGTTCTGATTGAAGATCGTGCAGCACAAAATCGTATTGCCATTGCAGTCGATCACCAGCCAGTCATCCTTGAGCAGGCAGTCTTGCTGATGATGCTGCTGGGCTACATTGACAATATCGTCGTAGGGCGGCAGCGCCAGTCTTTTCAGGGTTTCGTAATCGGTATCGGTGACTGAAGGATCGCGGTCGATAATGGCCAGCGTTTTCTCCAGCGGCATCATCACTGAATACCCGGTAGTGAAATTGAAGCCAAGGCGCTCGCTGAATTCACGCATCAGCGCTTCCTCCTCGATGTTATCGAGGTAGCGGTGATAGTAGACGTCGGTCCGGGTTCTCAAACCCAAGCGCTGCTTGATCTCGTGCAGCGCAATCATGTTCTGTTTTACAACTTCGATATCACCACCTACATGGCCCTTTTTGTAGGTTTCCTGATAAAAGCCTGACAGCGAAATACGGAAGTAACCCGGTTCGGCCAACAAGGCTTTTTCCATGTTCTTGGCAAGATTGAGGTTGGTGCTGATACCGCTGCCCATACCGGCGGCATTGATGACTTCGATGAATTCACCAATTTTTTGATGAACCAGAGGCTCGGTCCAGTTGTACAGATAGATCGCCTTGACGCCTTCAGTTTGGGCTTTCTCGACGATCTGCTTGAACATGTCGAGTTGCCCAATTTGCCTACGCCATCAAGGCCACAACCCAGTCGATGAAGACCCGCAACTTCAGGCTGACATGCCGGTTTGGCGGGTACGCCACGTAGAGCGGCATGGGCTCGAGTTGCCAGTCTTCAAACAAGGGCACCAGTTCACCTCGGGCAACGTGGGCATCGGACATATACTTCGGTAACCAGAGCACGCCCATTCCGGCGAGTCCGGCAGCCAGATAGGCATTACCGTCATCGACCGCCAACACATGCCGCCCCTTGATTTGCAGGTGTTCATCGGCGTTGTGCAAGGCATACGGCAGCGGTTTTCCGGTGCGCGCCCAGAGAAAACCGACCACCCGATGCCGGGAATCTTCCAGTTCCCTTGGGTGCCTGGGCGTGCCTTCGCGAGCCAGATACGCGGGTGCGGCGAATACGCCCAATTGCAGATCAGCGATCCGCCGCGCCATCAGCGATTGATCGAGCAGCTCACCGCCGCGCACCACGCAATCGACGTTCTCATCGATGATGTCGACCATGCGATCGCTGACGCCCATGTCGATCTGGATGTCGGGGTAGCGTCGGTGAAAGTCCGGCAGCGCCGGCATCAGAATGTGCCGGGCGAAAGGACTCGGCACATCGACCCGCAATCGGCCCGAGGGCACTGCGGCAACCCCGGGCAGGCTGGTTTCGGCGTCTTCCATGTCGGCCAGCAATTTGATCACGCGCTCGTAGTAAGCGGCGCCATCAGCGGTGACGTTGACCTTGCGCGTGGTGCGATTGAGCAGTTTGACTCGCAAGCGTGCCTCCAACTGCTGAACCAGTTGCGTCACCGTGGTTTTGCTCATGTGCAGGGTTTCTGCCGCCTTGGTGAAACTCCCCGCCTCGACCACCCGCGCGAAAGCCTGCATTGCATCGAAACGGTCCAAGATTCGCCCCTTGATTGTTTGGGATTCACAAACAGTGAAGGCCAAGCTTGCGCGTTTATCGCTGCCCTGCAAATACCTAAAGTGGCGTCATCCACTCAACTGCAGGAGACACCCCATGACGCAGCGCGATGTAGTTTTTCCGCCGGCACGCCGCACGCTTTACGAGCGCAACCGCTACTCCCCGGCGCTTCGCTCGAACGGTTTTCTGTTTGTCTCGGGGCAAGTTGGCAGCGGCGAAGACGGCAAGCCTGAAGCGGATCTGCAGAACCAGGTGCGCCAGGCGTTCCACAACCTCAATGCGATTCTCGACGAGGCCGGTTGCAGCTTCGACGACGTGGTCGACGTCACGGTGTTCATCGTCGATCCGCAGATGAAGTTCGAGACGATCTGGAATGTTGTGCTGACAGAGTTCTGGGGCGATGCGCCGCATCCGACCGTGACGGCGGTTGGCGTGACCTGGCTGTACGGTTTCGATTTCGAGATAAAGGTGATTGCCAGGCTGCCCGAAGCAGCCTGATCGTCAGATCGATTTGCAGCATGGGTCGCCAGTCTTCAGACTGTCGACCCTTTCGACTTTTCCACCATCACTCATGTCAGTTTCATTGCTCAAACCTGCCCTCCCCGGCATCGCCATGCGTCGTTGGCGCTTGTTGCATCGCGTCAAGCAAAGCCACGCCGCGCAGATGTTCAATGTCACCCAATCGACTATTTCCCGCTGGGAAAGCGGCGTGCTGGCGATGGATCCGGCGGCACACTTACAGCTTGAGCAACTGTTGGCCGCGCGTCTCGACACGGCTGCCGACCAGGCCCTCGCCCGGCTGGTCTGCGAAAGCGCACGCCCGGTGCACCTGGTCTGCGACCTGACCCACCGTTTGCTGGCCTGCTCTGCGTCCCGCGCCGCACAGTTCGCCAGTCCGCTGAGCGAATTGCTCGGGCAATCGCTGTGGCGTTTCGTCACGCCAGAAATCGCCAGCAACGAACTGGCGCTCGACGCGCTGGGCTGGCGCGAACTGCAGGCACCACCGGCGCTGCAATTCATCACCGGCAGCAACGACTCCGACCTCGTGCCAATTCGCCAGAGCCTGTGCCGCTGGACACGCATTCCCCTGTCTGACGGTACGGCGGCGCGGCTGGTCGAGACACTCTGAACGCATATTTTATGCGTGGACGCTCACCACCATCGGCTCTAGGCTTGCTTCTCGGCTCCACCACCGGGCAAGCTCATGAACCTCGAAAAACTCAGTGGACGCCTCGAGTTCCTGCGTGAAGCGGAAAAACTCAAGGATGTCCTCAGAAGCGCACACACTTCCAGCGGTCGCACCGAAAGCACCGCCGAACACAGCTGGCGCCTGTGCCTGATGGCGATCGTCTTCGCCGATGAACTGGCCGGTCTCGACCTGCTTAAAGTGCTCAAGATGTGTGTCATTCACGACTTGGGCGAGGCGATCAACGGCGACATCCCGGCGGTCGATCAAGCCGCATTCCCCGCCAAGGCCGAGCAGGAGCGTAACGACCTCCTGCTACTGACTCGCTCACTCGACGAGACGGTGAGAAACGAAATCCTCGCGTTGTGGGACGACTACGAAAATGCCCTGTCTGCCGAGGCCAAAGCAGTCAAGGCGCTGGACAAACTCGAGACCCTGCTGCAACACACTCAAGGGCAGAACCCGGCCGATTTCGACTACCGCTTCAATCTGACTTACGGCATCAAACACACCAGTACCGAACCGGTGTTCGCAGCGCTGCGAGCGCTTATCGACCAGAACACCCGAAAAAGGATGAACATGAACCTGACTATTCGCAACGAACAACCCGACGACATCGACACCATCGCCCAGCTGACTGCAGCGGCATTTCAGAACGAAGAACACTCAAGCCACACCGAACAGCTCATCGTCAATGCATTGCGCGAGGCCGACCAACTGAGCGTTTCGCAGGTTGCCGTGGAGAATGGCAAGATCATCGGCCATGTGGCGATCTCACCGGTGACAATTTCGTCTGGCGCCACCGGTTGGTACGGTCTTGGTCCGATCTCGGTATGGCCTGAACGTCAGCATCAGGGCATCGGTTCGGCATTGATGAAAGCCGCATTGGCGCAATTGCAAAATCGGCACGGCGCTGGCTGCGTGGTCTTGGGCAATCCAGGTTATTACGGGCGTTTCGGCTTCAAGAATCATCCTGAGCTGACGTTGCCCGGTGTGCCGCAGGAATACTTTCAAGTGCTGTCATTCGGCGCTGAGCTGCCTGTCGGAGAAGTGAAATACCACGATGCATTTGAGGCTACCGAATAAGTCTCTGGCTGGCGCGAACCACCCGTAAATATTCGGACACACCCATTCGTTTGCCATTTCAGAGGTCGTCTGTTTGCATGCCATCCCACATCAGCAGGCAGATCAGCGAGGCGCGGGATGACCCACTACGCACTCCAGCACTTATGGCGCTGGCCTTTGCGCGCGGGAATACGTATAACCTCGCCGTTTCGTCTACCCTGAGCTTGCGCCTTACCTCGCCACTTCAGCTTTTTTGACGCTCACGAAACGGAGAATTCCATGCTCAAACGAACCCTGGCACTGACCGCCGGCCTGGCCCTGTCCTTCAATGCGCTGGTGGCGCAGGCCGCTGACGTTTTGCGGGTCAGCGCGATTCCTGATGAAGCCCCGACTGAACTGCTGCGCAAATTCGAGCCGCTGGGTGCTTATCTGGAGCAGCAGTTGGGCATGAAGGTGCAGTTCGTGCCGGTGGCCGATTATCCGGCAGTGGTTGAAGCCCTGGCGACCGACCGTCTCGACATGGCCTGGCTGGGCGGTTTCACCTTTGTGCAGGCGCGTCTGAAGACCGATGCCACGACGCCGGTGATCCCGTTGGTGCAGCGTGAACAGGATGCGCAATTCACCAGCAAATTCATCACCGCCGACCCGAATGTGCACAGCCTTGCCGACCTCAAGGGCAAGACCTTCGCCTTCGGTTCGGTGTCGTCCACTTCCGGCAGCCTGATGCCGCGCTATTTCATGCTGAAAAACGACGGCATCAAGCCCGAAGCCTATTTCAGCCGAGTCGCCTACTCCGGCGCGCACGACGCCACTGTCGCCTGGGTTCAGGCCGGCAAGGTCGATGCCGGCGTGTTGAACGCCAGCGTCTGGCAAAAACTGGTCGACAGCGGCAAGGTCGACACCAACAAGGTCAAAGTCTTCGCCACCACCCCGACTTACTTCGATTACAACTGGACCGTGCGCGGCACGCTTGATCCGGCACTCGCGGCGAAGATCAAAAAAGCCTTCCTCGACCTCGACCCGGCCAACCCCGAGCAGAAGAAGATTCTTGATCTGCAGGCAGCCAGCCGCTTCATCGACACCAAGCCCGAGAACTACAAGGGCATCGAGGAAGCCGCCCGCGCCGCCGAACTGCTGAAATGACCCTGAGCCTCAACCAGGGCAGCCTGCGCCACGCCAACGGAGTCGAGGCCCTGCGCGGCATCGATTTGCACATTGGTGTTGGCGAACAGGTGGCGATCATCGGTCCGTCCGGGGCCGGCAAATCGAGTTTGCTCAATCTGCTGGCCACCGCGTTGCGACCGAGCAGCGGCGAGATCGAAGTGCTTGGCGAACGCGCCTGGCACTTGTCCGCCGGCCAACGCCAACGTCTGCGTGCGCGTATCGGCCTGGTGCATCAGGCGCCGCCGCTGCCGCCGCGCCAGCGTGTGGTGACCGCCGTGCTCGCCGGTAAACTCGGCCAGTGGAGCCTGGGCAAAAGCCTGCTGAACCTGATGCATCCGCTGGACGTCGCCGGTGCTCGCGCGGTATTGGCGCGACTGGATCTCGGCGACAAACTGTTCGCCCATTGCCAGCAACTGTCCGGCGGCCAATTGCAGCGCGTCGGCATCGCCCGGGTGCTGTATCAGGCCCCACAAATCCTGCTCGCCGATGAACCAGTGTCGGCGATGGACCCGGTGATGGCCGGGCACACCCTGTCGATCCTGTCGCGGCATGCCCGCGAGCACAACGTCACGCTGGTGGCGAGCCTGCATGCTGTCGATCTGGCGTTGTCGCACTTTCCACGCATCATCGGTTTGCGCGACGGCCAGATCTTTTTCGACAGTCCTTCCGGGCAAGTCAGCGCGGACATGCTCGACGCCTTGTACGCCAACGAAAAACTGCAGTCGCCGACCGCTGCGGTCGCGCCGCTGACTGTGCAGATTCCACGATGCTGAGCGCCGATTCACGCGATCCCGCCGCATGGCCGCGACTGTTGCTGAGCGTTTTGGCGATCGCCTTGTTGTGGCCGGGGATCCAGCTCAGTGAACTGAACCTTGGCGTGTTGCTGCAAGATGATAGCCGCAGCGAAATGGGTCGCTTCGTGTCGGCGTTCTGGCCACCGGCGCACGATCAAGCGTTCTTGCAACTGTTGCTCAAAGCGACGTTGCAAACCCTCGCCATCGCCACTGCCGGCATGGCCTTGGCCCTGCTGCTGGCGGTGCCGGCCGGGCTGCTGGCGAGTCGCGCGCTGTCGTTGTCCGCCGCCTCGCGCGGTGGCGTGCCGAGCGCCATGGGCCGGTTGTTGCGCTGGCCGATTCGCGGCTTGCTGATCTTCCTGCGCAGCGTGCCGGAGATTGTCTGGGCGCTGTTGTTTGTCCGCGCGGTCGGCCTCGGGCCGGCGGCGGGCGTGCTGGCCATCGCGATCACCTACAGCGGCATGCTCGGCAAGGTCTACGCGGAGATTTTCGAATCCACCGATCAGCGCCCGGCCCACGCCTTGCTGCAATCGGGCAGCGGCCGGCTGGCGAGTTTTGCCTACGGCATCGTGCCCAATGTCGCGGCGGAATTGCTCTCGTACACGGTCTATCGCTGGGAATGCGCAATCCGCGCTTCTGTGGTGATGGGTTTTGTCGGTGCGGGTGGGCTCGGCCAGCAGATCGATCTGTCGATCCGCATGTTTGCCGGCGGTGAAGTCGCCAGCATGCTGCTGACCTTCCTGGTATTGGTGCTGGCCGCCGACCAGCTCAGTCGCTTGTTGCGCTGGAGGCTGGCATGAACCGGCTGATCAATCTGGCGCTGATCATCGGCATCGTTGCGGCGGTGATTGCCTCGTTCAGCTATCTTGGCCTCGATCTCGGCGAGCTGAGCAGCGCCAACAGCCTGAAGCAGATGGGCGCTTACGTGCAGCGCTTTCTCAGCCCGGATGTAAGCGCCGGTTACCTGCAAGCGATTGTTCACGGCTCGCTGGAAACCCTCGCCATGTCGGCCCTCGGCACCCTGCTCGCGGCAGTGTTGGGGATCATCCTCGCCCTGCCCGCCGCCGGCCGTTTCGGCTGGCCGCTGCAAAGCGTTTCGCGCCTGTTGCTCAATGGTTTGCGGGCGATTCCGGAACTGGTCTGGGCGGCATTGATGGTACTCGCTGCCGGGCTCGGACCGAATGCCGGCACCCTCGCTCTCGCCCTGCACACCACGGGCGTGCTCGGCCGTCTGTTTGCCGAAGCACTGGAAAACACCCCGCCGCAACCTGCCGAAGCGATTCGTTTGCAAGGCGGCAATCCGCTTCTGGCGTTCTGTTACGGCACCTTGCCGAACCTGACGCCACAACTGCTCGCCTACATTCTGTATCGCTGGGAAAACAACATCCGCATGGCCAGCGTACTGGGTTTTGTCGGCGCGGGTGGACTGGGGCAGATGCTCTATGTGAGCCTCAGCCTGTTTCAGGAGGCGCAGGCCAGCACGGTGATCCTGGCGATGCTGTTGCTGGTATTGGCAGTGGATTCGCTGAGTGCCTGGAGCCGGCAGCGCTGGGTCAAGGCGTAAAACACCCCGCCTCGATCATTCGTGCAATCCGCTCAACGTCGGCAAGCGCGCTACCCGGGCAGCGCGCTTGCCGGTCGCTTAGTGCGGTGCGCGCGGGATGGTTTTCATCAGGTCTTCAGGGCTGATGTGGCCGACCACGCTGCCCGGTTGCGGCAGATTGAGGATGTGCCCCTTCATTTTGCCGATGATGTGCATCTCGCACGGTTTGCAGTCGAATTTCAGCGTCAGTACTTCATCGCCGTGAACCAACTGCATCGGCGCGACCTTGGTGCGCACGCCGGTCACGCCTTTGGCTTGTTTCGGGCACAGGTTGAAGGAGAAGCGCAGGCAGTGCTTGGTGATCATCACCGGCACTTCGCCCGCCTCCTCGTGAGCTTCGTAAGCAGCGTCGATCAGCTTCACGCCGTGACGGTGATAGAAGTCGCGAGCCTTCTGGTTGTAGACGTTGGCAAGGAACGTCAGGTGCGAATCCGGGTACACCGGCGGCGGGCTGGTTTCGGCTTTGCGGCTGCCACGCGGGTGAGCGGCAACACGGGCGGCGGTGAGGTTCTCGATCACTTCACGGCGCAGAGCTTTGAGCTGCGAGTTGGGGATGAAGAACGCCTCTGGCGCATCCAGTTTGATGTCGGTGGCGTGGTACTGCGTGGTGCCGAGCTGGCCGAGCAGATCGCGCAGCTGTTCCAGCGCCTGTTCAGGCTTGTTGGCTACACCGAACGGCCCGTCGAGGGTGACGCTGGCGCTGATGCCTTCCTCGCTGGTGGCGGTCACTTCCAGCTGTTGTTCACGCAGACGCGCAACCCAGCTGAGGGCCACGCGACGCTCCGAAGAAGTCTTTTGCAGCGCCTGTTGCCAGTTGTGATCGAGGTTGCGATTCAACGGGTGATTCGGGCGCAGCTTGTACAGGCCTTCGGGCATTTCGTTCGGCTCGACGCGGTAGCGGTAACGCTTCTCGCCGTCTTCCTCGAACTCGCCTTTGGCCTCGGCGATGTTGGCGCGGAAACCGACCACTTCGCGTTTGACCAAGACGTTCAGGCCATCACCGTTGGACAGCGGCTCGTGGGTCACCACCTGCATGTCACGCTTGGCGACTTTCTCGACGATGCCGACCGGCAGCCCGGTGAAGGTCGGCGAATCGAAGGCGCCGATGTCGATCTTGCGGTCGGTGACGAAGTAATCGGTGCTGCCACGGTGGAAGGTCTTTTCCGGGTCGGGCAGGAAGAAATGCGCGGTGCGGCCGCTGGAAGCGCGGGCCAGATCCGGACGGTCTTCAAGGACGTCGTCGAGGCGCTGGCGGTAATAGGCGGTGATGTTCTTCACATAGCCCATGTCCTTGTAGCGACCTTCGATCTTGAACGAACGCACACCGGCTTCGACCAGCGCGCGGATGTTGGCGCTCTGGTTGTTGTCCTTCATCGACAGCAGGTGTTTTTCGTAGGCGATTACCCCGCCCTTTTCGTCTTTCAGGGTGTACGGCAAGCGGCAGGCCTGCGAGCAGTCGCCACGGTTGGCGCTGCGCCCGGTCTGCGCGTGGGAAATGTTGCACTGGCCGGAGAAGGCCACGCACAACGCGCCGTGGATGAAGAACTCGACGGCGGCATCGGTTTCATCGGCGATCGCGCGGATTTCCTGCAGGTTCAGCTCACGGGCCAACACCAATTGCGAGAAACCGGCCTGATCGAGGAACTTCGCCCGCTCAAGGGTGCGAATGTCGGTCTGGGTCGAGGCATGCAGCTCGATCGGCGGAATGTCCAGTTCCATCACGCCCAGATCCTGGACGATCAACGCATCGACACCGGCGTCGTACAGCTGGTGGATCAGCTTGCGGGCCGGCTCCAGTTCGTTGTCGTGCAGGATCGTGTTGATCGTGGTGAAGATGCGCGCGTGGTAACGGCGGGCGAATTCGACCAGTTCGGCGATCTCGCCGACTTCGTTGCAGGCGTTGTGGCGTGCACCGAAGCTCGGGCCGCCGATGTACACGGCGTCGGCGCCGTGGAGGATCGCCTCGCGGGCGATGGCGACATCGCGTGCAGGGCTGAGCAATTCCAGATGATGCTTGGGCAAGGACATAGTTTTTTTAGTCAGGCTGTCACGGTAGGCGCGCATTCTACCCCTGAAACGCGCGCCCGGCACGCCTCTGCTGCCCGATGGCTGGCGTCGCGCCACAGATGCCCGCCCACTATCGACGATGACGCGCCGGCGAAGCTGCACTTACAATGCGCGGACCTTTTGCCTCGGCCCGCCCATGGACATCGACCTCGCTCGCACCTTCCTCGAAATCGTCCGCCACGGCAGCCTCGCCGCCGCCGCGCAGAAGCTCTTCGTCACGCAAACGGCGATCACCGCGCGGGTACAGAAACTCGAAAGCCAGTTGGGCAGCACGTTGTTCGTGCGCAACCGCGCCGGGGCGAAACTGACGCCCAATGGCGAGGCTTTCGTCGTCTACGCCAATCAACTGGTGCAGACCTGGGAAGCGGCGCGCCGCGATCTGCCGCTGCCCGAGGGCTATCACAACGTGCTGCACATCGGCGGCGAGGTCAGCCTGTGCAACCCGCTGATGCTCAGTTGGGCTGCCGAATTGCGCGAGAAAATCCCCGGGCATGCCCTGCGCATGGAAATCCGCGACGGCGAAAACCTCCTGCGCCAGCTCGAACTCGGCGTACTCGATGCGGCGCTGGTCTATCAGCCGGAATACTGGCCGGGCCTGCAGGTCGAGCAAGTGCTGGAGGAAAAACTGATTCTGGTGCGTGCGCCCGAGCGCCCGGATCCTTACGTCTATATCGATTGGGGCCCGGATTTCCGTCGTCAGCACGACGCCGCCCTGCCGGAAAAAGCCAAGGCTGCGCTGAGTTTCAACCTCGGCCCGCTGGCCCTGCAATACATTCTCGAACACGGCGGCAGCGGCTATTTCCGCACCCGCGTCGTGCGCACCTACCTGGAGAGCGGCGCCCTCGAAGCCGTGACCAAAGCCCCGGAATTCAGCTATCCGACTTACCTGGTGTACTCACGCGACCGCGACTCGGCGATCCTGCAACAAGCCTTTGACCTGCTGCGCGAAGTGATCAAGGCCGATGACGACTGGTCGCAGCGCTGGAACCCGTTGAGTTGAGGCGGCTGCTTTACACCGGAACATGGCGTATGTGACCTCAAGGTCCGGCCTGCACAAACGGCCGGATCGGCTAATCTGCCGGGTATAACCACAATACCGACAGGTGATTGCAGTGAGGCAGACCACCGAGGCATTTCGCAGCCGCTACCGCGCGGCCATTCATCCGCTGTACAACCCGTGGCTGCATGGCGCTTTTGTGCTGCTGTTCGGTGTGTTGGCCATCGGCGCGTTCTGGAGCAGCGTGCACCAGGTCAACTGGCTGGAATGGCTGACAGTGCCGCTGACGCTGTTGTTCTTCAACTTCGGCGTGTACACGGTGCATCGCCATCTCGGCCATCACAAAAAGACCTTTGCCAAACTGTTCTACGCACGCCACGCCGGCGACCATCACAGCTTTTTCACCCCCGGCCACATGACTTACGACAGCGCTCGCGACTGGCGGGTGATTCTGTTCCCGGCATGGCTGATCGTCGTCCACACGCTGCTGATCACTTTGCCGTTGTGGTGGCTGTTCGCGCAGTTCAACGGCAACGTCGCCGGGCTGTTTGGCGGTTGCATGGTGCTCGGCTACCTGACTTATGAAGTGTTTCATGCCGGCGAACACCTGCCGCCGAGCAACCCGCTGACGCGCCTGCCGTGGATCCGTCAGATGCGCCGCCTGCACGAACTGCATCACCGTCGCGAGCGCATGCAGGAGCGCAATTTCAATATCGTCCTGCCGTTGATGGACTACCTGTTCGGCACCCTGTACTGGGAACCGGAGCCCGCCCCTTTGAGCTATTCGAGAATGCCCATGACCCGCATGCAGCACCAGATCGATATCGCCGGCGAACCGGTTGCCGTGCTCGCCTACGCGGCCAGCGTCAGTCGCTGGCCGGAATGGCACCCGTCGTCCTTGCGAATCGTCGGCGCACAAGGTCCGCTGCACGCCGGAGCGCATTTCGAAGAGGACATCAATGCTGGCGGACGCGAAGGTCATTTGCGCTGGGAAGTCACGGAGTACCTGCCCGGCCGACGCTGGTGCGCGCGGGCTCAGGGCGATCATGGTTTGTCGTTGCTGCTGACTTACGAGTGCGCGGCCGAGGCTGGCGGTACGCGGTTTGTGCGCACGCTGGATTACCGCTTTGACGGCCTCGGCATGCGCATTGCCAATCAGTTGTTGCTGAAGCGGCGCATCGATCGCGAATCGGCCGCCTCGATGCTGGCGCTGCGCGACATGGCCACGCAATACCTGGCTGCGGCGAGGGCCAGCGCGTGAGGCTGCGGCATGTTTTTTTGCTGCTGATCATTATCGTCATCGCGTTTTTACTGTTGATGCCGACCAGAGTCGAACCGGTGGCCTGGACGCCGCAGCCGGCACCTTCGTTGACGGCGGGTGTCTACGCCGAAAACCAGCGCCTCAAAGCCGTGGCGCAGGTCGGGCCGGGCGATATCGAAGGCCCGGAAGCGTTGTTGCTGGAAGAGGACTTCCTGATCACCGGCCTGCATGACGGCCGACTGATTCGCACCAGCCTCGACGGCACGCAGCGCAAGGTGCTGGCCGATACCGGCGGGCGGCCGCTCGGTCTCGCGCGCCATCCCAACGGGTTGCTGGTGATTGCCGATGGCGTCAAAGGTTTGCTGTCTCTGGATGCTCAGGGACAGTTGATAGCGCTGACCAAGAGTGCCAATGGCGTCGACTTCGGTTTTACCGATGACGTCGCCATCGATAAATCCGGGCATTACGCCTATTTCAGCGATGCTTCCAGCCGCTGGGGCTACGGTCATGACGGCGAGGCCATCATCGAGCATGGCGGCGACGGGCGCCTGCTGCGCTATGACTTTCAGAGCGGTAAAACCAGCGTGTTGCTGGACAAGCTGGAGTTCGCCAACGGCGTGACCCTCGGCCCGGATGACGCCTATGTGCTGGTCAATGAAACCGGCGCCTATCGCATCAGCCGTTACTGGCTGAGCGGGCCGAAAGCCGGCACCCATGATCTGTTTATCGACAACCTGCCCGGGTTGCCGGACAACCTCGCGTTCAATGGCAGCAACCGTTTTTGGGTGGCGTTGTATGCGCCGCGCAACGCCCTGCTCGATGCCACTGCCGGGCACCCCTTCGTGCGCAAGATGATTGTGCGGGCGTTGAGCGTGCTGCCGAAACCGGTGGAGAAGCGCGGGTTTGCGCTGGGGCTGGATCTGAACGGCAAGGTGATTGCCAATCTGCAGGATGCGAGCAGCGGCAATTACTCGCCGATTACCACGGTGCGCGAGTATGGGCAGTGGTTGTATTTCGGCTCGCTGAAGGCGACGCATATGGCGCGGATGCCGTTGGATGCGGCCCTTGAGTGAGCCAACGGATTTTCTGTTGCATGGGCGGATGCCATCGCGAGCAGGCTCACTCCTACAATTGAAATGCGATCCCCTGTAGGAGTGAGCCTGCTCGCGATAGCGGTCTGTCAGTTGCTGGACTTGTCAAACTTGTCCGGATCTTCGTCTTCCGGCAATTCCTCATCCCGCTCTTCAGGATTGGCCGTGGTATGCGCCGGGCTGTTGGGTTCGGGATGGGTGGGAACCGGGTCGAATGCGCCCTGCTCTTCACTGGGGAATTTGGGATCGTTCATGAGGCACCTCGCAAAGAGTCAGTATAGGAAGACTCTGTACATTCGAGGTGCCGGTCGTGGGCGTCGTTCCAGTCAATTCACCACCGGGGGCCGGTGGCGCGACTGGCGGTCAGGTACGGGCCTGCAGTTGCTCGACGATCTTGTCTTTGACTTGCAAGCGCTTCTCTTTGAGTTTTTTCAGCGTGTCGTCGCTGGGCGCATCCGAAGTCGCCGTCTCGGCCTTGACGACGTCGGCGTCTGCCTGGGAATACTTGTTGATCAGTGCGTCCAGATGTGGATCCGCGGTGCGTTTTTGCTGGATCTCTTCCTTCGTCAGTTTCAAATCCTGTAACAAATCATGGGTCACCGGCATGGAACACCTCCGTCAGTTGATCGGCAGCCAACGCGACCGATGCGCTGGCCAGTTATCAGAATGGCCTCGGTTGCCCGGTTCTGTCGACCACCTGTCAGACCAGCGGTGTCCGTTCGTCGCCCTGTCGCAAATGCGATAAAACCTTTGTTCGCGCAATTCCCTCCATTGCATAACACCCATAAAAACCTGCGTGGAGATACACCAATGGACGGATTCAAACTGCGTCATCTGGTTCTGGCTGTCGCTTTGAGCAGCGGCATGGGCAGTGCTTTCGCCGCCACTGACAACGATTTTGTCGATAACGCCGCCGCCGGCGGGATTGCCGAGATCGAAGCGAGCCGTCTGGCCCTGGAAAAAAGTTCGTCAGCCGACATCAAGGCTTTCGCCAACATGATGATCACCGACCATGGCAAGGCCAACGACGAGCTGGCCAGCATTGCCAAGGCCAACGACATCGAAGTCCCCGACAGCACGACGCTGGTCAAGCAGGCCAAGGAAAAGATCCTCGACATGCGCGATGAATCCTTCGATGCGGCCTACGCCAACAACCAGGTCAAGGCCCACGAAGAAACCATCGAGTTGTTCAAGAAACAAGCCAACACCGTGACCGACGACAAGGTCAAAGGCGCCTCCGAACTCAAGGGCTTCGCGCAGAAAATGCTTCCGGGGCTGGAAAAACACCTGGCGGCGGCGAAAGAGCTGCAAGCCAAACATCCGAGCAAATAATCCCTCTGTTTCGTCACAAAAAAGGCCGCATCCTCGGATGCGGCCTTTGTTTATCTGCGCAAATCAACCGCCATCAGTATCGATATCCGCATCCGTCTCCTCATCCGGGCTGGCCCGGTCAGGCTGCGGCTTGAAGCCCGGACTGAACTCGTTGTCGTTGTCCGTGTGCCGGTTCTTCTGATCCACCGCCGGATCGGCGCTTTGCACCTGATCGTCTTCGCCCTGTGGCAGGGTCGGCGCGGGTTGCCCCGGAACCTGCGGGTCAATCGCCGGATCATTGCGATTGATCGGCTCGGCGGATTGATTTTGCGGATTTTTCGATTGCTCGTTCATGGCCACCTCGTTCGTCAAAGCCAGCGCGACTGCAACCAGCCGGGCCTTGAAGATTCGAAGCCTGTATCGCGCCAACGTTCAAAACATCGCCACTCGTCTTCTCGCCGACTAGAGTTAGCAAAGTCTTTCTTGCGCCAAATCAAAAATATCCGCGCCGGAAGGAACAACTATTTCAAACGGCAAATGTCATTGAATTCGCGCCGCTCATATTTTATCGATCGGCCCCCCATTCGCTACGGAGCAACAGGCACATGGCAGCACTGCAGAACAGCACCCTCGACGCGCTGAAAAAACAACAAACGCAACTGCTGAACGAATGGATCAGCGGCCTCGAAGCCAGCGGCGCCACGCGCAACCTCAAGGATCACGACATCCAGCAACAGACTACCGAGTTCCTGCAACTGGTGGTCAGTGGCATCGAGAACGACAATGGCACCAACATCGGCGCACCGGGATGGGAAAGCACCCGCCAGTTTCTCGAAAAGCTCTCGCACAGTCGCGCCCTGCTCGGCCAGGACTCGCAACAGACCGCGAGCTTCATCTTCGCCCTCAAAGGCCCGCTGTTCAATCTGCTGCAAGCGCACTACAAAGAACAACCGGCGTTGCTCGCTGAACAACTCTGGGAAGTCTCGGAGCTGCTCGATGCATTCGGCCTGCACACCATCCGTACTTTCCAGAAATCCCGCGAGGCGGTGATCAAGCGTCAGCAGGAAGAACTGCTGGAACTGTCGACCCCGGTGGTCAAACTGTGGGACGGCGTGCTGGCGCTGCCGATGATCGGCACCCTCGACTCACAACGCACGCAAGTGGTGATGGAGTCGTTGCTGCAACGCATCGTCGACACCGGTTCGGAAATCGCTATCATCGATATCACCGGCGTGCCGACCGTTGACACCCTCGTCGCCCAGCACCTGCTGAAAACCGTCACCGCGATCCGCCTGATGGGCGCTGACTGCATCATCAGCGGCGTGCGTCCGCAAATCGCGCAGACCATCGTCCACCTCGGCCTCGACCTGCAAGGCGTGGTGACCAAGGCCAATCTGGCCGACGCGCTGAAACTGGCGTTGACCCGCCTGGGTATCAGCCTCGTCAAGACGGTTTAAGCATGGAACGTATCCCGATTCTTCAAATGGGCGACTTCCTGCTGGTGACCATCCAGGTCGACATGCATGACCAACTCGCCCTGACCCTGCAGGACGACTTGTCCGAACGCATCAGCAAAACCTCGGCGCGCGGGGTGTTGATCGACATCTCGGCGCTGGACATGGTCGACTCGTTCATCGGCCGGATGATCGGCACGATTTCCGGCCTGTCGAAAATCATGGACGCCGAGACTGTATTGGTCGGTATGCAACCAGCGGTCGCGATCACCCTGGTTGAACTCGGTATGACCCTGCCCGGCGTCAGCACCGCCCTTAACGTCGAGCGCGGGATGAAACTGCTGCGGGAACGAGTATTGCAACAATGACCGTGCGCAGTAGCGGTACTCAACCCATTCATATCGAGCAAGACGTGGTGCTGGCGCGCCAGACTGCGCGCAAGCTGGCCACCGAGTGCGGCATGCGCCTGATCGACTTGACCAAAATGGTCACGGCCGTCAGCGAACTGGCGCGCAACACCATGGTTTACGGTGGTGGCGGCGACATGGACTGGCAAATTCTCGATGAGGACCACAAAGTCGGTCTGCGCCTGACGTTTCGCGATGAAGGCCCGGGCATTGCCGATATCAAACTGGCGATGACCGACGGCTGGACGTCCGGCAGCGGCATGGGGCTGGGCCTGACCGGTGCGAAACGGCTGGTCGAAGAGTTCGAACTCGACACCGAGCCCGGCAAAGGCACGCGCATAACGATCACCCGATGGACATGAATATCGTTGGGTCGCTGACCCAGGTTCTGCCGATCGAAGACAGCAGCCAGATCGGTCATGCCCGCCGCACCGCGCAGCAACTCGCCGAACAGCATGGCTTTGATGAGCGTGATGCCGGGCGTGTCGCTTTGGTCGCCACTGAACTGGCGAGCAACGTGCTCAAACACGCCACGCACGGCGAACTGCATCTACGCGCATTACCTCGGCCCGCCGGTTTCGGCATCGAAATGCTCGCAGTCGATCGTGCGCAGGGTTTTGATCTGCAGGCGTGCCTGGCCGACGGGTTTTCCACCGGCGGCACACAAGGCATCGGCCTCGGCGCGATATCGCGGCTGACCGAGGTGTTCGATGTCTACGCCGATGCCCGTGGCGCGGTGTTGTTGGCACGCCTTTACCCGCGCACCGACCGCGAACCGGACATCCGCTATGGCGTCAGTCAGCATTCGTTGCACGACGATCCGGCGTGCGGTGACGTCTGGTACCTGGCGTATGAAGGCGCCAGCATCAGCGCCCTGGTGATCGACGGCCTCGGTCATGGCGAGGAAGCCGAGCGCGCCGGTCGCGCCGGGGCGAAAGCCTTTGCCCTGACGCCGTTTGCCGATCCGGTGATGTTGATGGAAGACATGCACCGCGACATGATCGGCACCCGTGGCGGCGCCGTTGCGTTCACCCAGTTCGACGGCCGGCGCGATAGCCTGACGTTCGCCGGTGTCGGCAACATTGGCGCCAGCCTGATTGCCGCCGACAAATCGCGCGGGCTGGCCTCGCATCCAGGTATCGTCGGCGTGCAATACCGAAAAGCCCGGCCCTTTGACTATGCTCACGTGAACGGACATCTATTGATCATGTACAGCGACGGCTTGCAGTCCCGTTGGAACCTTAAAGACTACCCCGGCCTGGTGCACCGCCATCCCGCCGTGATAGCCAGCGTCCTGCACCGCGATTTCAGTCGCGGGCGTGACGATGCAACGGTGCTGGTCGTTGCCCTGGAGGCCGCCCATGGCTGAGTCGCCCATTTTGAGCAGCGCTGAACAGACCGCGCTGATTGCGCAGTTGCAGAGCGAAACTGCGGCCCTGCGCGAAGAACTCGATGAGACCAATCAGGGCGTGCTGGCCCTGTACGCCGAACTCGACATCCAGGCCGAAGAACTGCGCCAGGCTTCGGACTTGAAGAGCCGCTTCCTGTCGTACATGAGCCATGAATTCCGCACGCCACTGGGTTCGATCCTGAGCATCAACAGCCTGCTCGCCGATGAACTCGACGGCCCGCTCAGCCCGGAGCAGCACAAGCAGGTGGCGTTCGTCAGCACCGCGGCGCGCGAGCTCAGCGACATGGTCGATGACTTGCTCGATCTGGCCAAGATCGAGGCCGGGCGTATCAGTATTTCTCCGGCATGGTTCGACATGTTCGACCTGTTTTCCGCGTTGCGCGGGATGTTCCGGCCGATTGTCGATGCGAGCGCCGTCGACCTGATTTTCGAAGAGCCGATCGGCCTGCCCCGTCTGTACACCGACGACAAGAAACTCGGGCAGATCCTGCGCAATTTCATTTCCAACTCGCTGAAGTTCACCACCCGTGGCGAAGTGCGAATCTCTGCACAGCTTGAAGGGGCGGATAGAGTGCGCTTTGCCGTCCGCGACAGCGGAATCGGTATCGCGCCGGAACTGCATGGCGCATTGTTCGAAGACTTTTCCCAGGTCGACTCGCCGTTGCAGAAACGTCTGCGCGGCACCGGTCTGGGCTTGTCTCTGTGTAAACGCTTTGCCGCCCTGCTCGGTGGTGAAGTCGGGCTGGAAAGCACGCCGGGGGTCGGTTCGACCTTTTTCGTGATCATTCCGCTGGCGATCGCTCTGGAGAACGTCGATGAAACGTGACATCCGCCTGTTGATCGTCGATGACAACGTCGCCACCCGCTACGCCCTGCGCCGTCGTCTGGAACGCCACGACTATGAAGTACTCGAAGCCGGTACCGGCAGCGAGGGCCTGGCGCTGATCGAGAGCGAGCCGCTCGACGCGCTGATCCTCGACGTCAATCTGCCGGACATGAGCGGTTTCGACATCGTCCGTATCCTCCGTGCTGATATCCGCACCGCTCTGCTGCCAGTGATTCACGTCTCCGCCGCGTCGATCCAGACTGGCGACATCATCACCGGTCTCGACGCCGGCGCCGACGCGTACCTGATTCACCCGGTCGACGCCGATGTGCTGCTGGCGACCCTGCGCACCCTGCTGCGCGTGCGCGACACGGAAAACGCCCTGCGCGAGAGCGAGGCGCGCTTCCGGGAGATTTTCGCCAATGTCTCTGCGCCGATTGCAGTGCTCGATGCCAGTCTGAAAGTGCATGAATGCAACCACGCCTTCGCGCAATTGATACTGGACAACAGTGATCCGCAGATCCTCCGTGAATGCTTCGCCGGCGAGCAAAGCGCAATCATCAACGAACTGCGCCTGCGGCTGGTCGATGGCGAGCGCTGGAAAGGCACGCTGAACATGCGCGTGCAGGGCGAGATTCGCGAGACCGAATGGCAGATCTCACCGTATCGCACGCCGGAACTGAGCCTGGTGTTCGTCGAGGATGTCACCGAACACCGCCACCGTGAGCGCTCGCATCTGGCCCGCCTCGACGACACCACCACGCAACTGGTCAAAGAAACCGCCGAGCGCGTGCGTGCCGAGGCGCAGTTGCTGCAAGTGCAGAAGATGGACGCGCTGGGCAAGTTGACGGGCGGCATCGCGCACGACTTCAACAACCTGCTGACCGGGATCATCACCAGCCTCGAACTGATCCAGAAACGCATCGCCGATCAGCGCCTCGACAAAGTGCAGTTCTATACCGAGGCGGCGCTGAATTCGGCCATGAGTGCGGCGTCCCTCACCCATCGGCTGCTGGCGTTTGCCCGCCAGCAGCCGCTGGACACGCGACCGGTGGATATCAACGAACAGGTGCGCTCGCTGGAAGAATTGCTGATGCGCACCATCGGCGAACGCATCACTCTCAAACTCGAGCTGACCAGCAAACCGGCGATTGCGCTGGTTGACCCGGTGCAACTGGAAAGCGCGGTGTTGAACCTGGTGATCAACGCCCGCGATGCGCTGCCTGCGGGCGGCAATATCTGGGTCAATACCTACGCCGCTTACTCGCATGGCGATCCGAATCTGGCCGATGGCGCGTATGTGGCACTGTCGGTGCGCGATGACGGCACGGGGATTGAGCACAGCGTGATCGACAAGGTCTTCGACCCGTTTTTCACCACCAAACCGCTGGGCCAGGGCACTGGGCTGGGTTTGTCGACGATTTATGGTTTTGCCCGGCAGTCCGGTGGCGATGCGCATATTCGCAGCGTCGCGCGACGCGGTACCGAGGTGACCATCATGTTACCGGCGACCAGCGATCCGACCGGCGCCGACATTCCGGCAGCGGCTATCGATCCGCAAGGCACCGGTGAGCATGTGTTGATTGTCGAGGACATGGCCTCGGTGCGCATGTTCGTCACCGAAGTGCTGGAGGACGCCGGTTATCGCTGCACCCAGGCGGCAGATATCGAAACGGCGCTGGAGCGCTTGCAGAACGATGCTTCGATCAATCTGCTGCTGACCGACGTTGGTCTACCGCGCATGAGCGGGCGCGAATTGGCGGATGTGGCGCGGGGCTGGCGTGAAGGCTTGCCGATCCTGTTCATGACCGGTTACGCGGAAACCGCGATCAATCGCCAGGTGTTTCTCGGCAGCGGCATGGACATGCTGGTCAAACCGTTCCAGATCAGCGAACTGCTCGACAAGGTGCGCCGCACCCTCGACGGTAGTTAAAAGCCAAAGATCGCAGCCTGCGGCAGCTCCTACAGGGATGAATGAGTACCTGTAGGAGCTGCCGCAGGCTGCGATCTTTTTGCTGCTACCGTAACGCACGGGCCAGAAACGGCGCGGTCTTGCTCTTCTTGCTCGCCGCGACTTTCTGCGGTGTGCCCGCCACGACTATCCTGCCACCCTGATCCCCCGCCCCCGGGCCGATGTCGATCACCCAGTCACTCTGTGCGACCACGCGCATTTCGTGTTCGACGACGATCACCGTATGCCCCGCCGTCACCAGCGTATCCAGCTGTTCGAGCAACCGGTCGACATCGCGCGGATGCAGCCCGGTGGTCGGTTCATCCAAAACGTACAGGGTCGCGCCGCGCTGGTTGCGCTGCAATTCGGTGGCCAGTTTGATGCGTTGCGCTTCGCCGCCGGAAAGCTCCGTGGCCGGTTGCCCGAGGCGCAGATAACCCAGGCCAATGTCGCGCAACACTTCCAGCGAACGACGAATCCCCGCCTGCTCGGCGAACACCGGCACCGCTTCATCGACGGTCAGTTGCAGCACCTGCGCGATGCTCAAGCCGTCCCAGAGGATCGCCAGGGTTTGCGGGTTGTAGCGCGCGCCATGGCAGGTCGGGCACGGCGCATACACGCTGGGCATGAACAGCAATTCAACGCTGACAAAACCCTCTCCCTCGCACGTGGCGCATCGACCCTTGGCGACGTTGAAGGAAAACTGCCCGGCGTCATAGCCTGCCGCCCGTGCTTCGGGCGTCGCGGCGAACAGCTTGCGCACGTGATCGAACAACCCGGTGTAAGTCGCCAGATTGGAGCGTGGCGTGCGGCCAATGGGTTTCTGATCGACCTGCACCAGACGCTTGATCGACTCCAGTCCCGCCGTGACCTGGCCGCTGCTGACCTGCGGCGCATCGTCCTCAAGGCTGAGTTCTTCCGGTTCCGCTTCAACGGTCGGACGCCCCAATTGCGCACCGACCAGCTCCAGCAACGCCTGGCTGACCAGACTCGACTTGCCCGATCCGGAAACGCCCGTCACCGAGGTGAAACAGCCCAAGGGAAACTCGGCGCTGAGGTTATTCAGGTTATTGCGCGTGATGCCGTCGAGTTTCAGCCACGCCGTCGGCTTACGCGCTGTGCGCTTTTGCCGTGAGGTTTCGGCGAACAGATAGGCGCGGGTCTGCGATGCGTCGATCCCGGCCAGTCCCGCTGGCGGGCCGCTGTACAGCACCTGCCCGCCCTTCTCGCCCGCCGCCGGGCCGACATCGATCAACCAGTCGGCACGGCGCATGGTTTCCAGATCATGCTCGACCACGAACAGCGTATTGCCGTCAGCCTTGAGCCGTTGCAACGCCTCGAACAGCGCCTCGCCATCGGCTGGATGCAAACCGGCGGAAGGTTCGTCGAGCACGTAGATCACGCCAAACAGTTGCGAGCCCAATTGCGTGGCCAGCCGCAGCCGTTGCAACTCGCCGGACGACAGCGTCGGCGTGCTGCGCTCCAGCGCCAGATAGCCGAGGCCGAGATCGGTCAGCGTGCTGACGCGCTCGAGCAGATCCTCGGCAATGCGCTGCGCCGCCAGACGTTTTTCCAGCGACAGGTTGGGCGTGTGCCGCACGTCCGGCGCACTGGCGTGGCCACTGGCGCCGTGAGCCACGCGCTGCTGGCGGGCCTCGCGGGTTTGCGCGTGGCTCAGGGTTTCCCCGCTTTCTTCGGCATGCTCCAGGTAACTTTGCGCCGCTACCGGTTTTAACACTTCAGCCACTTGCAGCAACGGCATCTGCGACAACTCGCCAATGTCGTAGCCGGCGAAAGTCACTGACAACGCTTCGCGCTTCAGGCGCTTGCCATCGCACAACGGGCACGGGCTGCCGAGCATGAACTGCGAGACGCGCTTCTTCATCAGCGCACTTTGCGAATGGCTGAAGGTGTGCAGGATGTAGCGCCGGGCGCCGCTGAAGGTGCCCTGATAGCTCGGCTCCATCTTGCGTTTGAGGGCGACGCGGGTTTCTTCCGGGGTCAGCCCGGCATACACCGGCACGGTCGGGGTTTCTTCGGTAAAGAGAATCCAGTCGCGCTGCTTTTTCGGCAGTTTCTTCCACGGGATGTCGACGTCGATGCCCATGGTCACGAGGATGTCGCGCAGATTCTGGCCCTGCCAGGCCAATGGCCAGGAGGCGACGGCGCGTTGACGGATGGTCAGGTTCGGATCCGGCACCATCAGCGCTTCGGTGACTTCGTAAACCCGACCCAGGCCGTGACACTGCGGGCAGGCGCCTTGTGGCGTGTTCGGTGAAAAGTCCTCGGCGTACAGCATCGGCTGCCCCGGCGGGTAACTGCCGGCGCGGGAATAGAGCATGCGGATCAGGCTCGACAAGGTGGTAACGCTGCCTACTGATGAGCGCGTGCTCGGCGTGCCACGCTGTTGTTGCAGGGCCACGGCGGGTGGCAGGCCTTCAATCGAGTCGACATCCGGCACGCCGACCTGATCGATCAGGCGCCTGGCATACGGCGCCACTGATTCGAAATAACGCCGCTGTGCTTCGGCATACAAGGTGGAAAACGCCAGCGAGGATTTGCCCGAACCGGACACCCCGGTGAACACCACCAACGCATCGCGGGGGATGTCGACGTCGACATTCTTCAGGTTGTGTTCACGCGCGCCACGGACCCGGACCATGCCGGCGGGCGCATTGGAATTACGCTTGGAAGTCATTGGCGGGCCTTGATCGAAGAACAGAAAAAACGTCTATGACTAATGAGGCCTCATTGATTGCGGAGTTCATTGTGGCGAGGGGATTTATCCCCGTTGGAGTGCGAAGCGCTCCCCTGCATTTTTCCAGTTGAACCGCATTCTCAGGGTTTACGACTGCTGCGCAGCCGAACGGGGATAAATCCCCTCGCCACAGGTAACTCCCTACAGAGCTCGAGTAGGCTCAGGGTTCTGTCCCAGTCATGCACTGAGCACCACTCGAATCATCTGCAACATTGCCTCTGGGCTGTACGGTTTGCCCAGCAGATGCGTGTCGGGACTCAACTGGTGATTGCGCGAAATGATGTCGCGGGTATGCCCGGAGGTGAACAGCACCGGCACCGGCGGCGTTTGTACTTTGGCCCAGGCAACCAGATCGGAGCTTTTGATCAGGCCGGGCATGACCACGTCAGTGAAGATCAGATCCACCGCAACGCCTTCCAGCAACATCTGCATCGCCATGTCGCCATTGGCGGCGGTCAACACCTGATAACCCTCTTCGCGCAGCAACTCGACTGCCGAAGCGCGCACCGCGTCGTTGTCCTCGACCACCAGAATGCTTTCGTGGCCGCCGTTCTGCTGCCTCTGCAGGTTGGGCGATTCATCCAGAACCGGGCGCAAACTGCGCGGGAAGTACAACTGCACCCGCGTGCCCTCACCAACCGTGCTGTCGATCTCGACGTGGCCGCCGCTCTGTTTGACGAAGCCGAAAACCATGCTCAAGCCCAGCCCGGTGCCCTGGCCGTCGGCCTTGGTGGTGAAGAAGGGTTCGAACACCTGCTCGAGAATCTGTGGCGGGATACCACCGCCGGTATCACTGACCGCGACCCGGACAAACTCGCCGGGGACGATGCCCTTGCCGCTGCAAAACTCGCGGTCGAGCTGCACGTTGGCGGCGCTAAGACCAATGGTGCCCTCGCCTTGCATGGCGTCGCGGGCGTTGATCGCCAGGTTGAGAATGGCGTTTTCCAGTTGATTGCGGTCAACGTTGATGTGCCACGGCACCGGCGGCAGCTGCACATCGATCTGAATGGTTTCGCCCAGCGCGCGCTGGAGCAATTCGCCGACGCCATCGAAAATCTGCTGCGGATTGCACACCGCCGGCGACAGCGGTTGCCGACGGGCGAACGCAAGCAGTTGCGAAGACAGCTTGGCGCCACGCTCGACCGCCGCCAGCGAAGCACTGACGCGGCGCTGCACGTTGGCATTTTCCGGCTCATGCCGGGCCAGTAAATGCAGATTGCCGGCAATCACTTGCAGCAGGTTATTGAAGTCGTGCGCGACGCCTCCGGTGAGACCGCCAATGGCTTCGAGCTTCTGCGACTGGCGCAATTGCTCTTCCGCTGCCAGCCGCGCCTCGACTTCTTCGACGACGCGCTGTTCGAGGTTGCGGGTAAATCTGAGCAGGGATTCTTCAGCGTTCTTGCGCTCATGGATGTCGATCAGCACGCCGGGGAAACGCAGCGGCTCGCCGTGCTCGTTGAATTCGCAACCGCCGCTGGCCAGCACCCACAGATAACTGCCATCGCTGCGCCGGACGCGGTATTCGGCGTTGTACGGCTCGCCGGTCTGCACCGAATGGGCGACGCGCTCCTGCACCCAGGCGGAGTCGTCGGGATGAATGCGCGACTCGGCGATATCTTGCCGCAGGTTGCTCAAGTCCTGGTCGGGCGGATAGGAGAATGTGCGGGCGAAACGCTCGTCGGCCGACAGCGTATTGTTCTTCACGTCCCAGACGAATGAACCGAGCAAAGCCCCGGCATTCAAGGCCAGGCGCACCCGTTCGTTGTCGGCGCGATAAGCATGTTCGGCGGCTTGGCGCAGGCGTTCGGAATGCATGAATTCGGTGGTTTCGACCACCATCGCCATGACCCCGGCGGGCATCCCGTCATCATTCGCCACCGGGCTGTAATACAGATCCATCCAGACGTCTTCAGGCACGCCATCGCGCAACAGCACCAGCTCTTTATTGCGAAACGACAACGTGCCGCCGGCCAGACAGGTATCGACCACATGCCGGTTGAACTCGGCGACTTCCGGCCAGCCCAGTTCAACCGGCGAACCGAGCAAATAAGGATGCCGACCACCGGCAAATATCGAGTAGGCGTCGTTGTAGATCATGTAGCCGGAGCGACCCCAGAGCATGACCATTGGCAGCGGCGACGCGAGCATCAATTGCACCGCACTGCACAGGCTGGCCGGCCAGCTACTCAGCGGACCGAGTTCGGTAGGACTCCAGTCGAACGCACAAATACGCCCGGCCATCTCGCCTTTCCAGCCGTCACAACCGTGGCTATCGGATAAAAACTGCATCGCCTGACTCAGTGTCCTGTGCTGATTGCCCGGTAATTTACGACGCCAATACAACACGACGCCCGTCTGTTTCGAGCGTCTTGCGTCGTATTGGTTTCATATGAGGTATAGCCGATTTCACCCCCGTCCGGGGACTAGACCCCGATCAGGTGCTTGAGCGGATGGTAGCCAGTTTTCATCTTCGCGGCGACGTCGAGAATGGCCTTCTCGATACCGTTCAGGTGCATGCAGGTCAGTTCGATGGCAGCGCTCTGATTGCCGGCCTCGATGTACTCGATCAGGCGTAAATGTTCATCGTCGCGGCAGGCTTCGTGACTGTCGTCATCCAGCGCGGCGGCATACAGCGAGGCGCGCGAAATCAGTTTCTGGAACCAGTCGAGCAACACCGGATTGTTCAGGCTGCGCGCCAGTTTGATGTGGAACTCGCCGAGCAGATGGATCAGCCGCTCATGGTCACCCGCAGCGTGCGCTTCGTCTTCGAGCAGCAGGTGTTCACGCAGGTCCTGCATCGCGGCGGTGTCCTTGCGGCGACACAGTTCGGTGACGATGCCGATCTCGATCAGCCGGCGGGTTTCGAACAGCGAACGAATCTCTTCGTTGCTCGGCAACGACACCGATGCACCTTTATTGGGCTCGGTGGTGACCAGCCCATCGGCCTCCAATTGCTTCAATGCAGCACGCACCGACGTGCGGCTGACATTAAATAATTCGGCCAACGAGGCCTCGCCCAGTTTCATTCCCGGGCGCAACGAACGCTTGCTGATCGCCTCGTAAACCCCTTGGTAGACGCGGTCGACCGTGGTTTCCAGTTTCTTCTCGGTCATTCAAACACTCCTTTGGCGTCAGGCAACCTGCCCCTGGCGATGCACGGCCATGGAAAAAGGGGGTTGCACACGCAGATTAATCCGGGTATTTCTAAATTGCATTCAGATATTGCATACAATAAATAGAGGATTGCACCATTATGGGTCAACCAATAGCAATTGAAGTGCGCAACGTCTCAAAACGCTACTCCGAGGATCCTGGCCTCGCGCCGGCCCTCGACAATGTCTCGGTAAACATCGCCGACAATGAATTCTTCACCCTGCTCGGCCCCTCGGGCTGCGGCAAAACCACCTTGCTGCGGACCATCGCCGGCTTCGAACACGTCAGTGAAGGCGAGATTCGCCTGGCCGGCGAACCGGTCAACGATCTGCCGCCGTTCAAGCGTCGGGTCAACACGGTGTTCCAGAGTTACGCGCTGTTTCCGCACATGAGTGTTGCGCAGAATATCGCCTTCGGGCTCGAGATGCAGGGTCTTGATCGCAAGTTGATCCCCGAGCGCGTCAACGAGATGCTCGCGCTGGTGCAAATGGAGCACCTGGCCGCGCGCAAACCGGCCGAACTATCGGGTGGCCAACAACAGCGCGTGGCTCTGGCTCGGGCCTTGGCGCCGAAACCGAAAGTGCTGTTGCTCGACGAACCGCTGTCAGCACTCGACTTGAAGCTGCGCAAGGAAATGCAGGTCGAACTCAAGCGTGTGCAGAAAGAAGCCGGAATCACGTTTATCTTCGTCACCCACGATCAGGAAGAAGCGCTGACCCTGTCCGACCGCATCGCCGTGATGTCGGCCGGCAAGATCCTGCAGATCGGTACGCCGACCGATATCTACGAGCAGCCGAAACACCGCTTTGTCGCGCAGTTCATCGGCGACATCAACTTCCTCCCCGGCCAGCTCAAGCACGGCGAACACAACGAAAAACTCTTCGTGCCAAACGGCATGCCGATCGAAATCCCTTGTCAGCAACAGAGCTTCGCCGGCAGCAGCGTGCAACTGGCGTTTCGCCCGGAGCGTTCGCAACTGGTCGATGCCAGCCAGCCGCATCACCTGCGCGGGGTGATCGAAGCGGTGCTCTATGTCGGCACCGCGACGCTGTACCAGTGCCGGTTGAACAACGACATCAAGGTCATGCTGCGCGAAAACAACGAAGGCCTGAACCGTGGTCGCGCCGTCGGTGAACGCGTCGCCGTGCACCTGCCGCCGCACGCCTGTCTGTTGATGGAGGCCTGAGATGAGCGTCAGCAGCACTTCCCCCGCTCTCAACCGCGCGCTGTTGCTCAGCCCGGTGGTGTTGACCCTGCTCGCCCTGATCGCCATTCCGCTGGGGATCATGGGCTACATCAGCTTGCTGCCGCGCAACACCTATGGCGGCGTCGACTGGCAAGCGCAATGGCAATTGCAGAGTTACGTGCAGCTGTTTTTCCAGGAAGGTTTCGATGGCGAACTGGAGCTGAATTGGGTCTACGCCCAGGCGCTGTTGCGCTCGGTGCTACAGGCCGGCGGCACCACCGTATTGTGCTTTCTGCTCGGTTTTCCGGTGGCGTTGTGGATGTCAAGCCTGACCCCGCGCCGGCGCAACCTGATGGTCTTGCTCATCACCATTCCGTTCTGGACCAACCTGCTGATCCGCAACTACGCGTGGCTGATCATCCTGCGCGAACACGGCTGGGTCGCGCAAAGCCTCAACGCGCTGTTCCCGAGTGCCGGCGGCATCACCCTGCTCTACAACGATTTTGCGGTGAGTGTCGGTCTGGTCTACAGCTTCCTGCCGTTCATGATTCTGCCGATCTATTCGACGCTGGAGAAACTCGACTGGCGTCTGGTCGAAGCCGCTTACGACCTCGGCGCCAATCGCTGGCACGCGTTGCGGCGGATCATCCTGCCGCTGTCGATGCCCGGCGTAATTGCCGGCGCGTTGCTGGTGTTTGTGCCGAGCCTCGGCGCCTTCATCACCCCGGCGATTCTCGGCGGCGGCAAGACACTGATGATCGGCAACCTGATTCAGCAACAGTTCGGCACGGCGCGTAACTGGCCGCTGGGCAGTTCGCTGTCGTTCCTGTTGCTGGCGATTCTGCTGGTGTCGCTGGTGCTTTACGCGCTGTACAGCCGCCGTGCGGCGAAGACTATCCATCGGGGGGCGAAAGCATGATTTCCCTGCACCTGAAAAAACTCCCGGCAACCCGCGAAATCAGCCTGCTGATCCTCGCTTATCTGTACCTGCCGATTTTCGTGTTGATCGCCTACAGCTTCAACGCCAACCGTTCGGCGACGGTGTGGACCGAGTTCTCGTTTGCCTGGTACGGGCGGATTCTGGCCAATCCGTCGATTCAGACGGCGGCGCTGAATTCGATCATCGTCGCGACCCTCGCCACGGCCTGCGCCACAGCGATTGCGCTGCTCGCGGCGCTGGCCACTTACCGGCCGTTCTACGGGCAGAAAATGGTCGAGGGCGGGATCAACCTGCCGCTGATCCTGCCGGAGATCGTCACCGCTGTGGCGACCTTGCTGCTGTTCATGGCGCTGGGTATCAAGCTCGGTTTGCTGACGGTGATCGTCGCGCATATCGGCTTCTGCATTCCCTTCGCCTACTTGCCGATTCGTGCGCGCCTCAACGATCTCGACAAGAGCCTGCTGGAAGCGGCGAACGATCTGTACGCCAATCCATGGCAAGTATTCCGCCGCGTGACCTTGCCGCTGTTGTGGCCCGCAGTGTTGTCCGGTGCGGTGCTGGCGTTCGTGGTCAGTCTCGACGATTTCATCATGACCTTCTTCGTCGCCGGCCCCGGTTCGACAACGTTGCCGGTGTACATCTTCTCGGCGATCAAGGCTGGCGTGACCCCGGAAATCAACGCGATCTCGACGTTGATGCTGGTGATCTCGATTGTTCTGGTGGTGCTGGCCTTCTGGCTGGGCCAACGCGGTAAACAACCATAAATCTGGAGCGCTCTCATGAAAGTCAAAAGCCTGCGTTTGGCAGTATCCGGTCTGGCCCTGAGTTGTTTCACCGCGTTCGGCGCTTACGCCGTCGAGCCGAAAGAGCTGTTTTTCTACAACTGGACCGACTACTACCCGGTCGATCTGCTGGCCAAGTTCGAGAAGGAAACCGGGATCAAGGTGACCATGGACGGCTACGACAGCAACGAAACCCTGCTCGCCAAATTGCAGGCCGGCGGCGCCGCGTATGACGTGATCGTGCCGTCGC
Organism: Pseudomonas sp. NPDC089741; assembly: GCF_044748825.1. Classification (NCBI taxonomy): domain Bacteria; kingdom Pseudomonadati; phylum Pseudomonadota; class Gammaproteobacteria; order Pseudomonadales; family Pseudomonadaceae; genus Pseudomonas; species Pseudomonas sp. NPDC089741. The sequence continues at coordinate 60,650 of NZ_JBIVGT010000006.1, read as the reverse complement.
AATCGATCATGCAGACGCTGATCAAGCAGGGCTTGCTGATGGAAATCGACACGCCGACCCTGAGCAATTTCCAGTACGTGAAGGGACCGTTCCGTGATCCGAGCTTCGACCCTGGCCGCAAGTTCTCGGCGCCGTATCTGTGGGGCACCACCGGGTTTTCCTACGACAGCGCGCGGGTGCCGGGCGGCAAACTGGATGACTCGTGGAAGGAGTTCTTCGAACCGCGCAAGGAGCTGCAAGGCCAGCTCGCCGCGCTGGATACGTCGAGCAGCGTGATCAACGCCGCCAGCCATTACCTGAACGTCGACGAATGCAGCGAAAACCCGCAGGACGCCAAGCGCATTCTGGAGTTGCTGCAAAAGCAGAAGCCGTTTTTGAAGATGTACAGCTCCGACAACACCGTCGACCGCATGGCCTCGGGCGAGGTGATCATGATGCAGAACTGGAACGGCTCGACGGCGCGGGCGACGTTGCAGAAGAGCACGATCAAGTATGTCTATCCGCGTGAAGGCCTGGCGATGTTCCAGGACAACTTTGCCGTGCCGAAAAGCGCGCCGCATCCGGGCAACGCGAAGATCTTTATCGACTGGATGATGAAGCCGGAGAACGCCGCAGCGGTGTCCAACGCGATTGCTTACGCCAACGGGATTCAGAGCGATTCGTTGCTTGATCCGAAGTGGAAAGTGATGGACGCAATCAACATGCCCGACGAATACGCCTCGCGTTTGCGGCCGGAGAAGGAGTGCAGCAACAAGGCGCGGGAGCTGCAGGACCGGATCTGGTCGAAGCTCAAGGGTTGATCCGAGTCCGCTGCCCTCACCCTAGGTAGAGGGGACTGACCGAGGTGTCTTGCGACTTACGCCGACCTGATGAACCGAGTCGATTATGGATTCACAACTGAGCTTGCAAACCAGTCAGTTTTGGATTCACAGCCGGACGTTCAGGTCGGCGTACATCTTCAATATCCCCCCATTCAGCCCCCTCTCCCTCCGGGCGGTCCGACGTTTCGGGAGGGCTAGGGTGAGGGAAAAAATTCAAAGAACACAGAGGTTGATATGACCCAGCCACACTGGCTCCGCAACGTGCGCCCCTACAGCGCCGCCGCCGAAGATCTGCTGATCGAAAACGGTCGGTTCACTCAACGCCGACCCGCTACCAACACGCCGCTGGCCGCCAGCGATATCGATGGCCAACATCAACTGCTTACCGCAGCCTTGGTCGAAAGCCACGTCCACCTCGACAAAACTCTCTACGGCCAACCCTGGCGCCCCAACAGCGCCGGGCCGACGCTCAAGGACTACATCAGCAACGAACGGCGCATCCTCCGTGAAGTCACCGCCCCCATCGCCGAACGCGCCGGCGCCCTGCTGGAAAACTGCATCGCCCGAGGCTCGCTGACCCTGCGTTGCCACGTCGACATCGACCCGGAATTCGGTCTGCGTCACGTCGAAGCCATGCAGCTACTGCGCGAACGCTACAAAGACCTGATCGACCTGCAACTGGTGGTCTTCCCGCAAACCGGGCTGATCAGCCGCCCCGGCACCGCCGAATTGATGCGCGAGGCGATGGCGCTGGGCGTGGAAAACGTCGGCGGGCTCGACCCGTGCGGCATCGACAACGACCCGATCGCGCAGCTGGATTTCGTCTTCAAACTCGCGGCGGAATTTGGCCGTGGCGTTGATATTCACCTGCACGACAAAGGTGAGCTGGGCCTGTGGCAGATCGCGCTGATCGCCGACTACACCGAGCGTTTCAGCCTGCAAAACCGGGTAATGATCAGCCACGCCTACTGCCTCGGCATGTTGCCGTGGAGCCAGGTCAAACCGGTCGCCGAACGTTTGGCGGCGTTGGGCATTTCGCTGATGAGTTCAGCGCCGGCCGACACGGCGGTGCCACCGTTTCTGGCGTTACGCGAAACTGGCGTGAATGTCTGCCTGGGTTCCGACGGCATCCGTGATGCGTGGTCGCCGATGGGCAATGGCGACATGCTTGAACGGGCGATGTTGCTGGCGTTCCGCTTTGACCTGGGCAAGGACGATGAACTCGCGGCGGCGTTCGAGGCGGCCACGGTGAATGGTGCGCGGGCGCTGGGTATTGAGGATTACGGCTTCGCACTCGGCCAGCGTGCAGACTTCTTGCTGATGCCGGTCGAAACCCTTGGCGAAGCCGTCGTCGCGCGGCCATTGCGGCAGGTCTATCGCGCAGGTGTTTTGATCGCCGAAGGTGGCCGCTTGCTGAGCAGCCGTCTGTGAAACGCATCGGTCTGCGCGCCAGCTGCGTGGTTGGCTTCGACGGCACGCAACATGTGCTGTGGCGCGACGGCGAAGTGGTCTTTGCCGGGGCGCGCATCGAGTTCGTCGGACGCGGTTACACCGGGCCGGTGGATCAGTGGATCGACTACGGCAACGCGTTGATCGGTCCCGGTTTCATCGACCTCGATGCACTCGGCGATCTCGACTCCACGGTACTGACGCTGGATAACGGCGACGAACGCGCCATGGGCCGCATGTGGTCTGCCGAGTACTTGGCGGCCGGCCCGCGCGAGACTTACAGCAGCGAAGAAGAAGTCTTCAAATACCGCTACGCCTTCACCCAGTTGATCCGCAACGGCATTACCACGGCAATGCCGATCACCTCGATGTATTACCGCGAGTGGGCGCAAACCTACGACGAATTTGCCGCCGTTGCCGAGGTGGCCGGCGAGCTCGGTTTACGCAGCTACCTCGGCCCCTGCTACATGAGCGGCATGAGTTATTGGCGCGCCGACGGCAGCCTCGGCCATCACTGGAACGAGGCGCGCGGGCTGGCCGGACTGGATGCCGCTGAACGCTTTTTCAAGGATTTCGACGGCGCACACCACGGCTTGATTCGCGGCGCACTGTTGCCTGATCGCATCCAGACCTGCACCCCGGCGCTGCTGCAACGCACCTCGGCGCTGAGCCGCGAACTGAACGCGCCGATGCGTCTGCATTGCTGCCAGGCACTCAGCGAAGTGGCGATGGTCGAGCAGTTGCGCGGGACTTCGCCGCTGGGCTGGTTGCAGCAACTGGATTTGCTCACCCCGCGCAGCTTGCTGCCGCACGGCATCTACACCACTGGCGATGATGACTTGCAGCGGGTGATCGACGGCGGCGCGAGCCTGGTGCATTGCCCGTTGGTGTTCGCCCGCGATGGCGAGGCGCTGAATTCATTTGGTCGCTACCGCGCCAAGGGCGTCAACTTTGCCTTGGGCACCGACACCTGGCCGGCAGATTTGCTGGAAAACATGCGCCACGGTCTGAACATTGCGCGGTTGATGGAGGGCGGATCTGCGCTGACCAGCAGTCTCGATCTGTACAACGCCGCCACTCTCGGCGGTGCGCGGGCGCTGGGGCGTGATGACCTCGGCCGCCTGGCCCCCGGCGCCAAAGCCGACATCACCGTGTTCAGCTTGCGCGGCCTGCATCTGGGGCCGCTGTTCGATCCTTTGAAAAACCTGCTGCTGGCCGGGCGCGGCGACGATTGCATCGCCAGTTACATCGACGGTCGTTGCGTGATGCACGACGGTCAGGTCAGCGGCGTCGACTACCCCGCCCTGCAACGCCAGGCACAACGCCAATACGAAAAACTGATGCGCAGCCACAGCGAACGAGCCTTTGCCCGACCGGACTGGAAAAGCCTGTTCCAGCCGGCCATTCCGTTCGCCGACGACTACAGCGCCGAAGCGCCGTTGAGCGCGATTGATCCACTTTCCTAGAGAGTTCTGCCATGCACAGTTTCGATTTCAGCCAGCTCAGCCCACGGGAAAAATACAAGATCCTCATCGGCAGCGTCGTGCCCCGGCCGATTGCGCTGGTGACCACCATCGATGGCGAGGGCCGGGTCAATGCCGCGCCGTTCAGTTTCTTCAATGCGCTGTCGGCGGATCCACCGATTCTGGCGCTGGGCGTCGAGAACTACGGCGACCAAAGCCCGAAAGACACCACGCGCAATATCCAGCTCAATCAGGAGTTCACCGTGAATATCGTCAGCGATGCGCTGGTGGAGGCGATGAATGTGTGTGCCGTGCCGTTCGCGCCGGGTTTCGATGAGCTGACCGCAGCAGGGCTGACGGCGATTGCCGGCACCACGGTGAAATGCCCACGCATCGGCGAAGCCCCGGTGGCGCTGGAGTGCCGACGGATGATGGCGCTGAACATCGGTCAGTCGCGCGAGATCATTTTTGGCGAGGTGCTGATGGCGCATGTGCGCGATGAGTTGATCGATCCGAAGACGCTGTACATCGATCAATTGGCGCTGGATGCGATCGGGCGCATGGGCGGCCATGGTTACGCGCGAACCCGCGATTACTTCGATTTGCCGACCCGTTCGTTGCAAGCGTGGACGGACGCACCGGGCGGTGGCGAACGCTTTTGGCCAACCCCCAAATAAACGGCAACAGCAAAAGATCGCAGCCTGCGGCAGCTCCTACTGATCGTTCCCACGCTCCGCGTGGGAATGCCGCCATGGACGCTCTGCGTCCACTGTGACGCGGAGCGTCACGGGATGCGTTCCCACGCAGAGCGTGGGAACGATCATTACCGGGTTTAGTCCGTGCCGTATTTCGGCGAACGCGGGCCGTACAGCAGGCCCGCCGGGTGCCCGGCCGAGAGCAGTCGATTGCTCGCCACACCGGCAATCGGATAACCGGCATCGGTGGAACTGTTGATGATCTGCTTCACTGCCGCCGTGATCAGCATGCCAACCAGACCGCCACCACCGTTATTGCCGCCCTCTTCGCTCGACGCCCGCGCCGCACCGGTCCACAGCGTGGTGCCGGTTTTCAGGTCAACCAGTTTCGCCGTCGCGGTCACTGCGGTTTCGCTGCTGATCACCATGTAACGCGTACCGTATTCGGAAACGGTGATGTACAGCGCCGCGTCCGCACCGAAGATTTCCTTCAGTTTGTTCGGCGGTGCCTGATGAATGTCATCCGGTGTGGTCAGGCCGTTCTGGCGGAAGGTCTCGTCGACCAGCGCAATCGGCAACACGTAGTAACCGGCTTCGGCCAGCGGGAACGTCACTTGCGACAACAGGCTGTACGACGCCTTCACATCCGGCGAAGTGTTCAGCGGTGGCAGCACCAGAATGGTCTTCGGCCGCGCCTGTTTGTACGCCGAATAGTCGACGGTTTTCGGCGCGACACAGCCACCGAGTACGGTCAGGGCCAACGCGCCGGCCAGCAGTTTCAATGCGCGCGAAATCATTGCACGACTCCGGCCTTGGCGTTTTTAAGGAGAAAATCCATGTACGTGCCGGACTCGGGGAACAGCGCTTTCTCGGTGTTGAACTGCTGCACCATCTGATCGTCCTTGCCCATGCTCAGGTACAACAGGCCCAGGTGCGCGTGGTAACCCGGCGGTACGGCTTTGCCGGTGGAACGGATCTTTTGCAAATCACGTTCAAGCGCTTCGGCCTGGGCTTCTTTCGGCTCTTCGCCTTTGAAGTATTCGTAGACCTGCGGCTCGTAGCCTTCCCACTGGTACAGGGTTTTCGGGCTGCTGCAACCGGCCAGCAAGGCGCTGGCGGCCAGCGTCAGCACCAACAATGTGCGCGACATAGTCAAATTCATGGGGTGTTGCTCCTTGCAATGGGCGTCGATCAGTTGCCCGGTTTCCAGGCACCGGCGTTCATGCCGTCCACCAGACGATTGATTGCCTCACGCATGGCCAGGTCGAGGACTTTGCCGTTGAGGGTGGAGTCGTAGGCAGCGGTGCCGCCGAAGCCGATGATTTCGCGGTTGGACAAGGCGTATTCGCCCGCGCCCTGTGTCGAATAGACCACTTCGGAAGTACTGATGTTGACGATGTTCAGGTTGACCTTGGCGTAGGCGACCTGGGTCTTGCCACGGCCGAGAATGCCGAACAACTGGTGATCGCCGGTCTCTTTGCGGCCGAACTCGGTAACGTCACCGGTGACCACATAATCAGCGCCTTTCAAGCGTTGGGCCTGGCCCTTGATCGCCGCTTCCTGCTGGATTTCACCCATGTTGTCGCGATCCAGCACGCTGAAGCGGTTGGTCTGCTGCAAGTGGGTGATGAGAATAGTCTTGGCCTGACCACCGAGACGGTCGACGCCATCGGAGAAGATCCCGCGCATGTAGCTGGAGCGGTTGTCGAACTTGCCCACGGCCATTGGCACGCGAACGCCGGTCCAGATCTGCGAAGCGCTTTCAACCTTGGCCACCGGCAATGCGCGGGAGCTTTCAGTGGCGCAACCGGCGAGCGAGCCAGCCAGCGTGCCCAGCACCGCAATCGCCACGCCTGAGACCAACATCCGGGAGATCATTCTCACTGAGTATTCCTTTTTGAAAAACAGGGGTGTCCCGGCACGGCAAAGCGTTGAGGCTCGGGAAAGGGCCGGCATTATGCCAAAGTGCCATCACCGAATACAGATTTTTTTGACGCCACCAATTTGACCCGCTTGTCACCTGTGGAGGTGCCGCAGGCTGCGATCTTGATCGTTCCCACGCTCTGCGTGGGAATGCAGCCACGGACGCTCCGCGTCCACTGTGACGCAGAGCGTCACGGCAGGCGTTACCACGCAGAGCGTGGGAACGATCAGGGTGCGCTAATGGAAATCGCGGCTCTGCACGCGGATGCCATTGAGCAACGGGCTGAGGTCGCTCAGGCGGCCGGCGATCAGGTGGCGCACTTCGCCTTCGCGTTCCCAGCGGCCGTCGACCTTGAGCAATTGCGAGCCGACCAGCACCTGGCGTTGACGCTCGGCCAGATCGCGCCAGACCACCACGTTGATGTTACCGAACTCGTCTTCGAGGGTGACGAAGGTCACGCCGCTGGCGGTGCCCGGACGTTGCCGGCCGGTAACCAACCCGGCAACACTCACCGGCCTGCCATGCTCGACGTCGAGCAACTCCTGCGAACTGCGGCAGCGCCGGGCCTTGAGTTCGCCGCGCAACAACGCCAGCGGATGCGGCCCCAATGTGGTGCCGAGCGTGGCGTAGTCAGTGTGCAAATCCTCGCCGACGCTGGGTTTTGGCAGCACCACGTCGGGTTCTTCCTGGCTCGGCAACCCGGCAAACAAGCCAAGCTGTTTCTGCACCCCGGCCACCTCCCAGCGCGCCCGATGACGATGCCCGGCCAAACCGCGCAACGCCCCGGAATCCGCCAATAACGCCTGCGCCCGGCTGTCGAGCGCCGCCCGCTCGCCGAGATCAGCAACATCGGCAAACGCCCCGCGCGCCCGAGCAGCTTCGATGCGCCGGGCATCGTCTTCGCGAAAGCCCTTGATCATCCGCAGGCCCATGCGGATCGCCGGTTGCGCCGCCGTGGTGGTTTCCAGGCTGCAATCCCAGTCACTGGCGCGCACGTCCACCGGACGGATCTGCAATTGATGCCGGCGCGCATCCTGGAGAATCTGGTCGGGACTGTAGAAACCCATCGGCCAGCTGTTGATCAGCGCACAGGCGAACGCCGCCGGTTCGTGGCACTTGAGCCAACAACTGGCGTAGGTCAGCAAGGCGAAACTGGCAGCGTGGGATTCGGGAAAACCATAGCTGCCGAAGCCCTTGATCTGCTCGAAAATCTGCGCGGCGAACTCCGGCGTGTAGCCGTTTTTCTTCATGCCGGCGGCGAGGCGCTCCTTGTGCGGCTCCAAGCCGCCATGGCGTTTCCATGCGGCCATCGAGCGGCGCAACTGATCGGCCTCGCCGGGGCTGTAGTCAGCGGCGACGATGGCGATCTGCATGACCTGTTCCTGAAACAGCGGCACGCCGAGGGTGCGTTTGAGCACCACTTCCAGCTCCGGTGACGGGTAGGTTTCCTCTTCTTCCTTGTTCCGCCGGCGCAGGTACGGATGGACCATCCCGCCCTGAATCGGCCCCGGGCGGACGATGGCCACCTCAATCACCAGGTCATAGAACTTCGCCGGTTTCAGGCGCGGCAGCATCGACATCTGCGCCCGCGACTCGATCTGGAACACGCCGATGGTGTCGGCGCGGCTGATCATTTCGTAAGTCGGTTTGTCCTCGGCCGGAATCGTCGCCAGGCTCAAGTCCTGATTACGATGCCGGCGCAGCAGATCGAAGCAACGGCGGATCGCGCTGAGCATGCCGAGGGCGAGGATATCCACCTTGAGCAAGCCGACTGCGTCGAGATCGTCCTTGTCCCACTGGATGATCGTGCGCTCGGCCATCGCCGCGTTCTCGACCGGCACCAGGGTGTCCAGCGGCTGCTCGGAAATCACGAAGCCGCCAGGATGCTGGGACAGGTGCCGGGGAAAGCCGATCAGTTGCCCGGTCAGGCTCAGCACCCGGCGCAACACCGGACTGTCCGGGTCGAAGCCGCCCTCGAGCAGGCGCTCCAGCGGCGGTGTTTCATCGCTCCAGTGGCCGCAGCAATCGGCCAGTGCATTGATCTGATCCGGCGGCAGGCCCAAGGCCTTGGCCACATCGCGTACCGCACCGGCGGCGTGGTAGGTGCTGACCACCGCAGTCAACGCTGCGCGGCCACGGCCGTAACGGCGAAACACGTATTGCAGGACTTCTTCGCGGCGTTCGTGCTCGAAGTCGACATCGATGTCCGGTGGCTCGTTACGCTCCTTGGACATGAAACGTTCGAACAGCAGCGTGGTGCGATCCGGGTCGATCTCGGTGATACCCAAGGCAAAACACACCGCCGAGTTGGCCGCCGAGCCACGGCCCTGACAGAGAATCTGCTGCTCACGGGCGAAGCGCACCACGTCGTGTACAGTGAGGAAGTAGCTTTCGTAGCCGAGTTCGGCGATCAGTTGCAGTTCGTCGTCGATCTGCTTGAGCACTTTGGCTTGCGGGCCTTTGGGCCAGCGCCAGGCGATGCCCTCTTCGGTCAGATGGCGCAGCCAGGAACTGGCGCTATGGTCCTCGGGCACCAGCTCCTTGGGATATTGATAACGCAACTCGCCGAGATCGAAGGTGCAGCGTCGGGCCAGATTCACCGAGGCGTCCAGCAAGGCCTGCGGATACAACCCGCGCAACACCTCGACAGTGCGTAAATGCCGCTCGCCATTGGGGTGCAAACGCAACCCCGCCTCGGCCACCGGCAGGTGATGACGAATCGCCGTCATGGTGTCCTGCAAGGCGCGCCGGCCACGGGCGTGCATGTGCACGTCGCCGCTGGCCACGGGCGGAATCTGCAACTCGGCGGCCAGACTCAACAATGCCGCCAGGCGCTGCTGATCGTTCTGTCCGCAATGCAACTGCACTGCCAGCCACAGCTGCTCGCCGAAGGTCTGCTTCAACCAGCGGCCTTCTTCGACCTCATCGACCGCGTCCGGTACCCACAACACCAACAGGCCCGCCAGCGGTTCATTGAAGTCCTCGCGCAGCACTTGATACTGGCCCTTTTGCGTACGCCGGCGGGCACGGGTAATCAAGCCGCACAGCGCCTGATAACCCGCCAGGTTCTCGACCAGCAGTACCAGTTTCGGGCCGTTGTCGATGCGGATTTCACTGCCGATGATCAGCGGCAGCTCCACCGATTTCGCCGCTTGCCACGCCCGCACAATCCCCGCCAGCGTGCATTCGTCGGTAATCGCCAGCGCTTGATAGCCGTGCTTTTTCGCCCGCTGAAACAACTCCAGCGCACTGGAAGCACCGCGCTGGAAGCTGAAGTTCGACAGGCAGTGCAGCTCGGCATAGCCATCGTTCATGCAAACCAGCCCTGCAGCCACAACGGACCGCCCTCACCCACCGCCCGATAAGCCCAGCCCTGCTGACCGGCGCGGTTCTGGATCAGGTAATAATCGCGGCGCACATCGGCGCCGTCCCACCAGCCCGATTCGATGCGCTCCGGGCCCATGAGAATCCGCGCCGAACCTTGCGGCACGCTTTGCGGTTCATCGAGCAACCAGCCCGGACGCTGCACCTTCGGCAACCCGCTGCAGCGCAGTTTGTCGACGCCGTTCTGCCACGCACACTCGGGCCGGTGATCGGCCTGAAAACGCAGCCCCTGCACCGCGTCATCGCCCAGACGTGCCCGCAGGCGTTCGCGCAATTGCTCCCAGGGCAAGGTCTGCTGCGGACGGTCGTCAAACAGCTCCTGAAACTGCGGGACGAAACTCGGCAGATCCTCGGCGCGCAAGCGAAAGCCACGCACCGGCGCCTCGACCTGCACTTGTTCCAGGCGTCCACGGGCCAGTTCGAAGAGCATCGCCGGATCACGTTCGGCGCTGAGCAGGCCGACCTTGATCACTGTGTCCGGCAGCCCGGCGTGTTCCAGATGCAGATCGAAACGCTGCACGCCGCTGTCGCGTCCGCAAAGGAACGCCGACAGGTCACCGGTCAAACGACGTAACGGGAACAGCAGCGCCTGATGCGATTGCACGTCGAAATTCAGCTCGATGCGCACATCGAAACGATCCGGCGGCAAGTAAAACTCCAGCGCCAATGGCCGCGCACCGAACAAGGTGTCGAGGTGTTTGAGCATCTGCGCCTCGAAGCGTCGGGCCAGCGCCTGCCGTGGCAGGCTCTGTACCTGACTGAGGTTGCGCAGGCCCATGCGCGACAGCGCCGTGGCCACATTCGGCTCCAGCCCGACACGGTCGACAGGCAACTGGCCGAGGTGATGTTGCAAGGCTTCGCCATCGGGCACCACCAGACCGTCATAAGCGTTGGCCAGCACCCGTGCTGCCACTGGATTTGGCGCGGCAACGATGCGGTGGCGAAAGCCCAGATCCGTCAGTTCCTTACGCAGCCGTGCTTCGAACTGCGCCCAGGAACCGAACAGACCCAGGCTCGATTCAATCTCGAAGACCACGGTACGCGGGTAATGCACACTGACCTGCGCGCTGAAACCGTAGGCCCAGGCGGCGAGAAACTGCTGCCAGTGCTCGACCTCGGCCGCTTCGTAATCGGCGGTGATAAAACCTTTGCTCATCGCCTGAGCGGCCGTCATCGACTGGCCGGGACGCAAGCCAAGCTTGCGCGCTGGCGGATTGACCGCTTGCAGCACCCGACGCTGGGCCGGACCGCTGAGCAGGACCAGCGGCTCATCGGGATCGGGGCGTTGGCGCAATACAGCGTCGAGGGCCAATTGCGGAAACAGGATACATACCCAGCGCATGGCGACCTCAATGACCCACGGCAAAGGCAATCGGCGCCGTGCGCGCCAATCCGCCACGGCACTTGAGGACGCGCAACTGCGCGGGTTTGGCGTCGATGGCAATGCGCAACGCCGCCGGTGACGGGTTGACCGCTTCGCTCAACGACCGCCAGGCAAATGCCAGGGTCTGGCCGGTTTCCGCCGCCACCTGCAAACGCCGCAACGCGCGGTCATCGGCCTTGTGCGGCCAGCACAGCACCGCGCCACAACTGCCGGAACGCAAACACTGTTCCGCCGCCCACAAGGCATCGCGTTCACTGGCCTGAATCACCGACAACTGGCGCAGATCGACGCCGGCGCTTTCCCACGCCTGCGGGTACGGCACGAACGGCGGCGCTATCAGCACAATGCGCTCGCCCGCTGCCGACAACCGCGCCAGCGTCGGCCAGACCAGTTGCAGTTCGCCGACACCAGGGGCGGCCAGGAGGATTTCGCTCAGCGCCGCTTCCGGCCAGCCACCGCTGGGCAGTGCCGCGTCCAGCGCGGCGTGCCCGGTCGGTTGCGGGCTGGCGGCCGGTGGCGCAGGTCGGCCCTTCCAGACCTGGCCGCCATTGAACAGCGTATCCAACGCAACGACGGCGCCCATCAGCCTTGCCTCACCAGGCCACAGAACACCCCTTCGATGGCCAGATCCTGATCGTCGCGCACGACAATCGGCTGGTACGCCGGATTGCGCGGCAACAGCCGCACTTCATCGCCGAGCCGTTCGAAGCGTTTGATGGTGACTTCACCGTCGAGCCGCGCCACGACGATCTGGCCGTTGAGCGCTTCGGGATTGCGCCGCACACCGACCAGATCACCGTCGAGGATGCCGTCCTCGATCATTGAATCGCCCTGCACCCGCAACATGTAATCGGGTGTACGCGAGAACAGCGCCGGGTCGAGCAGCAAGCGGCTATGCACGTCGGCATCGGCGCCAATCGGCGCACCAGCAGCGACGCGGCCGAGCACGGGAATGTCGAGCAGCTCCGGACGCGGCGGTTGACCGAGCAAACGAATGCCCCGGGCCTGATTGGGGTTGACCTCGATAAACCCCGCTTCAGTCAGCGCGAGCACGTGCTTGCGCGCCACGCTGCGCGAGGCAAAACCAAAAGCCTCGCTGATTTCAGCGAGGCTTGGGGGCTGACCGTGTTCAGCGATTCGATCGCGGATAAAGGTCAGGATGGCGGTACGGCGGGGAGTGAGGTTCGTCATGGAGTACATTTGTACTCTTTTCGGATTTTCCTGACAACAGCCGCAGGTCGGCCCACCCCACGTTGATCGTTCCCACGCGCCGCGTGGGAATGCAGCCCGTGACGCTTCGCGTCACTGGACGCAGAGCGTCCCTAGAGGCATTCCCACGCAGAGCGTGGGAACGATCAGTGCGGTGAGTCAGCTCAGGCCGCGTTCGGCGAGGAACCCGGCGATGTAATCGATAAAGGCGACGACCTTGGCCGTGGCCCGTCGATGGCTCGGGTACACCGCCAGAATGTGCGGGCCAAAGGTGTCCGGGTCGATCTCATAGTCGGCCATGACCCGCACCAGTCGCCCGTCGGCAATGTACGGCGCGGCGCTCCACAGCGGCGTGTGCAGCAGACCGCGCCCGGCCAAAGCACTGGCCAGCAACAAATCGTAATTATCGCTGCGCAATAGCGGCGCGGTGGGTTGCGCCAGACTCAAACGCTGCCCGTCACGCTCGGCCCACCAGAATTCGCGACTGAGCAACGGATGCTGATACAGCAGCCATTCATGCTGCTCAAGGGTTTGCGGATTCACCGGCAAGCCCTTGCGCGCCAAGTACTCCGGACTGCCGCACAACGCCAGGCGATTACTGCCCACCACCCGCGCAATCAGCCCCGGCAAATCATCATGCCCCTCGCGCAACGCCAGGTCATAACCACTTTCCAGCAGATTGACGAACGCATCGCACAGGTCCACTTGCAGGCTGATCTGCGGGTATTGCTGCAAAAAGCCGTCACACACCTGATCGAGAAACGCCCGGCCATAGGCCAGCGGCGCGGTGATTTTCAGGCTGCCGCGCAAACCGTGCTGCAACTGCTCGATTTCCTCACTGGCCTCGTCCAGCCGATGCAACACCAGCCGCGCGGTTTCCAGGTACACCCGGCCAATTTCCGTGAGCAGAATCCGCCGCGTACTGCGCTCGAACAGCCGCGCGCCCAGCTCCGATTCCAGATGATTGACCGCTTTGGTCAGCGCCGACGGGGTCTTGCCCAATTGCTCGGCGGCACGGCTGAAACTGCCGAGCTGCGCGGTGACCACGAACATTTTCAATGCACCCAACTTGTCCATGCTTTTTCCATTCAGGCAAAAACGTTTTTCGTGAGGGAGGCGTTCTGTCGGCCGTTGCCAGCCACTAATCTGGCCATCAGACGCAATAACAAGGAAATCTTCAATGAAAAGATTCATCCCGCGATTCATTCCAAACCTATTGGTAGCCGCCATAAGTTTTGCCTCGATGGAAGCCATGGCTGCCGCCGACCTGATCCTGCTCAACGGCAAGATTTTCACTGCCGACCACGCTCAACCCAAGGTGCAAGCGCTGGCCGTGGAGAACGGCAAAGTGCTGAAAGTCGGCACCGATGCGCAAATCAAAGCCTTGATCGAACCCGGCACCCAAGTGATCGACCTCAAGGGCAAAGCGTTGATGCCCGGCCTGATCGACAGCCATTCCCATGCGATTTTCGGTGGCTTGGAGATGACTTCGGCGAACATGGAAGACGAAGTCGTCGGCCTCGACGAACTGCAAAAGCGTCTGCGTGACTGGCGTGCGGACGGTAAGGCAAAGCATGGTGATGTGCTGAGCATTGCCGGCATGAGTTCGGCTTACTGGGCGCAAGCCGAGGCGTTGGGCAAAACCTTCAACAGCGGCGAATGGGCCAATGCGCCGGTGGTATTTATCGGCAGCGACCACCACACAGCGTGGGCCAACAACGTCATGCTCAAGCGCGCCGGGATTGACGCGGCGCTGCTGAAAACCCTGCCCGACGCGGAAAAAGACACCATCGGCAAACTGGCCAGCGGCGAGCCGAACGGCTTTGTGGTCGACGCCGGTTGGGATCGGGTCGCCTCGAAAATGCCGGTGCCAAGCCCCGCCGACATGTTGAACGCGGCCAAATCAGCGGTGCGCTACAACAACAGCCTCGGCATCACCGCGTGGATGGACCCGGCCGCCAACGCCGCCCCGGGCGAAGCGGTGTTCGCCCTCAAGCCCACCGAGAAAACCGTCGGCGTGCTGCCGGCCTATAAAGCCTTGTCGGAAAGTGGCGACATGAGCGTGCACGTCGCCGCACTGCTGGTGGCCAATCCGAAAAGCGTGCCCGCCGACCTCGATACACTGGACAAGGTGCGCCAGCAATTTCAGGGCATTCCCAACCTGACCCTGCCCGGGATCAAGATCTTCGCCGACGGCGTGATCGAATTCCCGGCGCAGAGCGCGGCGATGATCGACCCGTACAGCAACTCGCACAAACAGGGCGAATTGCTGATCGATCCGCAGCATTTCGGCGAACTGGTCAGCGCCATCGACCAGCGCGGCTGGCTGGTGCATATCCACGCGATCGGCGACCGCGCGGTGCGTGAATCACTGAACGGCATTGCTCAGGCGCGCAAGGATCGCCAGAGCGGCGTGACTCATTCGATCACTCACCTGCAAATGGTCAACCCGAAAGAGTTCGCCCGTTTCAAACCGCTCAACGTCATCGCCTCGATGCAATTGCTCTGGGCCAGCGCCGACGACTACACCACCGACATGATCAAGCCCTACGTCAGCGCCCTCGCCTTCCGCTACCAGTACCCGGCGCACTCGCTGCTCAAACAAGGCGCGACGATTGCCGGTGCGAGTGACTGGCCGGTGTCGTCGCCGAACCCGTTCAACGCCATGGCGCAGGCGATCACTCGCGTCGGGCCGTTGGGCGTGCTCAATGCCGATGAGCGTCTGGACCGCGACACCATGTTCTATGCCTACACGGTCAATGCGGCGCGGACGATTGGCCTGGAGAAACAGATCGGCTCGCTGACGCCGGGCAAGCAGGCTGACTTTATCGTGCTCGATCGTGACGTGTTCAGCGTCGACAACAAGGCCCTGCATGACACCAAAGTCCTGCAGACCTGGTTCGGCGGTCGTCAGGTCTACACCGCCGAAAAATAACAACACTGATCCCCCCTGTAGGAGCTGCCGCAGGCTGCGATCTTTTGACTTTGATTTTAAAAAACCAAGATCAAAAGATCGCAGCCTGCGGCAGCTCCTACAGGTTTCTCTATCTGCCCAAAAATAATCACAATATCGGGATTTCACATGAAAGCCTTGCCCCTGTTCGCCCTGAGTTTCTTGAGCGCGCTGCCCTTGAGCAGCCAAGCGATCCCTTTGAACGATGACTTTGCGCTGGTGGTGGATCTGAATTTAGCCAGCGATTACCGCACTCGCGGCATCTCGCAAACGCAAAACGACCCAGCCGTACAGGCCGGCCTGACCCTGGCTCACAGCAGCGGTGCGTACCTCGGCGCCTGGAGCTCCAACGTCGATTTCGGCGGCGGTCTGAAAACCCGCCAGGAAGTCGATTACTACGGCGGCTGGCTGTGGCAGGCGACCGAGGATGTCAGCCTCGATCTGGGTTACATCAAGTACGCCTACCCCAAGGAAAGCCAGTTCAACCAGAGCGAGGTCTACGGGATTCTCGGCGTCTACGGGGTGAAGCTGGCGGCGTATTACTCCAGCGATGCGCCGGGGATCGATAGCAAACAGAGTTCGCTGTACACCTACATCGGTTATGAAACTGAACTGCCGTACGACTCGGGGCTAAAGCTGCGGTACGGCAACATGGATTTCAAGGATGCGCATTTGTACTCGGCCTCAGGCAACGCTGAAGAGTCGTACCGCGAATGGGAGGTCAAAGTCACTCACAACCTCGCCGGCGTGGTGTTGGGCCTGAGCTACATCGACACCGATCTCTCACAAAGCCAATGCCTGAGCAACTGGGGCTTCAAAGACGTCTGCACCGCCACCGTCGTCGCCAGCCTCAGCAAATCCTTCTGACCCCCCTGCCCCCCTGCCCCCCTGTAGGAGATGCCGAAGGTTCGGGCCGCGATCGGACGATCTTTTGATCTTGATCTTTAAAAACAAGATCAAAAGATCGCAGCCTGCGGCAGCTCCTACAGGGTTTTCTTTCGACTTGTTACAGGATGTTTACGGAATTTTTACTATTGCTCTTCTACAGTTACACGCGCAACCGTGTGTGTTTTCTATTTGAGTAGAGGAAAAATGCGAATGGCTTTGGGCAACGGACTGCGTTTACCGTCCATCTCTGCGACCCGATTGGTGCTGCTGTTTTCCCTGGCGCTGGTGGCGCTGTACAACCTGGCGACCTGGAAGGCGCTGGGCACACTGATCACCCTGCAAGGCGCGCACAAACTGGGGTTTTTCGTCTCGTTCGGGCTGTTCTTGTGGGCGGCAATTACCTTGCTGCTGACCCTGGTGTCATTCCGCTGGACGCTGAAACCGGTGCTCACCGTGGTCGCCCTGCTCTCGGCGTGCGCCGCGTATTTCATGAACGAATACGGCATCACCATCGACACGGTGATGATCCAGAACGTCTTCGAAACCAACCCCGCCGAAGCCACCGCGCTATTCAACGGCAAGCTGCTGACCTACCTGTTGCTGCTCGGCGTGCTGCCGGCGGTTTTGATCTGGCGTTGGCCGGTGAGTTATCGGCCGTTCTTTCGCGGGCTGCTCAACAAGATCCTGGTGATCGTCGCCTGTGTGCTGGTGATCGCTGCGTCGGTGGGCGCGTTCTATGCGACCTACGCGCCAATCTTTCGCGAAGAAGACAAACTCACCCACTTCATCAACCCGACCAACTACATCTACGCGATCAGCAAATACACAAAACAACGCCTGGGCATCAAAAAGCACTTCGTGGTGCAAGCCATCGGCGAAGACGCGGTGATGAGTGCTAAAGCGGCGAGTCGCGAGAAGAAATCGCTGATGGTGTTTGTGGTCGGTGAAACCGCGCGCGCCGATCACTTCTCGCTGAACGGCTATGAGCGCGAGACCAACCCCGAACTGAGCAAACTCGACATCCTCAATTTCACTCAGGTGCATTCCTGCGGCACCTCGACAGCGGTCTCGGTGCCGTGCATGTTCTCGATGTTCCCGCGTGAGGATTACAGCGACAAGAAAGGCAAAACCTACGAAGGCCTGCTCGACATCCTCCAGCGCGCCGGCGTACAGGTGTTGTGGCTGGACAACAACAGCGACTGCAAAGGCACCTGCCTGCGCGTACCGCATCGGGACATTTCGAAGAAACAGCCGGGGCCGTTCTGCGACGGCAACAACTGTCTGGATGAAGCGCTGCTGGCCGATCTGCAAAGCTACATCGACAGCCTCAAGGGCCACGCGATCATTGTCCTGCATGCGGACGGCAGCCACGGCCCCGAGTACTACGAGCGTTACCCGAAAGAGATGGAGCGCTTCAAACCGATCTGTCACACCAACCAGTTGGGCAGTTGCAGCCGCGATGAACTGGTGAACGTGTACGACAACACGATTTTGTACACCGACCACTTTCTGGCCAAGGTCATCGAGTTACTCAAGCGCAATCAGCAGACACTGGATACGTCGATGGTGTACGTCTCCGATCACGGTGAGTCGCTGGGTGAAAACGGCTTGTATCTGCATGCGGCGCCGTACGCGCTGGCGCCGCAAGCGCAAACGCATGTGCCGATGGTGATGTGGTTTGGCGACGGCACGCTGGCCAGTGAAGGGATTGATCGCGGGTGCCTGCAAGGCAAGACCGGGCAGGCGGATCTGAGCCACGACAACCTGTTTCACTCGGTGCTGGGGTTGTTTGAGGTGAAGACCTCGCTGTATCAGCCGGGGCTGGATATTTTCCATGACTGCCGGCCATCGATGACAGCAGCGCAATAACCCTTCTTGCTGATTGCTGATTGCTGATTGCTGATTGCTGATTTGCAATGTAGGAGCTGCCGAAGGCTGCGATCTTTTGATGTTGATTGTTAAAAACAGGATCAAAAGATCGCAGCCTTCGGCAGCTCCTACAGGGATTGTCATAGGTTTGCCAGATAGGGCCACGGGTAGATCCCGCGCTGGTGGCCGTCGCTGAAGATCAATTGCACGCCGTAACCCTGGGGGTTGAGTTCGATCAGGCGTACGCGTTCATCGACCAGCGGCGTCAGGCCTTTCAGGCGAAAGGCGCGGCATTGCGAGCATGGGCACTGGCGGCGCAGTTCGGCGTGGTTGAACTGTTGTTCGCGACCGTCAGGCCAGCTTAACCGCAGGATCTGTTCGCTCTGCGAATTCCCTACCGACAGCGGGTTCATTGCAACTGGCCCAAGGCAATCCGCACGGCTTTGCGCACTTCCGGGTCGCCGTCATCCTGCGCGGCCTGCAATGCCGCGACGGCGCCGCGATCATTCAACTCACCCAAGGCCAGCGCAGCTTCCTTGCGCAGGTTGCTGATGCGATGGCCGAGAGTGTCGATCAACGCGTCCAGCGCCGGGGCGAAACGCAGACGGCCGAGACTGCGAGTGGCGCGCAGGCGCACTTGCCAATAGTCGTCGCTCAGCGCTTCGACCAATGCCGGGCCAGCGTCAATGTGGCCGACTTTACCCAAGGTCGTCGCGGCTTCTTCGCGCACTTGCCAGGCGTGGTCCTGCAAGGCCTGGCGCAGGGCTGGCAACACTTCGGCGCTGGAGGCCAATCCCAAAGCACCGGTAGCGGCGCGGCGCACTTCGGTGTCCGGGTCGTCGCTGGCCAATCGTGCCAGGGCGGGCAGTGCATCGAGCTGCTTGAGCCAGCCGAGCACGCCCACCGCTTCACGGCGAACACTGGCATCCGCATCGTTCAACGCAGAGACCGCAGCCGGCGCGGCATCGGCGAAACGCAGCTCACGCAAGGCGCGATACGCGGCAATACGCACGCTGACGTCGGCGTGAGCGGTCCACGGCAAAATCACTCGCCCCGCCGCTGCCGTTTTCAACAGGCTCAGACTCTGCGCCGCGGCAGATTGCACGGCGGGCGCCAGATCGGTCAGCGCCACGCACAACGCTTGCACGACTTCTTCATCCTCCCAGGCCTCGAGCAATCGCGCAGCTTCAGCGCGGACTTCTTCGGCAGGATCCTCGCCGAGGCGATCGACCAGCCAGAGCAAGCCATCCGGTTCTTCGAGATCGGCCAGATCGATCAGGGCAATACGGCGCACGCCAGCGTCTTCGGCGGTCAGGCGCGGTTGCAAGGCGAGGATGTCTTGGTTATCGGTCACAGCAAAAATAGAGGTCATAGGGCAAATCGCGGCAAAGGGTTTTCGGGAGGCAGGCCGAGCGGATTAAGGCGCGGCAGCGGTCGGTCGTCGTCATGGCGCAGCAGATCGAGGCAGTGACGCTTGAGGCGGGAAAATTCGGCGCTGGTCACCAGTTCGCTGGTGCGCGGGCGGGCAAAATCCAGGCGCAAGTCTTCGATGATTCGCCCCGGCCTGGCGCTCATCACCAGCAAGCGATCGGCGAGGAACAGCGCCTCGTCGATGTCGTGGGTGACGAACACTACGGTGGTGCGGATGCGCGTCCAGATGTCCAGCAGCAGCTCTTGCATGTTCAACCGGGTCAGCGCATCCAGCGCACCGAACGGCTCGTCCATCAGCAACAGCCGTGGACGATTGACCAGCACTCGGGCGATTTCCACGCGTTGCTGCATGCCGCCGGACAGCTGATCGGGCCAGCGCTCGGCGAAGCCTTCGAGGCCGACCAGTTTGAGAATGTCATCGGCGACGCGATGCCGTTCAGTCTTGCCGATGCCACGCATTTTCAGGCCGAAGGCAACGTTGTCGCGCACCGTGCGCCACGGAAACAGCGTGTGATGCTGGAACACCATGCCGCGCTGCGGCGATGGCCCGGACACTTCGCCGCCATCGACTTTGAGGCTGCCGGCATGCGCGTGCAGATGCCCGGCCAAGGCGCCGAGCAAGGTCGATTTGCCGCAACCGGACGGGCCGAGAATGCACACAAACTGGCCTGGTTCGATCTGGCAATCGAGGCCCTGCACCGCTTCGAACGCCTCCGGCCCTGCGCCAAGCACGATGGATAACTGGCGGATATCGATCCGCCCTTCCGGCGTTTGCATCACGCTCATCAGGCTTTTCCTCGCGGTCGATGCCAAGGCGTGAACAACCCGCCCAGGCGTTTGATCAGCAGACTGCTGCCCATGCCCAACACGCCGATCAGAAGCATGCCGACGACGATGTCGGCGTAGTTCTGAATGGTGTAGGACTCCCAGGTGTAATAGCCGATGCCGAACTGGCCGGAGATCATTTCCGCCGTCACCAGGCAGAACCACGAAGTGCCCATGCCAATCGCCAGACCGGTGATGATGCTCGGCGCGGCGCCGGGCAGGATCACTTCCAACAGGATTGCGCGGCGCCCTGCCCCGAGGCTTTTCGCTGAGGCGATCAAACGTGGATCGACGCCTTCCACACCGTGCACGGTGTTGAGCAGGATCGGGAACAGCGCGCCGGTAAAGGTGATGAAGACCATCGACAGTTCCGAGGACGGGAACATCAGGATCGCCAGCGGAATCCACGCAACGGCGGGGATTGGGCGCAGGACTTCCAGCGGCGGCAGCAGCAGGTCTTCGGCCCATTTCGAGCGGCCGATGGCCAGGCCCAATGCGATGCCGATCAGCAGCGCCGCGAGGTAACCGGCGAAGACGCGGCTGAGGCTGGCGGTCAGGTGTTGCAGGAGCTTGCCGGAGTCGCCGAGGCCCAACGCCGCGTCGATCACCGCGATGGGTGTCGGCACGTTGGCGAAGGTGACGAGGCCGAGGTTCCAGTGGTGACTGGCGGCGAGTTGCCAGAACAGCAGGCAGAGCAGCAGTGAAGCGGCTCTGGATGTCCAGCGTAGGGTGGGTGTTTTCATGGAGCGGGTTTCCGGTTGTGGAACTGTGATGTGGCTGATATTTACCCCCTCACCCCAGCCCTCTCCCCCAGGGGGGCGAGGGGGAAAGGGAGCCGATCTTCATGCTTTTCAAAACTTGAGTTCGACTCGATAGAGTCTTTTCAAAACCTGAGTTCGGCTCGATATTTCAGGTCGGCGTAGCTAGTCCAAACACCACGGTCAGTCCCCTCTCCCTCTGGGAGAGGGCTAGGGTGAGGGGCTTTTGATCTTCATCAACGGACAGCGACGGCTTGGGTAGTGGCATCGGTGAAATCGAAGACCTTGCCGCCCTGCGCTGAGGCATATTGCTGGGCCTGGCCTTTGAGCAGGAAGGCGCTCAGGCGGCCCTGGGCATCGCTGGCGAACCACGCCTGTTCGGCGAGCAATTTGATCCCGCTGTCACTGGCTTGCGTGTACACCGCACGGACGTTTTTACCTTGCTGTTTCAACGCGGCCAGCGCGGTGAACGCCTCTTCCGCTGACGCGTATTGGCGTACTTTGTCCTCACCGCGCACCCAGATCTCGGCGACATGGCTGAAGTCAGTGATGGCTTTACCGGTCGTGGCATCCGTGGCTTTCAGCGGCGTCTGCGCGTAATTGGCCAATTGCGCCGTGTAATCCAGATTCGACGCCTTGAACGCCGCGCGAATGTATTGATCGTCGATGAAAGTGTTGAGATCGAGCCCGCGATCAGCCTTCTTCAACAGCTTCAAGGTGTCGATGGCGGTGCCGACGGCTTGACGATATTCCGGCTTCCAGCTCAGGTCGCGGGTCTGCACGCCGAGCGGGCCGTGGAACAGGTAATTGACCTCGGCATCGACGCCAGTGACTTTGGCGATCAGCTCGCTGTACTTCTCCGGTTCCGCCGCGAGCAGTTGATTGGCTTCGATGCTGGCGCGCAGATAAGCGACGACGATCTCCGGATACTTCTTCGCATACGCCTGATCCACCAGCGCACCGTGGAACGTCGGCGCGTTGGCCTGGGCACCGTCATAAATCTTGCGGGCGAAACCACGGCTCGGAAACAGTTCGGCGAACGGCACGAAATCGGCGTGAGCGTCGATCTTGCCGGCCTGCAACGCGGAGCCGGCGACTTCTGGCGGCTGAGCGATGATGTTCACGTCTTTCAGCGGATCCCAGCCCTGCGCCGCCACGGCGCGCAACAACATGCCGTGGGCAGTGGAAGCGAACGGCACGGAAATCGTCTTGCCCTTGAGTTCGCTCAGCGACTGCACGCCCGACGCGCTCGGCACGACAATGCCGTTGCCGCTGCCCTTGATGCTGCCCGAAAGCACGCTGATGAACAGGCTGTGCTTGCCGGCGGTTTCAAACGCGACGCCGTTGAACGCACCGGGGAAATCGGCCATGGCGCCGAAATCGAGTTTGCCGGCGACCATTTCGTTGGTCAGCGGTGCGCCGCTGGTGAAGTTTTTCCACTGCACGTCGTACTGGGCGTCTTTATAGGCGCCGTCGTGGGGCAGGTATTTGTCGAGCAGGCCGAGTTCACGAATCAACAACCCGCCGGCGGCGCAGTTGATGGTGGTGTCCTGGGTGCCGATGGCGATGCGGATGGTTTCGGCCGAGGCCGACAAGGTGAACGAAGCCAGTACCAGACCGGCGATTGCTGCACGCAACATGGTTGTTTCCCCTCGAATCATTTATTTGAGTTCGTCTCCGCCGCGATCAGGGCGCGGTGGGAAACGAGGGGTTTTTGGTCATTCCAGCGTCCGGTGTTTCCGGATGGCTTTGGGTTGTCGTAGATCTACTGTAGGAGTGAGCCTGCTCGCGATAGCGGTGTGTCAGCCAGCACATCTACATCTGACCCACCGCTATCGCGAGCAGGCGAAGGCCTACAGAGATCGGGTTTCAACGCAGGAGATAGGGGATGTCGACTTTCACGGCACCCGTCGGGCAATCCTTCTCGCACGGCATGCAGTACCAGCATTCATCAAACGCCATGTAGGCTTTCTGCGTCGCCGGATTGATCGCCAGCAAATCCATCGGGCAAACATCCACGCACACGGTGCAGCCCTTTTCGGCGATGCATTTGTCTTCGTCGACGGTGACGGGAGCGTTGGAGCGGAAGAAGATTTCCTGAGCTTGATAGGCCATGGTGCGGACTCTCTTTTTAGTAGTGCATCAAGCAGCGCAAGCGCCGACCCGCAAGCGGTCGTAGGCCTGCATTTCTTCGGCATCGAGCGGGATGATGTAGGGCTCGACGGCTTTCTTGAAACTGGTCATCTGGCCGTCATCGCCCTTCTTCAGATGGCAATGGCAGAACCACTCGCTGTCGTTACGTTGCGGGTGATCGACGCGATAGTGGTACAGGCCCCAACGGCTTTCGGCGCGGAATAGCGAGGCGCGGGCGGCCATTTCGGCGCAGTCGCGGATCACGCTGGTTTCCATCGCGCGCATCAGTTCGTGGGCGTTGTTGGCCTTCATCTGCTCGAGATCGCGTTCGATGTCGCTGAAGCGTTGCAGGCCGATCTGCATTTTCTTGGTCACTTTCGGCGGTTGCAGGTAGTCGTTAACGAAGCGCCGCAGTTTGTATTCGACCTGCGCCGGCGGCAGACCGTGTTCGCGATCCAGCGGCGCGTAGACCCGGGCCTTTTCCTTCTCGATCTGCTCGGCATCCAGTGCAGAAAACTCCCGTCCGGCGACAAAATCGGCAGCGTTGTGCCCGGCAAACCAGCCGTAAGTAAACGCGCCGAGCATGTAGTTGTGCGGCACGGCGGCCATGTCGCCCGCCGAGTACAAGCCTTTCACCGAGGTTTCCGCGCGCTCGTTGACCCACACGCCGGACGCCGAGTGGCCGCTGCAAAAGCCGATTTCGGAGATGTGCATTTCGACCATTTGCGTGCGGTAGTCGGTGCCACGATTGGCGTGGAACTGGCCACGGCTCGGGCGTTCGTTGCTGTGCAGGATCTCCTCGATGTTCTGGATGGTTTCTTCGGCCAGGTGATCGAGTTTGAGGAACACCGGGCCGTTGCCGCTTTCCAGCTCCTGGTGAAACTCCCACATCATCTGCCCGCTCCAGTAGTCGCACTCGATGAAGCGTTCGCCCTTGTTGTTGGCGGTGTAGCCACCCAACGGGCCGGTGACGTAGGCGCAGGCCGGGCCGTTGTAATCCTTGATCAGCGGGTTGATCTGGAAGCACTCGAGGTTCGCCAGTTCGGCGCCGGCGTGATAGGCCATCGCGTAGCCGTCGCCGGCGTTGGTCGGGTTTTCGTAGGTGCCCATCAGGTAGCCCGACGACGGTAGACCGAGACGCCCGGCAGCACCGCAGGCGAGAATCACCGCTTTGGCCTTGATCACGTGGAAATCAGCGGTGCGGCAATCGAAACCCATCACGCCATTGACGGTGCCCTCATCGTCGGTCAGCAACCGCGTGCAGACGAGGCGATTGGTGATGCTCACCCGTGCGCGTTTCAACTGCCGGTAGAGGACTTTTTTGATGTCGTGCCCTTCCGGCATCGGCAGCACGTAAGCGCCCATGTGGTGGACTTTTTTCACCGCGTAATCGCCGGTTTCGTCCTTCTCGAACTTCACGCCCCAGCGATCAAGCTGTTCGATGGTTTCGAAGCTGTGCGTCGCGTAGGCATACACGGCGGCCTGATTGACGATGCCGTCGTTGGCGATGGTGATTTCCTTGGTGTACTGCTCGGGCGTCGAGTGGCCGGGGATGATCGCGTTGTTCAGACCGTCCATGCCCATGCTGATCGCGCCGCTGCGTTTGACGTTGGCCTTGTCGACCAGCAACACGCGCAAGTCACGGTTCTTTTCCTTGGCCTTGATCGCCGCCATCGGGCCTGCGGTGCCACCGCCGATGACGACGATGTCGTATTCCTGTTCGAGAACGTTGCGGGTCATACCTGCTCCCCTTTTTGCCGGTCGATCCGCAGGCGGTACTGGAACGCATCGCCACGGTAGTAAAGGTGTTCGAAATCCAGCGGCTGGCCCTGTGCGTCGTGGGTCAGGCGCTCGATGCGCATGATCGGCGAGCCAGCCTCGACGTTCAGCGCCTGGGTCAGGTCGCTGTCAGCCAGCACCGCGTCGATGGCCAGATCAGCATGGCCGAGGGCAATGCCGCAGTCGTTTTCGAGGATCAGGAAGATGTCGCGGGTGACCAGATCGGCCTTCTCCAGGCGCTCGCCGACGGCTTTGGGCAGGTAGGTGATTTCCAGCGAGATCGGCTCGCGATTGATCAGGCGCACGCGTTTGATCTGCGCGACGATCTCGCCTTCGGCTACCTGCAAGCGCTCGGCGACACGCTTGTCGGCAGGGATGAATTTGAAGCTGCGCAGGCGGTTGATCACCTCGTAGCCACGGCCGGTCATGGACTCGGCGAGGCCTTGCAGGCTGCTGACGTTTTGAAAGGTTTTCGGCTTGGCGACGAAGGTGCCTTTGCCGTGGATCTTGAAGATCAGCCCTTCTTTTTGCAGATCGCCGAGCGCTTGGCGCACGGTGATGCGGCTGACTTTGAACAATGCACCGAGTTCGCTTTCGGAGGGCATCTGGCTGTCTTGCGGGTATTCGCCGTCAAGAATGCGCGCACGGAGGACATCGCGCAGCTGGGTGTGCAGAGGAACGCTACTGAGAGAAAGAACGTTATCGGTCATCATGGGATCACTTGTTATAACGAGTTATGACGTGATCTTAGAGTTGTTATGACAAGGTTGAGAAATACCGAATGGGCATAACCTTAGATGCTTAACACGATCGCTTTCTGTAGGAGTGAGCCTGCTCGCGATAACGGTGTATCAGATACGAATCCGGTGTCTGACACTCCGCTATCGCGAGCAGGCTCACTCCTACAGGGGAATTGTGTGCTAGTAGCGTTTGAGGATCTGATCCATGACCCAGTCGGTTTTCAGGGCCTGTTCGGCAACGGCGGGATGTTGTGAACCACCACGAATGTGCGCATTCATGCCCAGCACGTGATGCCACTGAATATGTTCGTGATGCGGGATTTCCAGGCTGATGATTTCATCGGCATGCAATTGCACGGGATGCTCATCAAACACCGAAAAACTGATTCGCCCACGGCTGCCGATGATCTCGACCCGATCCTCGCGCCGATCCGCGACAAAGCTCCAGCAACCCATGCCCAGCGCCCCGCAGGCGAACCGCCAACTGGCGCTGACGGCATCTTCGGCGGCATACAACCCGGCCTGACGCGCGGTGAATCCGGCCACTTCGACAATGTCGCCAAGCAGATACTGGAACAGGTCAAAACCATGACTGGCCAGATCGGCGAAGTACCCGCCGCCAGCCACTGCCGGGTCAGTGCGCCAGTTGTCGCGACCGTCCAGATCCGTCGGTGAAGGTGCTTTGGTCAACGTCCAGCTCAGATGCCGAACCTCACCGATGCGCCCCTCCGCCAACCATTGCCGCACCTGCGCAAAACGCGGCAATGAACGGCGGTAATAGGACACGAACAGATGAAAACCGGCCTCGGCAAATGCCTGCTGCATCTCGCGACTTTGCCCGGCACTCAGCGCCATGGGTTTTTCCACGCAGCAATGTTTGCCGGCGGCAGCGACTTTCAGGCTATAGGCGTGGTGGCTGTCGGGGGGCGTGGCGATGTACACCGCGTCGACCTCGGGATCGTTGATCAGCGCATCGACGTCGGTGTAGACCCGCGCGATGCCGTGGCGCGCGGCGTAGTCAGTCACCGCCTCAAGCCGTCGGCCCATCACCGCCACCAGCGCCGAACCGGGCGCCTTGTAGAAGGCCGGCCCGCTCTTGCGCTCGGCGACGCTGCCACAACCGATCATGCCCCAGCGCACCACGTCCATGTCTGTTCCTTTAGCCGATGCGCAAGGCGCGCAGGTCGAGGTGGCCGTCCTTCAGCGGCGGGCACCAGTAGTAGCCGCCAGTGATCGGTCGGCTGATGCGATACAAACCGTCGGTGATGCCGTCTTCCAGACCGCTCATGCGCCGCAATTGCGCTTCGAAAGCATCCAGCGAGAAACCAAAGGCAAGGAACATCAGGCCGGCGCGATCACCTTCTATCCACGGCATCGAGCGGCGCACGACGAACGCTTCCGGGGCGAAGCTTTCCTGCGCGGTGCGTTTGACGTGGGCGGAAACTGGCGCGTCGTCGATCTCTTCGTTATCGCTGAGGCGCCGGCCCATGATGTTGTCTTTGTCATCGGCGGAAAGTTTGTGGAAACCCTTGAGGTCGTGCTGCCACTGCTGGATCGCGGCGAAACTGCCGCCGACCATGCCGTCGGTGCCTGCACTTTGCAGGGCGGCAGCGATGGCGGCTTCGTCGTGCGGGTTTTCCGTGCCGTCTTCGTAACCGGTGAGGTCGTGGCCGTCCTTGTGGCGGAAGGCTTCCTGCATTTCGACCAGGCGCAGCGCCGGGGCCAGTGCGGCTTCGATAGCATTGCAGCGATTGAGCAATTCACCACGGTCGACGCCGTGCAGCCAGACCCACAGTGCGTGTTGGGTCGACGGGTTTTCGACGCCAACGCCGGTCAGCGCCGGGAAGCTGCGCAGGCCGTCGATCTGCACGTTGAGGGCCTTGGCCAGGGATTCGCCAAAACCGACCACTGCCGACTTGCCGTCCACCTGATTCATCAGGTTGTCGATCGCCTGCGGCAGTGCTTCTACCGACTCGAGGGCGAAAAACAGGTGACGTGCTTGCGCAGGAACGGGGGTGGCGAGAATGCCCGGCTGGTAGTAACTCATGAGAACTCCTTGAAAAAGTGCGCGGAGTTTACCTGTGGCCGGAGGTTTTGTGTGGGTTTGGATGGAAGTCAAAAGCCCCTCACCCTAGCCCTCTCCCGGGGGGAGAGGGGACTGATACGGGGATATTAGAGATCTACACCGACTTGAACGTGCATCACGTGAATCCATAATTTCGGGTCGGTGCATGACTCAAGACACCTCGGTCAGCCTCAATCTCTCAAGTCCATAATCGACACAATCTTTCAGGTCGATGTAACTCGCAAGACACTGCGGTCGGCTCCCTCTCCCTCTGGGAGAGGGCTGGGGTGAGGGTTGGCGTCATTACGCCAGGCGCTGGGGCTCAACCCCGTCCACCGTTTGAACGCCCGGCGAAAACTGCGCACATCGCTGTAGCCGACTTCTTCAGTGATCCGCTCGATCGGCATATCAGGATTGGCCAGCAAACTCATCGTCCGCGCCTGGCGCACCTGCTCCAGCAACGCCTCAAACGTCAGCGCATGCTCGGTCAAGCGCCGACGCAACGTGCGACTGCTCATGTTCAAATCACCGGCAATCTTTTCGATATGGCTGCCGCGACTCAGATCCCGCGCAATCGCCCGCTCCACCGCCTGAATCAGATCAAGCTTCTGATGCACCTGCGCCGCTTCCAGCTCCAGCAAGGCGACGGCCTGACGCAGCGCCAGCGAATGATGATTGGGCAGGTTGACGTCCAGCCATTGCACATCGATCAGCATGCGATTGTGCAAGCAACCAAAACGCACCTCCGGTCCCAGCAGACGATGGTATTCGCTGAGGTAATCCGGCGCGGCGTGCACAAACTCGACGGCAATCGGCTTGAAATCAGCGCCCGCCAAGGCTCGGCCGTACACCAGCAAACTGGCGAAAAACTCTTCCACCGCGAACACCTGAACATCGGCAAACGGCAAGCGACATTCAGCATCGAGATGCACCTGAGCGCCGACCACATCGACACTGGACACCACAATCCCGCCCGAGGTGTGCTGATGACGAATCCCGAGGGCAAAGGCATCGCGCAAAGTCTTGCACAGCGACAACACATGCCCAAGCAAACCCAGCGTACCCAGCACGTTCTGCGCGCCGACCCACAGCCCCAAACCTTGATTGGGCAGCACTTTGAGTGCGCGTTGAATCATTGCCACGGCCTGGCGATAGGAAATTCGCTGCGCCGGGTCTTGCAGATCTTCAAGGGTGAAGCCCAGGCCACGGCACAGGCTTTCAGGGTCGACGCCCTTGTTCTGCGCGACTTCGGCGAGGGTTTGCAGGAGGAACGGCGAGACCAGCGCCAGTTCGAAAGTCGGGTCTTGGACTTTTACATTCATGGGGATGACATTCCGGATCACGCTTGATTGTTATTTTTGTAACCGGTTATGTCGATGGAAGTTAGCACAGGGTTTGCCAGCTGTCCGCAGAAGTCCCCTCAATGTCCGCCAATACCCTGCCCTGCCGGGCGCCAAGCGCTTATTTCTAGAGTGCCGGGCGTACTGCGTGCCGGCGTTGCGCCCAAAACACAATAATAATGAGGACGGATATGCACCCGAACCGCGCGACATTCCCCCTGCGCCTGGCCCTTTGCTTGCTGGGCGGCGCCGTGACCCTACCGGCGTTGGCGACCGAAGCCGGCGTCGACAACATCGGCACCGGCACCGACGGTTTCTTCATGTTGCCGCTGGAAGTCGACAGCCTTCCGGAAAACATGGTCGCGTTCAACCTCTACTACAACCATTACAAGGCGACCAAACTCAACATCAGCTCGTTCGGCGGCAAGGTGCCCAACGTCGAAATCGAATCCACTGCGGTGATTCCGCGCCTCGACTATCTGAGCCCCGTGCGGATCTTCGGCGGGCGCCTGGCCGGCTACATCGCCCAGCCGTGGCTGAAACAGGAAGTCTCGGTATTCGGCTTGAGCGACACCCGCGAAGGCATGGGCGATACCACCATTGCGCCGATCATTCTGTGGGACATGGGCAAGAACCTGACGCTCGGCGCGGCCATTGAAGTCACCGTGCCGACCGGCGAATACAGCGTCGATCGGCTGGCCAACACCAGCAACAATTTCTACACCTACAAACCGTTGTTCTCCTTCACCTGGCTGCCGACCGACAAGACCGAAGTGTCGATGAAGACCACCTACAGCTTCAACGAGAAGAACAAGGACACCGACTACAAGTCCGGGCAGATCTTCCACTTCGATTATTCGGCCAGCTACAAGATCACTGATGATTTGATGCTCGGCCTCAACGGCTACTACCTCAAGCAGACCACCGACGACAAACAGTTCGGCCACACCGTGCAGTTTGCCGGACAGGACGTCGATGACGGCGTGCGCGGCGAAGTCTTCGCGATTGGTCCGGCGCTGCACTTCACCTTCCTCAAATACGCCAGCGCGGAGATTCGCTGGGCCAAGGAATTTGATGTGGAGAACCGGCCAGAGGGTGAAATGTTGTGGGCGAAGGTGAGTATCCCCTATGCGTTCTGAGTGCATTTGTAGGACAGCGCACTTTGACTTGTAGCCTGAAAACCTGACAAACGCATGAGTGGAATATGCCTACAGCGGCGGTCGAGATTACCGGACAACAGGAGGAAACGTCTGGCAGATTTAAAGGGGGCGCTTGCAGATACTGGGCTACGTTATCCCATGGTTCTTCAAGGGCTCATGGGGTGCATCGTCAGCCAGTGACGACAACGGGCCGTTCCCCCTTAGACTGCTTGACATTGATCACGGAGGTCATATGAGCATATTGCTTTCCCCGTTTTATTCTGAGTTCGAATCCGAAGAAGAGGCCGAGAGCTACGATCGCTGGTTTCGTGCCAAGGTGCAGGCTGCACTGGATGATCCTCGCCCAGGCATTCCCCATGAGGAAGCCATGGTGCGGCTCGACCAATTATTAGAAGAGAAACGCAAGAATCGACGCGCTGCCGCTTGAATGGAGCGATCAAGCTCTGGACGATCTGGCTGACATTATCGATTACATTGAACAATACAATTCCAACGCTTCAGCGGCTCTGCAGCGCAAGGTGGGTGCAGCAACGCAAAGGCTTTCATCAATTCTCTATGGTTACAGATCCGGTCGGGTACCGGGCACTCGGGAAATGGTGGTCAATCCAAACTATCTACTGGTCTATCGAGTGAACGGGCACATCAGAATACTGACGTTAGTCCACACTCGACAACAATACCCACTAATCTCATCAACATAAAAAAAGGGCGACCAACCGGCCGCCCAAACGTACTGCACGAGAGTCTTTTACAACGTCAGTTGCCCGCGCTCCTCCTCGGTCAACTGCTGTTTCGCCTGCTCATCCAGCGCCCCTGCCCCCAGCACCTGCACCGGGCTGTTCGGGTTGTAGCCCGGCGCCGGGGCACGGCTTGCACCATCGCGAGACGGCGCAAGTTGTTCGTTGCCGAAGCTCAGCACCTGCACGGTAAACACCGACGCCTGGTTCTGCCGCGCAGCTGCTTGCTGCTGACGGGCGACGTCTTCCGCCGCTTGCGTGGCCGAGGATGCAGCGGAACTGGCTGATGTGATCGCGCCGGTGTTCACCGCCGACACCACCGGTACACCCGACGCCTTGCCCTGCACCGAAATGTTGGCGGCGTTGACCACCGTCAGTGCGGCAATGTTGACGTTGCCCGACACACGAATCCCCGCCTCGCCGGCATCGATGGTGCCGAGCGGCGCGATCAGGTCGATGTCACCCGGCGCCACTTCGGCGATCGGGTTGAGCGTGGCGATACCGGCGCCGGTGCTCGGTACCGATGGCGACAGCGTTACGTTGCCCCAGGTGTCGTAAACACGTTTCGGCGGGGTGTAGACCACCGTGGTTTTCGAGCCGCGACCGGCGTTGATGTCGCCCTCGGCCGACCAGCCGAGAATCGAGCCGCCGAAGGTAGTCATGATCCGGCTCTGCCCCAGCAGAATGCTGCCCTGCGAATAGAGCTGAATGTTGCCCGAGCCTTGGGTGATGATCCCCGCCGTCGACGGTGGCGCGGCGCCTTCGATGCCGAACACCTGACCGCCGCCCGGCGTGAGCATCTGGATGTCGCCGCCGAACAGGGTCTTGACCCCAGCGCCGCCGTACAGCGTGATATCGCCGTCGTAGCGGATCGGATTGCCCGCCACATCAGTAGTCGGGAACAACGCGGCGATAGCGTTGCGACCACGCAGATAACTGCCTTGGCGTGGGCCGTCGACATCGTTGTATTCCAGACCGCCGGCACGCAGTTCAGCGAAGTACACCTGACGCGCGAAGATTGCCTGTTCGGCGCTCGGTATCGCGGCGTAGAACGCTTGTGCCTGTTCGGCATTGCCGCTGAAGCCATAGCCGAGGGTCAGCCAGCTCTGCAACTCGTCCAGGTAGGTCTTGACCACTTTGCCTGGCTGGCCGTTGAGAGAGGCCTGCGGATCAGCGAGGTTCTGCGGGTTCAGGTAACGCGCGATGAACCGTGAGTAATCCAGCCCTTGCGCGCCTGTGCCCGCCTGCAGCACAACACTGGCGCCAGGCCGCTGATCCCCGGCCACCAACGAACCCAGGCTGGTGATACTGGCGCGGTTCTCCATGAGGATGTTGCGCCCGGCGTTAATGTCCAGCGTGCCTGGGCCGGCAATATCGAAGCTGCTGTAAAGAATGTCGCGTCCGGCCGACACCCGCGATACATCTCGCGGGTCGTTATGAACGAACAGGTTGCCGGTCGAGGTGATGCCTTCCCGACCCACGCCCATCTCATCGGGCCGCACGGCTGTCGGTTGGCCCAGGTTGGTCCCGGATGCCACGATGTCACGTCCGGCAACCATCCAGACCGGGCCTGCGGCTTCGTACCAAGTGCGTTTCGAGTTATCGAATCTCAACGTCTCACCACTGCGTATCCCCACCAGATCGCCGGTCAAGGCATAAAACCTTGCGGGTCCCTGCACGTCATTCAATCCGGAATAGCTGTTGGGACCAAAAGCGAACAACGGATAACGCGAATTGGCGTCAGGCTTAACACCGTCGCTGGCGTAGTTGCTGTTGAGGGGCTTCTGGACCCTACTGCTGGAGAAGGCTTGGAATGCCGGTTTGAAAGGCGTTGCAATGGCCAGTGGGCTAGCGCCGGATTGATTGATCGCATAGCCACCGGCATAGATGGAATCGCCGGCCAACAGTTCGAGTTGTCCGGCTGTCGAAGGTGCCAACAACAGTGAATACGCGGTAGTCGGCGCTGCGTTGCCCTCGCCGTATGCCGCCGATGGACCGGCATAAATCGACCCCTGAGCCGCCACAGCCCGAAGAATCGACGGATAGACAAAGCGCCCATCGGTGGGCGAGGTATTGGCGCCGCTCACAGGGTCGAGACGCCCATCGACCTCCGCCAATTGAGTACTCGGCGTAAGATTGCCACCGGCAGAAAACAGATCGATGGCGGTGTGATCGGTCCAGAGCGAGAAGCCGCTCAGGATGCCCCCGATACCCATATTGCCGCTGCTATCGAGCAGTGGCGAGGCGTTGAACAGACGCACCCGACCTGGATCGGCCGCACCGCCCAGCACCAGGTCGCCACGAGTACTCAGGCTCATGCCCGAGTCACCAGGAATCAGCACCAGACCACCGGACGCGTTGCTGGTGGTCGAGGTGAAAGGATCCAGCGGTCGGGTTTCACGGACATCATGCGACTGTGAAATGGCACCGTATTGCAGGTTGATGCCGCCCAGTGCCCCGCCCGTCAATTGCGCCGCCCCGCGCAAATTGATCAGCGCGCCTTGCAGGTCGTGCCTCGGCGCCCTCGTCCCATTGTCTCCGGCCCGCGCTTGCAGCGATGGGTTCAGCGCGCCGCCGATGCGAATGTCCATATCGCCGCCGCCGGTCATCTGCACGCTGCCATCGCTGGCGATACGACCTGTGCTGCCCACGGCAACGATAAGCCCTTGGCTGCGCGGATAATTGATGGCATCGCCCAACGGTTTGAGCATACCGGCGTCACCTCCGGCACGCAGGCTGATATTACCGCCGCCCAAGGTGCCGAAACCGGTAAAGCCCATCAGATACGGTTCGGTATTGCCGTCGGCTGTCATCAACTGAGTGGCGTAACTGCCGAAGTTGATCCACCAGGCGGTGGGCACATCCGGATTGCCTGTGCCTTGGCGCCACAGCCAGTTACCCACTGACGCGCTGGCAATCTGCTCACGGAAACCGCCACCCGACGATAGCGCCTTCTTGCCTACTGAATCGGCGGAAACCGAGCCCCCGGCGTTGATCGTCAGGTTGCCGCCCAACTGCGGATACCAGGCTTGATACAAGCTGTCCGCTCCACCGTTGACCCATTTCTCATAGTCGACACCCGCCGTGCCCAGCACCGAATCGCTGTCCGAGAGATGCCCGCGTTTCTGGTTATAGAGCGGGTCAACGCTGGCTGACTGAGTGCCTGCGGTATACACGCCGAACGGCGAGTCCATGCTCAGATTGCCGGCGGCGATCAGGTCGAGATCGCCAGTGCCGGTGCGTAATACGCTGAACATCTGCGTATGGGCATTGGCGGATTTCCCCGGATTGTTGCCGATGCACAGATCAGGTTGTACTTCACAGATAATCTGGAAGTCTTCCGGGACCGGCTCATAATCGGCTCCCATTCCGCTGCCTGGTGCCCAGACCCAGCGCGCCATGGGTGCGCAACTACCCACCTGTACATCGCAAAGGGGAAGATACTCATCTGGCACAGGCTCAAACTCGGCAAAACCAAACGGGTTGTCAGCAGTCCAGACCAGTTTCCCCGCAGACGTTGTCACTTTCACCCCGTAGTGAGTATCCGCCAGGTGCAGATTGCCCTCAGTGGTCAGCGGCCGCACCGCCCGACTGTCAGCGGCGCCAAGATCTGCACCCGCCACCACGCGCATCGACCACGACGCACTGCCCGACGGCAACATGCTCGCCACTGCCCAGTTCTTGCCTTGCTGGTCGCCGGTAAACGGACGCAGTTCGATCAATGAAGTGCCGTCGGCCAGTTTCACGTCGGTCATGGAAGGAATCAGCGATCCGCGCAGCAATGCCAGCGAACCACTCAGCCTGACCCCGGAAACGCTTTGCAGGTCGGCGTTGTAAACCCCCGGCAACGGCACGCCTTTGGGCCAGTTCATGGCTTGCAGGCTGGTCGCCTTGTTCAGACGGATACCGGCACCCAAACGGCTGTTCGCCGGCACCGTCACACTGTCACTGAACAACGTCCCGGTCGCATACAGCAAGCTGCCGCTGGCATCATGGATAGCCCCGGCCAACACGGTGCCGGCGCTAAAGGTATACGCCTCAGCCAACACCGCCTGAGTCGGCAGCAACGTGCCGCTGGCCAACACCGCGCCCTGAATTGTCACGTCGTAATTGAGCGTGGCGCCGATCGGGAACTGTGTCCCCTCAGCCAGCGAAACACCGCTGCCCGGCACGATCAGATCAGCGCCGAACGGCTGCACACCGGCAATCAATTTCCAGCCGGCATCATCCTGAGTTTCCGGCGGCGGCGCGAAACCGTCGTTGATGCTGCCGTAAATATCGAGGTTGCCACCCGCGCGGATCACCAGGTTGCCGGCCTCACCGGAACCGTACACCGCCGGGTTCAAGCGCGTGTGCGGATTGAGGCTGGCATAGCGATAACCGGACAAGTCCAGATCGCCCTCCACCACCAGGTCGCCGTCGGCGGTTTTGCTGGCGATTTCCACGCCCGGACGCAAATGGAATGCATCGGCGTAGGCAGCGTTGTTCAGACCGGCGAGTTTGCGTTGCAGCAGATCGTTGTTGCCCAGCGCCGCATTGATGAAGGTGTTGCTGTCGCCATGGATGCTATCAAGCATGGCCTGATCGATGACTTGATACGGTCGGCCACTGACCGCTTGATCGACGCCATCGCGGGCATCGGTGTAGCGGCGTGTAGCGTTGAGGCCAATGGAGCGAGCGCCCTGAATGGTCAACGCACCGCTGGCGTCGATGGCGATGTCATTGCTGCCCAGACGCGGCGCGTTCAATTCCAGGGTGCCGCGCAGCATTCCGTCGTGTTGACCGGCGAGGAAACCGGGCAGCGCATCGGTGCCGTGACGCAGGTCGATGCGCGCGCCGGATGCCAGCGTGAGCACGCCCTCGCCGGAATTGAGCTCCACCGTGGCGCGGTTCGGCGCATCGATGATCTTGCCGTAGCTGTCGACGCGCAAGACTCGACCGTGGGCGTCGAGCACGCTGTTGCCGGCCAGCGTCATACCGTTTTTCGCCGCCAGACGAATGTTGCCGACGCGCTCGCCACTGGCGTCGATCAGACCGGCCACCGTCAGGCTGCCGTTGTCCACCGAGACATTGATGTCACCGGCCTTGAGGCCATCGCCGATCACAAGATTGCCTTGCTTGAGCTGCAAACTGCGGCTGCCGAACACCTGCCCGGCGTTCAGGCGTTGATTGAGCGCGGCGAACTGCGCCGTGGCATCCCCGCCGAGGTTTTGCGCGCGGATGTCCACGCTCCCGGCCTTGTACGGCACCAGCGTGCCGCCGGCATCGTAATAACCGCTGCTGCCGCCGAGGATTTCACCCTGCAAATCGACTGTCCCGGCAGCGTCGCCCAGCGCGGTGGCCGTGAGGTTGCCGGCCTGATGATTCTTCGCCGACAGATCAATCCGCGAGCCCGCCGCCTGCCGGATATCGCCGTTGGCGCTGTACAGCGACACGTCGCCGCCCCAACTGTACTTGTTCACATCGTTGAACGGCAACGTACGCCCGGCCATGTCCAGCACCGCAGCATTGCCGAGGGTCAAATCGCCTTCGGACTTGACCGTCAGCTTGCCGCTGGCCAGGGCGATACGGCTATCGAGCACGATGTTGCGAGCCTCAAGGTTCAACTCGGCACCCAGCGCGTCCGCCACCCCGGCAGCCCCGCCACCGCTGAGCGTCAGATTGTTGCCAGCCTTGAGCACACTGACCGACGCCGCTTCACCGGTAAGCAACGGCGTACGCAGATTCAGGTTGCCGCCGCTGTAGCGGTAACCCTTGACCGGGTCGTAAGTGCCCTGCTCCTGATACACCGCGAGGCTGCCCTTGTGGTTGGCGGTGATGCGGTCGCTGGCGGTCAGGTTGACGTTGGCAAAACCCAGCGCCAGACGATTGTTCTGATCCAGGCCGCTCGCTTGCGGCATCGAGTCGTAACCCAACTCGATACGTTGCGCCTGAATGTCCAGCGTGCCGCTGCCCGTACCGGCGCCAGCGGTGATCACGCCGCCAGGGCTTTGCGTGGCGCCGTTCCAGATCAAATTGGCAGTGCGGATGCTCGCCACATCACTGGCGTCGCCCCAGCCATAAATCGCCGGGGTGACCAGCAGCAGATTCTGCAGTTTACTCTGGCCGGTCTGGGGATCGAGAGTGTCGAGGCTCACGCTGCCGTAGAAATTGAAGGCATCGCGAGTGGTCAGGCTCAGGGTTTCCAGCGCCGGTGCGCCGTACTGCGTATCGCCACGCAGCAGTCGATTGAGCACGTTCTGGTTGAGCATCAACCCCGCCGGTACGCGACTGCCTGCCGCTGTCAGTGCTTCGGCGCTGCCGGCATTGACCGAGCCGACCGAAAGCGCCAGGTGGCGCGTGCCGAAACGCACCGCTTCGTCGAGTTCGAATTGATTATCCGTGGCGGCCGTCAGACTGCCGTCCGAATAAAGGATCGCCGGGTTGCTGCACACAGTCGTGGTGCAGACACCGATGCGGATGCTGCCACCGCCGGAAATGCCGCTGGCCGCTTTCGGCGCCAGAACATGGGTCCAGCCGTTGGAAGCGAGCAACAGACTGGATTGGTCAGGCTGATAGAAATAGCCGGCCGTTGAGTCGTAGGCCACATCGCCGCGTCCCAGTGTATTGATCCCGGCCCCCGCCTCGACCGTGATGCCACCAAGGGTCGACGTGGTGCGCAACAAGACTTCCGGCGCCGACAGGATCGCCCCTTCACGCAGAACAATGTCTTTGCTGGTGCCAAGGAATCCGATGATGTTGGCCGAGTTGCCGTACATGACATTCGGCATCGCTCCGATGCTCAGGCGTCCGGCGTTGAGGTTGTTGAGCGTGTCCGCGTAGACCGAGACGCCATCGAAGTCAGCGGTTGGCGCATGCCCTGCACCAAGGATTTCAAAGTTCGCGCCGGCATTGCCCCCGCGCAATACGGCGGTGCCGGTAAAGCCACCCTCGGCGGCCTTGAACAGCGCCTGCCCGTTGAACTGCAAAGCAATGTCTTGTTCGCCACCGGCGTTCAGACGCAAGTCCAGCGTCTTGCCGTCCATGGGTGCCAGCGCACGCGGCACGCCCCGTCGCGCGGCATCGCTGTAGATGAACTGGGTCAAGCTGGTTTCGTTGTATTGCGAGTAGCGGCGCAACACATCGGCAGACGTCAGGATCACTTGACTGGCGAGGCTGTCACGCAAAGCGGTATTGGCAATCGACATCTGCCCGCTGCTGGTCCAGGAACCGTTGCGCAGTTGTAGCGCAGGCGTCGTCCCGCTCGGCGTCGCCTGAGCATTCACTTCAACGCGGAACGCCCCCGGCAACAGGGCAAAGCTGGAGGGCAACAAGGTATAGGTGCCGGCTGCCAGACCGGGTACGCCGGCGCCAAGGGTGATCTGCTGGCCGACCCGCGGATCTACCGCAGCGGCCTCTGCCACCACCGGCGCATACACGCTCTGATTGCCCGGCACGATGGCGTACACCGGATTGCTCGCAAGCCCTGGCAAGCTGAAGGTGCCGTCAGCGGCATTGCGCACCAACGGATTGAGACGGGCATCGGTGGAGCCGCCGCGCCCTGAAACGAAACCGGCGCCGCGAAGATCACCGCCACCGGACAGATCAAGAGTCGCACCGCCCTGTACATCGATGTATTGCGAGTTGACAACCACGCCATTGGTTTGGCCAGTGATGCCATTCAAGATGACCGACTTGTCGTTGTAGCGATAGTCGATGCCGTCGGTGGTGCCACCGTAAGGCATGACCAGCCCGGCGGCGCTGACCGACGTCATGCTGCCCGGCAACAGGCGCACCTCACGTGTGGCGGTCAGAACATCGTCACCCAGGGTAATCAGGCCCAACGGTGCACGGATCACCCCGCCCTGCTCGATGGTGCCTGCGGTCAGGCTCAAACTGCCGAATACAGAATAAGGCACCGCCGCAGGTGCCGCGCCGCGACCGCTGATCCGCAGGGTGTGTTCGTTCGCCCGGTCGGCGCCCTGATAGCCGGCGCGGACATCAGCCTGCACGCCCGTGGCGGGGTAGATTTGCGCCGCACCGAGATTCAAGTCTCCCGGGGTCCACAGGCGGGTTTTTTCGGCACGGTCATTGGGCGCGAGGAAACGCAGGTCACCGCTGCTGTCGAGCGACACCAGGCCGAATGCCCGGCGGCTGTATGCAACGGCAGGTCCTTGCTGTTGCAAGATCGCACCCTGCGTACCGAACGACAGTCCGTTGCCCACATCCAGCAGATTCGCCGAGGCATTGAACGTGGCCTGCGACAATCGGTTCGTGGGATTGAGGGTCACCCGTGGCCGCGTCATGGTGGGCGCTTCAAAGTAAGTACCGACACCGGACAGGCGCAGGTACGGCGCGCGCAAATCGATACGTGCCGCATCAGTGGAATTTTCTGCCAGCGAGAGCGCCCCGGCATACAGATTGAGGCTCTGATTCATGTGCAAATTGACGTCACCGTCAAACGACAGCAAGCCGTTGCTCAGCAGACTCAGGTTGTCGAAACCGCCGGCCATCAACTCATCCGCACTCAGGCGCGTCTGCCCGTAGCGCAAACTATCGTCGCCATCGCCCGGCCGCAGGTTGGCGGACAGCTTCTGGTCCCCAGAGCCTTGGCCGATAATGATTTCCCTCGGCGCGCGCACCGCATTGCCTGCCGAATCCAAGTACAACGGGACCTCAAGCGCCAGCTCCAGACGCCCACCGGCAGCGCCGACACCTCCGGCCGCCGCACGCAAGCTGCCCTCCATGAACAAGCCGTTGTAGGAGCTCAGGCTGATGCGCCCGCCATCGGTTGCAACGCGGGTCGGCCCCTGATCGGCGATATCGAGAACAGCTTCGGTGCCGGACGCATCGATTCGAGCCCCTTGACGAACGATGACATAGGCATCGGCCGCTGTGGCCGTCGCCAGTTTCGGGTCAATTTCGCCACCAATGATGATGCTGCCGCCCTTGCCGACCTGACCGTACGTGCGCCCCAGAACATCAATGGCCGTATTGGCGCGTCCGGCGACATCCAGTACGGCCTGCTCGCCGATCCAGATCGAACGGTTGTGCGCAGTCGAATCCGCCACTTGATTGGAGGTGCCCGGGTTGATCGCGCCAAACTGTTGCTGACGAATATCAATCGTCCCGCCCCAGGCATTCAGTTCACCTTCGACCGTTATCTGCCCTGCCCCTCGCAGCTTGATGCTCTGCCCCGGATCGACACTGATGCGCGAACCGCGGCCCAGGGTCAACGGGCTGTTGGCGGCATCAATCAAGCCGATCAGGCTGGCGCCGCCCTGCAGCGTCAGGCTGGCGCCGGCGCGCTGGGTCAGCAGGCCCTTGGTCGGATTTTCCTGGAACAGCGTCGGCGTCCACAACTCAAGCGCCGTTTGCGGATCGACACCACTGACCTGATTCGGCGCGGCATCACCGAATCGGAACACCGGCAGGGTGACGTCAATCGCGGTGTCTTCGGCAACATCCAGCCCGCTCAGGCCGATCAGGTTGTAGGCGGAAAACCCCTTGCTGAACAGATCGCCGGACAGTTGCAGGGTGTTGTCGGTCAATGCCTGGTCGGTCTGGCCAACGAGGATCTTGTTGGCCTGCACCGTCAGCGTGCCGCCGCCCGTAACGCCGTAGCCACGCAACTCACCCGCAAGGTCGAGATGGGTTTTACCGGGCGCCGAAATCGCACTGGATTCCAGCGTCAAGTCGCCGCCCTTGCCACCCCGGGTCTTGCCGTTGGCCAGCACAGCGCCGCCGGAGGACACATCGAGCAGACTGCCCGCGCCGATATCGATATCGCCACTGCTGCGGACCGATACCAGGCCGCCATTCAAGTACGCGAGGTTCGCGCCATCGTCCGGGTTTGTGCGCAAATTGCTCCACACGCCACGCGTATCGAGTCGTACACCGTCGGCCACATTGACCTGCGTCGCCTTGTCGGCCTTGGCCGTGAGCCGAGTGTCGGCGATATCGCTGGAGAGGAATTGATTGAGCACGTTGCCCAGGCGCAGGCTACCGCCACGCGCAGTCAGGCCAGCGCCGATCTGCACATCCGGGGCATACAGGGTGATGTCGCCACCGTTATCGACCGTCAGTGCGCCGTCGACGACGACCTGATCCTTAGCCGCCACTTTGAGCGCACCGAGGCGCAAGCCATTGAGTTGATCGTTATCGAGAAACAACTTGCCCTTGCGTGCATCGGACACCGCCCCGGCCAGGTCCAGATCACTGCCGGCAAGCGGACGTTCGCCGCCCATTTGAACCTGGTCCAGCGTCGGATTGAGCGTATACAACAAGCCACTCGCCGCCGCGACGTAGGTCGGGTCGTAACTGCCGACGATCAATTGCGCTCGCCGCGCCAGTGCTGTCTGACTTTGTTCATAGCCGTCGAGCACCGGTTTCGGCGCCTGATTCTGCCGTTCGCCCTGATACACCTCGCCGATCATTTGCCCGTCGAGTACCGCATTGGCAGTGGCGATCACCAGTTGCCCGGCGTCGCGGCCGACGGTGTAACCCGACTCGAACCGTGAGCGCGGCGCGATCAGCGGGTTGTAGAAGTAACTGGTCTGGCCCCAGCGTTCGCTGCTGTCCTCATAGCCTTTGTACAACCCGGTGTAGAGCAGATCGCCCGGCGCGCGCGAGACTTCGTAAAGTTTGCCATCGGCCCCCCGCAGCCAGCTCTGACGAATCTGGCCGCTCTGCACATCCAGCGTGCCGCCAGACAGATTGATCAGCGACCCCTTCTCGGTGACCACGTCGTTACCGGCGAAACTCACCGTACCGCCCTGGGCCATCCATTCGCCGATGCTGTGGCCTTGGGTGCCGAGGTAGCCGCCCACTTCGAGCAAGCCACCCGCCGTGTACCAGCGATCCGTGGCATAGCCGTTGGTGCCGGCCGGCACGTAGACCAATTCGCGGACATCGACCCAGACGTCGTTGCTGTTGAGCGCGCCCTTCTCGCGGTTGATCGACGCGTCGCGCTGTTCGTTGCCCTGCACGTTGATCTTGATGTTGTTGTTTTCCATCGCGACCTTGACGCCGAGGGCGCCGGACACATCGATCATCGCGCCATCACGAACCACACTGCGTCGTTGCGCACTGACCGCGACCTGGCCGCCGGTCGCCAAAGTAATCGAGCCGTTCTGGAACTCGACGCTGCCGCCGCTCTGGATCTCGATGCGCGATTGATCGCCACGGATGCGGTTGTTGGCGTTGACGCCGGTCAGCGCGGCGTCGCGTTGACTGTCGAGCGCCGTGAGGTCGCTGCTGTCGAGCATGATTGCCATGGCGCTGCCCTGCCCCAGCGTGACGCTGCCGGTGCTGTCAGTGCTCGGGTTGAGCAAATGAATCGTGCCGCGCGTGGACACCGAAGTGCTGGCGAGCAAAACACCGTTCTGCACCACTTCATGACCGGCCAGGGTGATGTCGCCGGTGGCGGACTGAATCAGCCCGTTGTTGGTGACTTTGCCGGCAACGGCCCCGGCCTTGAAGCCCGGCGTGACCTCACTGCCAAACGTCGTCGAAAAGGTATTACCCTCAGTGCCCGAGCCTTT
Source organism: Pseudomonas sp. NPDC089741 (assembly GCF_044748825.1). Lineage (NCBI taxonomy): Bacteria > Pseudomonadati > Pseudomonadota > Gammaproteobacteria > Pseudomonadales > Pseudomonadaceae > Pseudomonas > Pseudomonas sp. NPDC089741. The sequence continues at coordinate 18,121 of NZ_JBIVGT010000006.1, read as the reverse complement.
GCGAATGTAAAAGCGATCACCAGCAGCCAACACCGCCTGCCCTTTGGCGGTACTGATGCTGCCGTCGTTCTGCACTTCGTTGCCCAGCAGTAACGCATAGCCACCGGCATCGGTGGACACCGCCGGTTTGTGCGTCTCGATGGACGCGCCGCGCTCCACCAACACCTTGCCAGCCGCGTCGGTGAACGTCGGCTGAGTGCCGGTGCTGTCGAAATACAGCCCACGGTCGCGGAACTGGATATCGGTGATATTGGCCGCCGCCGCCACCAGGTTGCGCACGTTGACCTGGCTGCTGCCGCTGAAAACGATGCCGTTGCGGTTGACCAGCATCACCGTGCCGGCGCCCTTGATCTGCCCCTGAATCTGACTGGCCCGCGCACTCGGGTCGTTGACCCGGTTGAGCACCGCCCAGTTCGCTTGTTGAGCGAATTCGACCGTGGTGTTGCGGCCGACGTTGAAGGTTTCCCAGTTGAGGATCGCTTTGTCGGCGGTCTGCTCGATCTGCACCGTGGTCTTGCCGTCAGCCTGAGTCTGCTGTGGGCCCTTGGCGTTCTGCCAACCCTGGGCGAGGCTGTTATCGACTTTCAAACCGCCCTCACCCAGACCGTCCGGCACAAACTGCACCGTGCCCAGCGCCGCTGCACGTCCGGCCGCCTGCGCCGCTTGTTGTGCGGCAATCGCGGCAACGGTGTTGTTCAAGGTCTGGATCGAACGCTGCAATTGCTGATTGGCTTTTTGTTGTTGAGCCAGCGGTGGCGTCATGCCCGGCAAACCGCCCATGCTCGGCCGTGCCGCCGCGGCTTGCTGCGCTGCGCCCTTGGCAGCAAACCAGCTCGAACTGAACGCCGTCTGCGCCTGCGCACTGCCCGCCACCAGACACAACGCCACGGCGTGCGCCAACGGCTTGAGCAGCCACAGCGTCGGCTCCACAGCTTCACGCCTGGAGGACAGAACACGGGTACGACGACGGGATGGGCGAGCGAGCATCACTACGAGATCCTTTTTTGATTGCCACACTTGGGTGGCCAAAGCTGCCGCAGGCCTGCAAAAACCTGCTGTTACGACATAGGCCGTTGGCGAGGGCCGCGACCGAACGGATGTCACACAAACTTCATGTTCGAGGAGTAGTCGGGCAAAAAAAATGACGGCAACCCGAAGGTTGCCGTCATTTGTGTTACGGCAGTCTGAGCTTAAGGACGACCGATAGCGTTGCAGACGCTGGCGTTGTTGATGTCCAGGTTGTTGCCCGACGAGTTGGTGATGAAGTTGGCGGTTACAGCGGTTTTCCAGGCGGTAGGCACAGCGACGAATTTGTGAGCCTGAGTCGCGGCGTTATTGCCCGGGTTGCTGTAGTGGGTGGTCAGGAACGCTTTAACGTCAGCGGCCACGGCTGCATCCTTGTAGCACTGGCCGAAGATGAAGTTGGTGTAAGCAGCCAGTTTGTAACCGGAAGTCGGGTTAGGCACCACTGGCGACCAGTTGGCAGGGTTTGCGGCCTGGGCTGCAGTCGAAGGCGCGGACGCCGACAACAGTGCCAGCGTGACGTTGGCCGACGTTGGCTGAACGCCGTTTACGCGAGCAACGACAGCGTTGCTGGTAGCGTCGACACCGTCCGGACCGACATAACCGATGGAGCCATCAACCGCGTTAACGGCAGTGGCAACATCAGAAGTGTTGGCAACGCCGACCCAGCCAGTAGGCAGAGCGCCGCCACCGACGCGAGCGGCAGTGAAGGTCGAGTTGGTCACGAACTGACTCGAGCAAACCGAGTTCAGGTGACGGGTGAGGATTTCCGTAGTACCGCTGGAAACGTTGCGATAAACCACGCGGATCGGGGTGGTGTCAGCCGTGCCCAGCAGAGCGCCCCAAGTGGTTTTAGCGCCGGAGAACGCATCGCACAGTTGAGCGCTGGTCAGGTTCAGAGCAGTCTGGCCGGCCTTTTTGTACGGGATGGCAACCGAAGTGGCCACCGAAGGCAGTTGGATCAGCGGGCCGTACGAACCACCGAATTCGGTGGTGTAGGTGCTGAGTTCCGAAGCGCTGAGGATCGAGTCGCTACCGGCGAAGTGCACGGTGCCGGTAGTGCCGAAGCCCGCCGGGTTGTTCTTCAGGAAAGCAGTCTTGCCACCGCCGCTACCGATGGCGGCGTAGCTGAAGTTGGCTGGCAGGATGCTGTCGGCAGAACCTTTGTACAGAGACGCTGGCAGGGTTGCACCACCACCGGTAACGGCCATGGCTTGAGCGGAAGCCAGAGCGGCGACGGTCAGAGAGGCGGCGATCAGAGTGCGCTTGAACATGAAGAATCTCCTTTTCAACTGGTTTGTGAACACAGGTTTTCGGGGTTGCTTGCATGACACTGGGAAGACTCACCGGGCCCTCGCTGGCGTTGGCCGTGGTGAAGTCGCACTGAGAAATTCGCAGTTTCCGGTGACAGATAAAGGAAAAAACCTCGGGAGCTGCGAGGTGTTTCTGAAGGGATTTTCTCGGGTGTTTGCGCTGGCCGGCGGCGCGTCTGGATTGGGGGTTTGGCGGAATCGGGCTGGAGCCGTTGGCGGGTGGTTGCAAATGACAGAAAGGAGAACCCGAGGATGGTTCTTTTGAGGGTCGGGTGATGCTGAAGCCCTGGAAAAAATCTGGATTATTTATTGCCCTGACTGGCCCCTTCGCGAGCAGGCTCACTCCTACATTTGAAATGCGTACCCCTGTAGTAGTGAGCCTGCTCGCGATGAGGCCCTGTGCAACAACACCACTACTGGACCAGTTGATTGATCTCGATGATCGGCAACAACACCGCCATCACAATCACCAACACCACCCCGCCCATGACCACAATCATCAGCGGCTCCAGCAATGCAGTCATGCCCATTGCCCGCCGCTCGATATCGCGCGACAGGGTTTGCGCCGCGCGCTCAAGCATGGGTGGTAGTGACCCGGTTTTCTCGCCGCTGGCGATCAGGTGAATCAACACCGGCGGGAAGACGTTCTCCACCCGCAACGCAGCGGCCAGATTGACCCCTTCGCGCACCTTGGCCGTAGCATCGCTGACGCTCAGGCTCAGGCGATCGTTGGACAGCGTCTGCCGTGCCGCCTCCAGTGCGCGCAACAACGGCACCCCGGCGCCGCCGAGAATCGCCAGCGTCGAGGCGAAACGCGCGGTATTCAGACCGAGGATAAACCGCCCGAATAACGGCAGTTTCAGCACCCGATGATGCCAACTCAAGCGTGCCGCTGGATTGCGCAGATACAGGCGCCAGCTCCAGAACGCGCCTGCGATGATCGCCGCACACAACCAGCCCCACGCCCTTATGAAATCACTGGCGTTTAGCATCGCCAAGGTCAGCCCCGGCAAATCCTGCCGCGCCTGGGAAAACGCACTGACCACCTGCGGCACCACGTAACTGAGCAAGAAAATCACGATGCCGATCGACACCAGCCCGACCACGCCCGGATAGATAAACGCGGTGAGAATCTTGCCGCGCAGGTTGTTGCGCTCCTCGATGTAATCCGCGAGCCGCTCCATGACTTGCGCCAGATCGCCGGACTCTTCCCCGGCCGCGATCAGTGCGCGGTAGATCTCGGGAAAGTCCCGTGGCCGCGCCGCCAGTGATTCCGCCAGACGCATGCCGCTGCGCACATCGGCGCGCACAGCGCTGAGGGTGTGGGCGATGTGCTTTTTCTCGGCCTGCTCGACCGTGGCGCTGAGCGCCGCTTCCAACGGCAGACTCGCACCGAGCAGGCTCGCGAGTTGGCGTGTCGCCCAGGCCAGATCGTTGTCCGAGAGTTTGGCGCTGAACAATCCGCCGCCGTGTTGGGCGACATTGCTCTCCTTGTGCACCGACAATGCGGTCAACCCGCGCCCGCGTAATGTTGTGAAAGCGGCGCTCTGGCTGTCCGCCTCAAGGTGCCCGGATTCGATCTTGCCAGTGGCATCAGCAGCTTCAAAACGATAGCGATTCATCAGGCGTCCCGTGTCACACGAAGGATTTCTTCAGGGGCGGTGGCGCCGCTGCGGATCCAGCGCTCACCGTCCTCGCGCAGGCTGAACATCCCGGCTTTCGCGGCGGATGCGCGCAAGGCCTGCTCCCCTGCCCCTTGGTGAATCAGGGTGCGGATGTCGTCGTCGATGCAGAACAATTCGTGGATACCGGTGCGACCGCTGTAACCGGTTTGGTTGCACGCCGCGCAACCGACCGGGCGCCAGGTGCCGGGGGTTGCCGGGTCTTGCTGTTTGCATTGATTGCAAAGGCGGCGCACCAGCCGCTGCGCCAGTACGCCGAGCATCGATGAGGCCAGCAGGAACGGCTCGACACCCATGTCGATCAGGCGGTTGACCGCTGACACGGCGTCGTTGGTGTGCAAGGTCGCCAACACCAGGTGACCGGTCAGCGAGGCTTGCACAGCGATTTGTGCGGTTTCGAGGTCGCGGATCTCGCCGATCATGATGATGTCCGGGTCTTGGCGCAGAATTGCCCGCAGTGCGAGGGCGAAGGTCATGTCGATCTTGGCGTTGACCTGAATCTGGCTGATGCCTGGCAGGTCGTATTCAACGGGATCTTCAACGGTGAGGATGTTGCTGGTACTCGCATCGAGCCGCGCCAGTGCCGCGTAGAGACTGGTGGTCTTGCCGCTACCAGTGGGACCGGTGACCAGGACGATGCCGTGGGGCTGGCGGATCAGGTGATCGAGTTTGGCCAGCACTTGCGCGTCCATACCCAGGGTTTCCAGGTGCAGGCGTCCGGCCTGTTTGTCGAGCAGGCGCATCACCACGCGTTCGCCATGGCCTGTCGGTACGGTGGACACGCGTATGTCGATCGGCCGACCGGCCACGCGCAGAGCGATGCGACCGTCCTGCGGCAGGCGTTTTTCGGCGATGTCGAGCTGCGCCATGATCTTGATCCGCGAGACCAGCGCGCCGTGCAGAGCCTTGCGCGGCGAGACCACGTCACGCAGGGTGCCGTCGACGCGATAGCGCACCACCGAATGGGTTTCGAAGGGTTCGATGTGGATGTCGCTGGCCTCATCACGCGCGGCTTGCGTGAGCAGTGCGTTGATCATGCGGATCACCGGCGCGCCGTCCTGGGTGTCGAGCAGGTCGGTGATTTCCGGCATGTCCTGCATCAGCCGATCGAGATCGACCTCGTTTTCCGCCGCGCCGACCACCGCCGCTGCGCTGCCTGTGTCGGCGTAAGCGGCCGCGAGCAAACCGTCGAGTTCGTCATCACGCACCCGCTCCAGCCGCGCCGCACCGAACTGACGGCGCACTTCACTGATCGACCAACCCGGCGTCGACGGACACACCGTCAACACCCCATCACACAACAAAACCCGCTGCGCCTTGGCCCAGGCATAAGGCAAAACACTCATCTAAAACCCTCCCGATCCCCTGTAGGAGCTGCCGCAGGCTGCGATCTTCTGATCTTTGCCCGGTTGAGTCCGTCGAAGAGCAAAGTCAAAAGATCGCAGCCTTCGGCAGCTCCTACAGGTCCGGAATCTGTGGCGAGGGAGCTTGCTCCCGCTGGGCTGCGCAGCGGCCCCAAAATCCGCAATCCAGTTTCGTCAGGCATACCGGGTACACCGCACTTGCGGGTGCTTCGCCCCCGAATGGGGGCAAGCCCCCTCGCCACAGTTGGCATTCCACTCATGGTGGTAGGCGTCATTGAATCGGCACCATCTTCGACTGCAAACCAACCCCGATCCCCTGTAGGAGCTGCCGCAGGCTGCGATCTTTTGATCTGTGCCCGGTTGAGTTCGCCGAAGAGCAAAGTCAAAAGATCGCAGCCTTCGGCAGCTCCTACAGGTCCGGAATCTGTGGCGAGGGGGCTTGACCCCGCTGGGCTGCGCAGCAGCCCCAAAATCCGCAATCCAGTTCCCACAGACATACCGGGTACACCGTGCTTGCGGGGGCTTCGTCCCCGAACGGGGGCAAGCCCCCTCGCCACAGTTGGCATTCCACTCATGGATGTGGGGGTCATTGGATGGGTACTGCTTTGATGGTGGCGCGGGGGCCGGTGGTGGGTAATGCCGCTGGTACACCCTGCGCGGCCGTTGGCAATTGCGGCGCTTGCATGTCCGGCATTGCCCAGCTGCGTTCCGGCTGCAAACCGCTTTGGGCGCGGCGCATGAAGTCGTAGCGGTTCAGAGTGATGCTGCGCCCCGCTTCGCTGTCACGAATGATGTACGGGCGCAAGAACACCATCAGGTTGGTCTTGGTGATCGCGCGGCGCTCGTTGCGAAACAATGCGCCGATTCCCGGAATGCTGCTCAGCCACGGCACCGCATCATTACTCTGGCTGTAACCGTCCTGGAGCAAACCGCCAAGCACCATGATCTGCCCGTCATCAAGCAGAATGCTGGTATCGATCGCGCGTTTATTGGTAACGATGCCCGCCGACGCCGCACTGTTCGAAGCGCGCTCGTCAATGCTGCTGACCTCCTGATAAATATCGAGCTTCACCGTACCGCCCTCGGATATCTGCGGCCGCACATTGAGCTTCAGCCCCACCTCTTCACGAGTCACCGTCTGGAACGGGTTATTACTTGTACCCCCGCCGCCAGTCACGTAGCTACCGCTGACAAACGGAATGGTCTGGCCGACAAAAATACTCGCCGCCTCGTTGTCGAGGGTCAGCAGATTCGGCGTCGACAACACGTTGGTGCCGCCCTTGCTCTTCAACGCCCGCGCCAGCACTTTCAAATCAAGAATCTTGCCGATCCCGGGGATATCGACGGTGCCGTTGACGTAACCCAGATTCAGCCCCTGGGGCAACACATCAATGCTGGTCTTGCCGTTGAGATTGATCCCCGAGCCACCCAGATTCGCCCCACCGATCACGCCATTGCCGCCGAGATTGCCAGTCTGCCACTGCACGCCAAACTCACTGGCATCGTCCTCGCCGACCTCGACGATCAAGCTCTCAATCACCACCTGCGCACGGCGTTGATCAAGCAAATCAATCACCTCACGGAGATTGCGATACACCGGCTCCGGCGCGGAAATCAGCAACGTGTTGGTAGTCGCATCCGCCTGAATCGTCACCCCGCCAGCACTGAACGCAACGTTCTGCTCACTGTTCTGCGCGCCGCCACTGCCGCTGCCGGTCGAACCGCTACTGCCCTGCGCATAACTGCCGCCCGTGCTGCCGCTGTTGGTCGTGGATGTCGTGCCGCTGCTGGTCTGGCTGCCAGTCTGGCCGCTCTGCCCATTGGAATTGCTGTTGCTGCCCATCGCACTCAGCACCGATCGCGCACTGTCGCTGCTGCCGCTATCGCTCTCACCCGTGAGCAACCCACGCAACGCCTGCGCCAGTTTCGCCGCCTGCGCGTTGCGCAAATACACCACATGCAGATTGCTCGGATTGCTCTGCGCATTGTCGAGTTTGTAGATCAGGTTGCGCGCCAGCTCCGTGCGCTCCGGGCTGCCAGAGCGAATGATGATGGTGTTGGAACGCGGATCACCAATCACCGCGATTTTCTGCGTCGGATCATTGCCCGGCGCATCGAGCAACTCGGCGACCATTGGCGCGATATCGGCGGCGATGCCGTTCTGGATCTGCACCACATCGGTGTCGATTGCACTTTGGGTATCGATGCTGGCGATCAACTGCGCCACACGGTTGAGGTTCTCGGCGTAATCGGTGACGACGATGGTGTTGTTGCCCGGATAGGCGTTGATCGGGTTGTTCGGCGAAACGATCGGGCGCAGCACCGGAATCAGGTTCACCGCGTTCTCGTATTGCAAACGAAAGGTGCGCGTGAGCATGCCGTTGCCGGCGGGTTTGCCGGGACTGTAGACCGGCCCGCCAAGCAACTTCGCATCAGCCTCCGGCACCACATGCGCGACACCGCCGACATCGACCACACTGAAACCCTGCATGCGCAACGACGCCAGCAACATGTCGTAGGCTTGGTTCGCCGGAATTTGACCTTCCGACACCAGCGTCAAAGTGCCCTTGACCCGTGGATCGACCAGAAACTGCTGACCACTGGAACGCGACAACGAGCGCACCACCGCCTGAATATCGGCATCGACAAAATTCAGCGTCACCGGCTGATTGCCCAACGGATTGCTCGCCACCGGACTGCTCGGCGCAACGGCGCCGGTGCGCGCGGTTTTACTGATGTTGTGCAGTTGCTTGGGCACCGGCCGCGCCTGGGCCTGCGCCCGCTCGCGATCAGCCACCGCATCGCCGCTGCGCTGGGTGTTGGCCAAAGGTCGACCGAGTTCGCTGTCGACCAGCAACGGCGCTTGGTGTTGTGGCGCGTTGGTGTTGCTGCACGCGCTCAGCGCCATCAGCAACATCGGCAATGCCAGACGTGCCGGTTTGGATCCTGACCCCTTCATGAAGCTTCCTTAGCGCCCAGCGCCTGATCCATGCGAACGGTGCCCGACAAAGTGCCGGCAGTGACTTCGGTCGAAGCGTTGTCGGCGCGTTGCAACCGGGCCTCGACCACTTGCAGAGAAAGTTGCGACGGTTGGCTCAACAGCCAGTCGAGCAGCGCATCGGCCGGCGCGGCGTCGAAACTCAACTGCCATGCGCCGCCATCCGCAGCCTGTAATTGGTAATGCCCGCCGAGGCCGCTGGCCTGCAACGTTTGTTCGAGTGACGCGCCGACGCCTTGCCCGTCCGGCCGTACAACCACGTCACGCAGCAGCACTTCCAGCGCTTCGGTCTGCGCCCGCAACTTGGGCGATTCAGCCTGCCAATAAGCGATTTTTTTCAGTGGTGGCTGGATCAAAGCAACCCAGACCAGCAGGCTCAACAGCGCGATCGCCATCCCGGCGACCATGCGTTTCTCGCGCAGCGCCAAGGGCTGCCAGCGCGCCTGCAACTGAGCGTTGAAGCGCTGCCACCGGGCGCGATAAACCGCCAGCGATGCCTTATTCATCTTCTGCTCCGCTGCTGTCATCGTTTTCGGTTGCGCTGGTTTCGCCGGACGGCCGCAAGGTCCAGCCATCGTCATCGGCGGTAACGCTGATGCCGGCCTGGGCCAGCGCGCTTTGCCATTCCTTGTCGCTGCCCATGCGCCGGGCTTCGCTGAGCAGGCGCAACTGCAAGGTGTCGTCGACAAACGACAATTGCTCAACGCTGCCGGCCATGAACGGCATGCCGCTGCCAGCCTGCAACACCAGGCGATTGAAGGTCTGCGCCGGATCATCCGCCGCGCCTTTTTGCCGCGCGGCCAATTGCTGGCGGGCCTGTTGCAATGGATTGAGGATCACCGGCAACTCGGGAAAAGCCTGTTTTACCCGCAGGTTCATTTGCGTTTTCAGCTGCTGGCCCTGACTGGCTTCGCGAGCGGCATACAGGTTCAAACCAATCACCCACACCGCCACGGCCAACACGCAAAGACCGATCGCCCGTCCCCAACCGCGATGCTCGCCGCGCGGCTGTTGAACAGCGCCGTGCAAACCCCAGCCCGGCAATGGCCCGGTCCAGCGCTGGGCATCGGCCATCGGCACTTCCGCGGTTGACGGCGCTTGATCACCGATCCAGTGCAACGTAGTCCCCGGCTGCCACAGAACGCTATCGACACCGTCCTCGAACAGCGGCTGAACCCGCGCGGTCTGCACACTTTCGCGCAGCAACAGATGATCGTCCTGCACGCAGGCAACCGTCCCCGGCAGCACCGGCAAACCATACGGCGCCGGATACAGACCGCGCAGGTTCAGCGCGCTGTGCTTGAGCATCTGCCCGAGCAGTTGCAAGCGCTCACGCGGCGCCCAGGCAATCTGCACCTGCCCCGCTTCGTCACGCGGACCGTGGGCGATATGCATCGCACTGCTGTCGCCAAGCATCAACGCCTGCGCGGCACATTGCACGGCGGCGGCGATCTTGTTGGCCGGTAATGGCGGCAAATCGATGCTCGCCAACAGACTGTCCAGCGGATGCAGAAAACACACCAGCGGCGGCAATTTCGGCGTCTGCGCCAATTGGCTGAGGCTGAGCCGATCTTCGCGACTGACCTGCCCTTGGCGGTCCAGCCAGGCGCAACGCAGTTCACTGTGCAGATCGAGTTCGGCCAATGGCGGCAGCGCAATTCTGAGCTGGCTCATACGCCCACCCGCGACCAGATCACTTGCGGCAACCGATCCTGACTGCGATGCAGCAACGCCTCCAGACTGACCCGGCGCTGATCGCGCCGCGCTTCGCCACGCAGACGAAACCAGTCGCTGGTGATGCCGACCTTGACGCTGGTGATTTCCAGTTGCGGCATGCGCAAGCGGTTGACGAAATCACCGCGATTGATAAACCAGCGACCGGCATCGCGCTCATTGATCATGGCCTGCGCGCGCTCCAGCGAGAGCCCCGGCACATAAGCGGCCAACACCGGCGCGGTGGCCGTGTTGCCATTGAGCCAAGTGGTTGCCGGAATCACCGTCAGGTACGGCGCGAGTTTGCCGATGACCGCGTCATTCACACCGTCGACGCTGCGCAAATCATCGAGGCTGCGCAACATCGGTAGCGTCGGATTCTGCGGCTTGCGCGAAGCATTCGGCGACGTCGCCCGACCGCTGTCGAACCCGGGTTTACTGCTCTCGGCAATCTGCGGATTCGACAATCGCGGATAAGAGGCGATGACCCGCTGGCTGATGCGCTGACTCAATCCGGCGTTGACCCCGATCAACTCGCACAAGCGCTGAAACGTCTGCACCTGCGCCTCATCGACCCGCTCGTTGGCGACCAGATTGCGCAGGTTGAACTTACCCTGCTCATCCTCCAGCCGCCCTTCAAAACCCTGCGCGTTCAAGCGCTGCGCCCACGGCTGATCGAGACGCGTCAACGGGTCACGCTGGCGCGCGTCCCACAACAATTGCCGGCTGATTTCCAACCCGCCCTGCACCACCCAACGCCCCTGCACGCGCTGCTGATCGGCCTCAAGACTGCGCGTCGAAATGCTCTGGCGCGTAAGCATGCCAGCGGCAATCACCGCCACCACAGCGGCGATGAGCAACGCGCTGATAATCGCCATGCCTTGTTCCTTCGCCCGGTTCGGCGAACGGCTGTTCATGGTCGGCCTTACAACTGCCAGGAACCGATATCGGCATTCACGCCGTCGCCGTCAGGCTGACCATCAGCGCCGAGGCTGAAGATGTCGATCTCGCCGTTGGCACCCGGATTGAGGTACTGATAAGGACGGCCCCACGGATCGTTCGGCAAACGCTCCAGATACGAACGCCAGTTGCTGTTCTTCGCATCCGCCGGACGCTCGACCAACACTTTCAAACCCTGATTCATCGACGGATAAGTACCGTGATCGAGGCGATACAACTTCAGTGCCTGCATCAAACCGCCAATGTCCTGCTTCGCCGCCGTCGCCCGCGCCTGATCCGGCCGATCAAGCACCTTCGGCACCACCATCGCCGCCAAAATCCCCAGAATCACCACGACCACCATGATCTCGATCAGGGTAAAACCCCGTTGCCCCCGGGGCTTGCGCGGCAATGGTTGAAGCGGTGTGCACGGTGCGATATCCATCTCGACATTCCCTGGCTAGATTCGATTCGACGCGCAGTGTTGCAAGAAGATATGTCAGGGATGTTGAAAATCCTCGGGAGTTTTCGTCGTCAAGCCGTCAAGCACGCGGGTTAGCGTCGGGGGCTGTGCTTTGGCTTTGGGCCACTTATGCGTGCGCGTTCCCGAGAAGCAGGTTTCACCCTGATTGAAGTGCTGGTGGCGCTGGCGATTATTGCCGTGGCCATGTCCGCGGCCGTGCGCGTGGCGGGGTTGATGACGCAGAGCAGCGGGGTTTTAAGGGATCGGTCGGTTGCGATGATTGCGGCGCAGAGTCGGATGGCGGAGTTGCGGTTGGAAGGCAAACTACCGTTAGGAATGAAAGCTATCGATTGCGACCAAGGCCGACTATCGCTGCGCTGCGAACAGCAAATCGGCCCAGCCGAAAATGGCCGCCTACTCAAAATCGCCATCCAGGTATTCGACCGCAACCAAGACGCCCCGCCACTGGCCAAACTAGAAACCCTGCTAACCCGCCCCCTGTAGGAGCTGCCGAAGGCTCGGGCCGCGATCGGACGATCTTTTGATTTTGTTTTTTGAAGGGCAGGGTCAAAAGATCGTCCGATCGCGGCCCGAGCCTTCGGCAGCTCCTACAGGTCTCAAACCCCTGCTGGCGATAGCGGTGTGCCAAACAGCAAACACGTCCCACATGTCATCGCCTATCTCTTAAAAGGCCAGAAGCCATCATTGCCTGACAATGGTATCTTCCTCTCCTTTTTCAAACTTCTGACAGATCATGAATAGCGCCAAAACCTCAATCCGGGCCATTGCTCCCGCACCAGGCATCCCTGAATCAATGGATACCTGACATGCCCAACACATCGCAGAACGCGAGATTAAACAGATTGCTGGTTGACAGCGAAGCCAGTCTTGCCACGGCTGAATCCAATGCCGACCTATTGAAGACGATCCAAGCGTTCGTCTCGTACAACGGCCCGCTCAAATTCAACTACACACGCGCATGGTGGTTTTTCGGCACCGGCCTGTTATTGATTGCGGGCACTGTCGCCCTTTGTTGGTTTGCGAACACCTACACCGTCGCGGTTTTTTTCTACCAGCTGGAAATTGATCCCGTCATGTTCGGCATGGCCATTGGTTTTCTTGGCCTCGTGATTGTCGTTGGCAGTTTGATACGGATGAAATCCCAATCTAATCGCCTGCCTTCACTCAGCAACAAAATTGCTCGACTGTCCTCCTACTTCCACAACGGATTGACCGGACTGGAAGAAGACAAGCGCGTGACCCTGAACAAGCTGGACGCGCAGTTTGGCGATTACAAACGGGGCAATTACAGCCGTGAGGTGGTCACGTCAATTCGGGGGGTATTTACCGGCACGCTGCGCAAGCTCCCTTATACGTACCACCAACTGCACTACGTCAACAGACGGACGGTGCACACCACGGTGACCGATAAAGACGGAAAAACCAAAACGGTAACTCGCGTGGTTTATGACCACTACGACCGCTACAGTCTGGTCATCGACTTTCCATGGGTTGCCGGCATATCGGTCAGATCTGATGATCACAAACAGAACGACTATCCGAGCCCCATGGACACAGCATCTCCGGATTTTAATAAAGCGTTCTGTTTGACGGGTAGCAGCGAGATTATCTGTGCGAAGTTCATCAAACCTTCGACAGTGCTGCACTTGCTGAAGGTATTCAACGTACTCAAGGTTCCGAACCTGGAGTTCGCCGACAGTGGCAAGCTCTGCCTCAGCTTCGCCAGCAGCGACCTGCTCACGTACGGTACTCAATATTCGCTGTCTTCACCCAACGAGTTCTACGCAGAAGTAGATGCGGGTGTTGAACTGCCGCGCTTGATGTCTGCGCTCCAATGGAGCCATGCCCTCAGTGAACTGCACGATGACAACTTTAGCGCCTCACCTCAAAAAAACCTCCAGGAGAAGTAAGCCATGGACATTATCCTCATCCTCTGCGCTGTGACTGCTGTCGTCATAATCATCGCGGGCATCAGCATCTACAACGGCATTATTGGCGGACACAACCGAGTACAACGTGCCTGGTCGGACGTCCTCGTTTACGAACGCCAGAAGTCCAAAGTGCTCGATCAGCTGCAAAAGGTACTCGCCGACTTCATGGTCTTTGAGACCAGCCTCCTCGAAAAAATCACCGGCCTTCGCAGCGCGGTCCACGCCCTTCCTGCCGGAGCGGACGGCAATGCCCTCGGAAAAGTTGAACTCGCCTCGAAGGAACTGATGGGTGGCCTGCGCGTCGCTTTTGAAGCTTACCCTGACCTGAAAGCATCCGAAGCCGCGAACAACATGATGCGTGAAATCGCCGAACAACAAGAAAACGTCGGCGCGGCCATCACCATCTACAACCGCAACGTCGAACTGTTCAACAACTCCATCGAAATGTTCCCAGGCTCGGTGGTCAACGGCCTGTTCAACCAGAAAGCGCCGGTAATACCGTTCTCCGATATCGAAGCCTCGCAAGGTTTCTCTTACACGCCGAATTTCTAACCTGCGTGATCCGTCGCACCCATCACCCTTGCGGGTGATGGTCGACCCCTCCCTCTTAAAATAAATCCGCCACTGACTCTCCCGGGCGAACCAACCTTACGCCGAGCACCCAGAATCTTTGTCGAGCCTCAAAACCGGCTGGAGGAACTGTCAATTGAAGGCTTCAACCCTCGTACTTGTCGCACTTTATTGCACGGGAATCGGCGCAGCGTTTGCCAATGGCTCACAGGCGCCAAACGACAAGAGCGGGCCAGCAGGCATCGTCGTCGGTGAGCGTTTGGTTGCCGCCAAGTCCAGGCTAGTCAAACAAGGCTGGAAGCCAACGCCGATGCATACCACCGACGGCTATGAATACAGCGGCGCGGAGAAAGAGCTGGCTGCACGCAAGTTCATCGAACTGGATACCTGCTCGTTTGATAGCTCGCGCTGCATCTTGTACTACTCGAAGAAAGGCACGTGCCTACGCGTCGATACCATCGGAGAGCAGTTCAATGACATGACGGTGACGCGATGGACCCGCGAATGTCCTGAAGCGCCTCAATAACACACGAAGACGGCACGGTAATAATCAACTGCTCCCACAGGTGTCAGCGTCGTACAAAACATCTGCAATCAGCATAAAACCCTGTGGGAGCGAGCCTGCTCGCGAAAGCGCCAGAATGAACACCCGATCAATCACCTGGTGATCCCGACACCCGCATCACCCCGGCAATTGCAAATTATCCAACGCCCGATTCACCGCCAACTCCCCCAGCATGATCAACTGTGCAATCCCCGCCAGCGCCTGGCGCTGCGATGCCGGCAACAGGCTGGAGACGTTCTGCGCGAGGGTTTTCGCCGAAGCGAGTGTTTCACTGGCATCGACCAGCAGTTCTTCGGTTTTGTTGTCCGCCGTCACGGCGTACATCCCACGGTTTTTACGCGGGGGCGGCGTGGAGCCGGGCGGACAGAGGTAATGGTCGAGCGCGCGGTCGGCGGCTTCGTGGAGTTTTTTGGAATCGATGGATTCGTAGGGGGAAACCGACGCGGTTTAGGGCGGATTGGGTGTTGGTTTGATCATGGTGAAGCTCCTTGATGACTGGAGCCGCCACCGTTCGCGGTCAAACAAACAGGGTGGCAGCTGTGCGCGGGTTGACCGACCGGATATCAAGGAATCCGGCACACCCGAAGGTGTCCCACGCACAGCCACCGCGACATGATTTCAGACAATGCCTGAACACGTGCAGAACGCTGTCGCGCCTTGATATTGGGCGGACGGTCAAATCCGATCGCTGATTCGTCAGCGACCGCACCACAATAGAACCCGCCCCCAAGGCGCACAAGCCGGCGGATTCTGGCGTAGCTGTAGGCAAAGGCGCAAGGGCGTGTAGCCTGAGAGAGTGTCTGGAGATGTCTTTTTAGACGTTGGTGTTTATCGCGTCTCATCGCGTCCTGCCGTCTAAAATCGATCCCATCACCTGTTGCCAAGGATTCCCCCTGCTCGCCCCGCTTCGCGACCATATCTAGCAGTCAACCAATAATTTGTAAGTAGATATTGAGCGCGCCGCCTGCCTCGGGCATGCTGCGCGCAGCACATTTACATGGACAGTAAAACTTTATGCGCCCCTCCAAGGACACGCCCTTTTCTTCGCGCTTAAACGCTGGACACCCCGCATTATTTTGGCGGCCGATACCCCTCGTTCCCATATCGACTCCATTCCGGTCAAGGAAAACTGAAACTTTGAAAAGGAACAATTCATGAGTGGAAAACCTGCTGCGCGAGTTACAGATCCAACCAATTGCCCGCTCCCGGGGCATGGCACAAACCCTATTGTCAGCGGCTCGCCCAATGTGAATTTCGACGGACTTGCCGCCGCTCGAATGACCGATAAATCCGCGTGCGGTAGCCCGATCACCGGAGCGGTCAGCTCGACGGTTTTTATCAATGGGCTGAATGCTGCGACCAAAGACAGTACCGGTGGCCACGGCAACGTAGTTGTAGGTGGCTCCGGCACGGTCATCATTGGCGACACCGTCGTATCAGCGCCTTTCAGCGGTCTGACGTCGATGCCCGTGCACTTCAGCGACAAGTTCAGGCTTATTGACGACGAGTCAGGGGAGCCGTTAGCTAATCTTGATTACGCCATTCAGCGAGCTGACGGCAGCATTGAGCACGGTGTCAGCGATTCAATGGGGTATACGCACGTAATTAGCTCGCACCTCGCGGAAACGATCCAACTGTTTTTGGAGGATTGAAAATGGATGTAGATGCAACTCAAAAAAACTACCGTGTACAAGGCTCCATGGCCAAAACCATAAACTTCTTTATTTTCACTCTCCAAAACAGCCACCAGCAGAGCGTCAAAGAAAATAACGGAAGTTTTCCTCATGGCTGAAGTCATTAGCAAAAACGGCCGAAAAATGTCATCTGTAGCCACCAGAACGGTGACGCCTGTCAAAGACTCCAGCCCTAAAGCTGTATCCGTAGACGCAAAGCAACAAAAGAGGCGTGCCGAGAATGCGGAGTTCTTAAAGAATAAAAATGTGAAGGCCTTTCTGGATACGTTGGCAAAAGTCGAGGGTGGCGACTATCACGCGAAATTTGGATATGGTTGGGCAGCTGGCTGGAAATCCGGGAAGTGGACATTCAGTGATGAGTCTACTCACCCAGGACCAGGTTATGGTGGTTCAACCACAGCTTCTGGAAGGTACCAAATCACGAAAGTCACATGGTCGGAACTCTCCATCAAAGCGATGGGGCTATCTGACTTCAGCCCCGGAACGCAGGACTTGATTGCCGTTGAACTCCTGCGGAACGTGAGTGCCATCGAACCGCTGATCGGTGGCGACTTAAAAACTGCAGTTGGAAAAGCATCAAAAAAATGGGAAGCGTTGCCTATGGGGCCGGGGTTGGCAAATCGACCAGTCAATGGAAAGCCTTCCGGCCAACCTTATACTGAGTACGACGAAGTAGAAAAAATATATAGAGGCTTTGGCGGTACTGTTAAATGAAACTAAAAATATTAGTTATCAGCCTTTTATGTTGCGTCAGTTTATTTTCAAGCGCAGCAGACGTTCCTATCAAAGAGGGAATGCCCTTTTCTAAAGCCCGAAAAGCTTTGATCAAAAATGGCTGGAAGCCGAATCCGTCTTACTCAGGTGAGTTCGGGGTTGAAAACGTCATCCAAAGAAAAGGCTTCACTGAAATCGAGTCTTGCACGGAGGGCGTCCGTTTCTGCAGCTTCAACTACATCAAGAACGGAGATTGTTTAGGTGTAGGAACTGTCGGCGAAGAAGTCAAAGACATGAAAGTTTATTCCTGGAACTTCAAATGCCCTGAAAAGGATTGAAACCAGAAATCAACAACAAAGTGATAACAAAGGGGACTGATTTATTTTATGGAATAAATCAGTCCCGTTTTTTTGATGGACCCGAGAGTGCCCCGACGCGCCTCAATAACCAGCCCCCCCAGGTTTCAGCGCCGAACACGATTCCCGTGACCAACACAAAACCCTGTGGGAGCGGGCTTGCCCGCTAAGGCGCCAGAACGGCCACCCCATCAATCAGCAGGTGACCCCTCCCCGCGCATCAACCCAGCAATTGCAAATTATCCAACGCCCGATTCACCGCCAACTCCCCGAGCATGATCAACTGCGCAATCCCCGCCAGCGCCTGGCGCTGCGACACCGGCAACAGACTGGCGACGTTCTGCGCGAGGGTTTTCGCCGAAGCGAGTGTTTCACTGGCATCGACCAGCAGTTCTTCGGTTTTGTTGTCCGCCGTAACGGCATACATCCCACGGTATTTACGTGGCGGTGGTGTGGAACCGGGCGGACAGAAGTAATGGTCGAGGGCGCGGTCGGCGGCTTCGTGGAGTTTGTTTGAGTCGAGGGATTCGTAGGGGGAAACCGAGGCGGTTTCGGGCGGGTTGGGTGTTGGTTTGATCATGGTGAAGCTCCTTGATGACTGGAGCCGCCACCGTTCGCGGTCAAACAAACAGGGTGGCAGCTGTACGCGGGTTGACCGACCGGATATCAAGGAATCCGGCACACCCGAAGGTGTCCCACGCACAGCCACCGCGACATGATTTCAGACACTGCCTGACCACGTGCAGAACGCGGGCGCGCCGGGCGCGGGGGCGGA